>DBCF01000083.1:1564-13534 GCA_002292925.1 Roseiflexaceae bacterium UBA965 | reverse complement strand
CCCCACGTACCCGCGCCATCATTCCCGTCCATACGGGCCAAATTGTCTGTGACATGGATGCACTGATGGCAATCGCCCAAAAGCACAACCTGCATATCATCGAAGACTGTGCCCATAGCCCAGGCAAACAATGGCGTGGCCGGGGCATCGGCAGTTTTGGCGCATTTGGGTCATTTAGCCACCAAAGCTCCAAAATATTAACTTCCGGGGAAGGTGGCTCGCTCCTCACCGACGACGAGCAACTGGCCCAACGCGCCCATTCTATCATCGACTGCGGTCGCCCCAAAGATCCTGCCGGTCAAATGTACACATTTGGCTGCAACTATCGACTCGGCGAACTCAATGCGGCATTGCTCGGGTCGCAACTCGAAAAATTTCCTGCCCAAATGGAAGAACGTGCCGCCAATGCCCGCTATTTCATGCAACGACTCAATGACATTCAAGGAGTGCGCGCACTTCACCTCGACGAACGGATTACCCGCTTGTCGTTTTATCGTTTTATCGTCGCAATCAACCCCGAAGCCTTTGCCGGCGTGACAAACGCAGTCGTTTGTGAAGCACTCGATGCCGAAGGCATTGGCTGCTGGGTGGGTTATGACCCAATGAGCAAATACCCATTATTCCAGCCCAAGTTGTCACGCTTACCGGTTGCCATACAATACGCAGATCAACTCGACCCGAGTCGCTGGTCATTACCCGTGTCTGAACGCGCCGCACATGTAGAACAAATTTACCTCGATGAAGCAATTTTTCGTGCAGGCCACGACGGCGTCGATCACGTCATTGCCGCATTTGAAAAACTGCAACGGAATCCTGATGCGTTGCGCAAACTCGCAGCTCATATGAATCGCGGGTAATCTCAACAATCCAACAAACGGCGCCGTCCACACAGTGGAGCTACAGTTACTTAACTAATTTTTGGAGTAACTGTAGTGCCACTGCGTGTGGGTCATCACACAGCCCACAATGGACCGGACCAGTGGCAATTATCGTACTGCGTGGCGCCACCAACCAATGAAAGCGGTCCGCAATCGGTAAGTGCGCAATCGGTCCAGCAGAGGGATCACCTTGCGCCACCGCCGTAAACACCGCCAAATGTTCTTGGATGGTGGCGATATCACAACTGGCATCCAACGCTTGTAGTCGCCCTTGGTCGCAATGGGTGGGCGCCACGAGAAATCGTTTGGTGCGACAAAAAACCACCACACCCACATTAATCGATTCACCGCGTTCAATGCGGGGGGTCAGCCGGATGATGGCATAATCAAATGAGTGAGCGGGCACGTAGCACCTCCGCCACAAATGCCCGCGGTGCTGCCACCCGGCGCACGAGATAGTCGTGCAACGCAGCCCGCGCGTGGGCAGGCTCTTGCCAGCGCCGCCCCAACGGCCACCACGCCTCAGGAACCATGTCGAGCACCGTCGTGATTGCTTCTGGTGTAAAGCGCGCACTCAATTGCGCATCGACCGCCTCGATGTGGGTTGCCATTGGCAACAACACATGATCGCGAATCGCCGCAAAGGGGCTCATAATGCGTTCTTCGTAGCCGTCCCAGGCATGCATCACATAGAGCGCAGCCCCATGGTCAATGACATGCAACTGACGATGCCACCACAACATATTGGTGTTGCGGGCAGTGCGGTCTATATTGGTCATCATGGCGTCAAACCAGACGACAGCCGAGGCAAGCAACGGGTCAACTCGTTTCACCAAGGCCGCATCAAACGGCAACGCCCCTGGCAAAAAATCACAGGCCAGATTAAGGCCTGCACTGGCAATGATTAACGCTTGCACCTCGTCGTCTGGTTCCGAGCGTGCGAGTACGGGGTCGATGTCAATAAACACCAACTCGGGTACTGGTAAATCACAAATCCGGGCCAGTTCGCCAACCACTAATTCGGCCACCAACGCACCACTCCCTTGCCCGGCCCCACGAAACTTGACGACGTACATGCCATCGTCGTTGGCTTCGACGAGCCCTGGCAAAGAGCCACCTTCACGCAGTGGCATTACATAGCGGGTCGCCACTACAGTCCGTAAACCTTGTTTCAAAAAATCCTCATGACCATGGCAGCCACCACCGCAATAATGGTGAGCACCACGATAAAGCGAATCACACCCGTAATCAGCTTCCAAACCAACCAGATTGCCAGCAACCCACCCGCAATCAATAGTGCAGTGTTCATGATGACATCCTTTGTGTATGACAACTACGCATAAATATACTACACTGAACGGCGTATTGCGTATATGTCATTTTATGCTAGATATGAGATACAAGCACCATACGATCTTAGCGTACCGCGTGCGTCACAGTCATGTAGGTTAGCTATGGTATATTTTTGCCCTGCATCCATCGCCAACGATATCGTTTGTACTATCACAAGGAGTCATTGTGACCCAGTTACCGAGTTTACGCCCGATTGATTTGATTGTTGTCACTGCTGGTCGGCTAGCCTCAACCACCGCCTTCCGTATCGTCTACCCGTTGCTGCCATTTCTTAGCAACCGCTTCGATATATCGCTCCAACAAGGCGCGACGCTCATCGCCATCCAAACCGCCGCTTCACTCGCTTCACCCATCGGTGGCACCTTGGCCGACCGGATTGGCGAGCGCAAGGCGATGCTCATCGCCCTCGCACTATTTATCGGCGGCGCATTATCATGTAGTCTGGCGAGTGGCTTTAACGCATTTTTTGTGGGGTATTTGTTGATTGGCTTAGCCACGGCACTCTATTTACCATCTGGCCAAGCCTATATCAGCGCCCGTAGCCCCTACGAGCAACGCGCCCGCGTATTGGGAATTTTCGAGATGGCCTGGGCGATATCGGCCATCATCGGGGTGGCACCGTTGATGTATCTCATCAACCAACAACAACAAAGCATGGTGGCCTATGCGATTTTGGCCGGCATCGGCATACTGAGTTTCGTTATGTTATGGCAACTCCCTGAACATCACCAGCGCCCACAGGTCGAACACGGCACGCCGGCAACCCTCAATATCATGACATTACTGCGTCAGCCCGGGTTGGCCATCCTCTTGCTCTTCCCGTTCCTGACCTTTGGCGGCAATGATTTGTTTTTTATCACGCAAAGCACGTGGCTCAAAAACGACTTGGGCGCCAACGAGGCCCTGATTGGCGGCTTGTTTGTCATTATCGGCATTGCTGAATTAGCAGGTTCGAGTGCAGTGGTGGCCTTTGCTGACCGGATCGGCAAACGCCGCTCGGTGATTTGGGGATTTTTGTTGACTGGTATCTGTTTGGCGTTGCTTCCGTTTGTGGGGAGCAATTGGTGGGCCATCACGGTCATGATGTTTTTGTTTTATTTCTTGATCGAGTACGCCATCGTCGCCAGCTTCCCGCTTATTTCTGAAGCATTACCGGCCGCCCGGGGCACCATGATGGCGTTGATGTCGGCAGCTGTGGGCATCGGCCGAATTTTTTCGTCACTTAGTAGTGAATTTTTGTACGTCAACGGGGGGTTGCCATTGATTAGTGCAGTTGCAGTGCTCACCAGCGTATTGGGGCTGATTGCCTTGACTCGCTCGCAACTTACCCCCAAACGCTAACCGAGATGTGATGTCTGCTTAACATTCATGGTGCATACTATTGGTGATTTTTACTACGAGGAACATGTATGAGCACACTCCCAGTTGTCGGCGTAGCACTCACTTCCCACCATTTACCCCAGCACCTCGATTGGGTTTTGGCCGATCAACGCGATCTCGAAATCCAAGACATTACCGACCCCGATCTGCTCGACGATGATTGGCAAGCTCGGGCCTACGCCATCCGCGAGATGCTCCAGGCCCACACTGGGCGCCGTGGCATCCATGGGCCATTTTATGGTATCGACATCGGTTGCAAAGACCGTGCCATCCAAGCCGTAGTACAACAACGCTTGTTGCAAGGGCTCGAATTTGCCCAGATTGTGGGGGCGAGTCATATGGTGGTGCACAGCCCGTTTATGGTGTTTGGCTCACCATTTAGTGCGATTCAACCCAAAACCCTCGCCAGCGCCATCCAAATCGCCAACCACATCATGGCACCGGTGGTCGCCAAAGCCGCCGAAATTGGGTGTTTGCTGGTCATCGAAACCATCCAAGACCAACATCCCCAGCATTTACGGAGCCTGATTACGTCGTTTGACTCACCGTGGGTACGGCATAGCATCGACGTAGGGCATGTGCGCATCACGATGACGCGTGGCGGTGCCAGTATTCCCGAGTGGATTCGCCAAAACGGCGATTTGCTCGAGCACGTCCACCTGCAAGACAACGACGGCAGTTACGACGCCCATTTGGGGTTGGGGCAGGGTGATATCAACTTCACCAGCATCTTTGCGGCCCTGCAAGGATTGACGCACCGCCCCCGCCTCATCCTCGAGCTCAACAACCATCACGATATTCCCCAGAGTTGGCATTATTTGAAAAATCTCGGGCTGGTGGTGTAATCCCAACCCAACAAAAAACCGCGTCTTGGCTCACTGCCAAGACGCGGTTTTTGCTGGAGGGATAATTTAGCCAGCGATGATGCTCTCGTCGCGATTCTTTTCGCCTTCTTCGAGCAACATAATTGGAATGCCGTCTTCGACGGGGTAGCGATAGCCGTTGCGACGATTGACCAACCATTCGCGGCCTTCGGCATCGCTGATTAATTCGATGGAGCCTTTATCGCCTGGGTCAGCCAAAATTGCCAACAAATCGGGGCTCACCGAGCGTTTGGGGTTGTTGGCGGGGGCGGCAGCGGCCGAGCTTTCTTGGCGGACGGCACGATAGACGACGAGCGCTATACCAGCAGCCAACAACAAACCGAGCAAACGGAAAATACGTTTCATTCTGTCTCTCCTTCATTATTCCATGATGTTATTGTAACGCCATCTGTGGCAAACCGCACAGGATTTTGGGTGCGACGCAACAAACGGGGGCGACCGATTGACTCAGGAGACCACGGCGTAGGGGGAGTATTGGGGTTACGCCATACCAAAAACTCGTGTACCACATTTCCTTTTGGATCATAGCGTACACTCAAAAAAGGGCACCGTTGGTTTTGGCGCCGACCAGTCGTTAAATCGGTAACGACATCAGTCCACGTCCCCACATTAATATACGTCTGACGCTCATTCATGATAACCTGTTGCGCCATATGCGTATGTCCACAAATAAATAATACCGTATCTTGGTACGTTGTATTATGGGCAATTTTGACCATTTCGCGCAATACCGCTACGTTGAATTCACGCACTTCACGCAATAATTGCCGGCGCGATTCGCGTTCGATGTGGGCCATCAAGTACGGGGGGACTGTTTCACGCTGGCGCGTGGTGCGTCTTTCGATGACTCGGCGCACCGTATCGAGGGCCCGGCGCAAGCGGCGCTGGTTTTCGAGATGGCGAACGGTGGTGGCTGATTCGTTCAGCGTCTCACTGCGGCGATACGCCAGCGGCACCAACATGCTCCGCACGGCCATCACCACCCCCCGAGTCACAAACCGAACTACTTGCCAGTCACGCAAATGCGCCACACTCAACAAATGCCACAAAAACGCCGAACTCGGTTTGACATTATCAATGAGTGGCGCCAACGGCAATGGCGAGCGCTCGAGCGGATTAATCACACTTTTGACGGCAAAGGTACCGCGTACCAATTCAAACGGCTGACTAATCCCTTCAAAGCGCACAAAACTATTCCATGGCTCGAATTGATTGCCATGCTCGATGAACATCCCGTCGCCAAAGTAGCGCGTACAAAAGCGCAAACGTTCGTCTGCTGGGTCGAGACCAAATTTTTGACGGAGTAGTTTTTTGGCAGTTTGATAATGCAATTCAAAATCGTGATTGCCAATCATGATTGTCAGATAATTGCCTGGTTTGCACACAAACATAGCCAAGGCTTGGATAACTTGGGGGTGCGCCGCCATGATGGCGTCGAGGCGGCGTTGGGCCGCCCGCCCCGTCCATTCGAAGTCAGGCACATCACTCAACGTGACCTGTAAAAACTCAAACGTATCACCCGCCAAAATCAATTCGGTAGGTTCCGTCATAGCATACAATTGCACAAAATCAACAAATTGGCTGTCCGCATTAAAGTCGTCAAGCCGATCGCCACCGCCAAGGTGGAGATCACTCACAATCAACCGCCGGACACCGAGTGCCGTATCATCGCCAAGTAATTCGCCAGTGGCGTCAGCGGTAGGGCGCAACACCACAGGGCGCAGGCGTGTCAGCACGAAGCGCAACGACAACGCCATGGTCATCACTGCACCAACCCAACTCCACCAACGTCGTTGCATTACGCCACCTCACTCGCCGATTTGGCCAAATCAATAAATGCGGCAATCAAACCGTTGTCTTTGTAGCCAGCGCGTTCGACGCCGCTACTCACATCGACGCCCCACGGTGCCACCTGCTGGATGGCGGTGCGCACATTGCCGGGAGTCAATCCCCCCGCAAGGACGATACGCCGTTGCCGAGCCAACGTAGCCGCAGCATCCCAATCGGCAGTTGCACCAGTACCACCAAACTGCGTGGCGGTGATTGGTGCATCGACCAACGGGGTAATCTGGGGATTATTGCTGGTAAGCCACGCCACTTCGTCGGCACTGTTATTGAGGCGGAGCGCTCGCCAAATCGGCATGGGAGGTAATTCAGCCACGATGTCGTAGGCTTCGGTACCATGGAGCTGGATTACGTCAAGACTACACTGGGCCACAGTAGTGGCAATGGTGCTAGCGGGTTCGTTGACAAACAGTCCCACCACCTGCGTGGCATACCCTGCATCACGCAGGGTAGCCACGAGACGTTGGGCAGTGCTAATCGAGACTTGCCGTCGGCTCGGTGCAAATACCAACCCGATATAGTCAGCACCAGCAGCGGCTGCCACCAGTAGATGTTCGGGTGAGCTCAGGCCACAGATTTTGACAATGGTCATTACTACTCCGTGGTTTTTTTGCGGCGACGCGGAGTCGCACGGGTCGGTTCTGGGGTTGACGCAGGGGATACTGGTGGCGTAAACTCTGGCGTTTTGGCCACTGGGGCTGGCGTTGCTTTGGGCGTACGCCGTTGATTCGTTTTCTTAGATTCAACAGCTACTTGGGGCACGACTTTAGGCTTTTTGGCTTCAACTGGTGCCGAGACAGGAGCAGGAGTTGGTACCGTGGCCAATGGTGCGTCTTGGCGTTTGGTGCGCCGAGGTGTTTTGCTGGGGGCAGCCGGCAACGTCAAGCCATCGTCAACCACATCTGCCGGAGTCGGAATCATCGTGACTGCCGGAGTCGACGCGACCACAGGTGCAACGGGCGCAACAGCGACCACCGGCGTGACTGAAACAACAGGCGTCGTTGCTGGTGTTTCTGGTTCGTTGGTTGGAGCCACGACCACTGCCAAGCGATAACTCACCCGATTGCCACGGCCAATCCGTTGTAATTCACCCGAATTAATCGATAGCTTAATCAGCGAGCGTAATTCTTCGTTGGTGCGTGACACCCCATCGGCACCCCGATTACGGGTATTGCGCAACAAATCGTGGATTTGTTGGAACGACAGCGGGCGCTCACTAGCACCCACAATCGCCCGGACAAATTGGCGCTCTTCGCTACTAAACGGTTGCGCTGGCGCCACATCGTCACTGTTCTCAAGTGCGTCGTCGGCCACTGGTGCTTCGTTGGCAACCACGGGCGTTGGTGCAGGCGCCACATCGTTTTTGGGTGAGGCAACAATCTCGACTTTGGGAGTCGGTGCGGCAAAATCATTGGGAACCACGGTGACCGTACTCACTGGGGCAACAGTCGGAGGCAATACGATTTGGTCGCTATCGCTGACTGCGGGATTGCGCTCGGCACGCTCGTTGCGCTCGGCACGCTCGTTGCGTTCAGGACGCTCGCCACGCCGGCGACGGCGCCGTGATTTGCCACCATTATCACCACGATCATCGGCAGCGGCATCAATTGATGGCGCAGGTGAATCTTCGCTGGGGCGTTCGCCACTGGCATCACTCGTCAAGGTGAATTGCGACAATTTGCGTGGGTCTTCACCAGGCAAAAAGACTTCGTTGACGACCCCATCGCTCGAAATCAAAATCTTGCCCCGCCGGGCTGCTTCATGAATGAAATCTTTGAAGCGCTCGAGCGGGCGGCCGTTGCCGTCTTTGATTTGTTGCTCGCGGAACTCGCCGCCCGACATTTCTTTCATCAACACTTTGAGCGACCCAAATGCCGTCATCATGTTGCGATTACGCGCTTCGAGCACGGCTTTGACCAGCAACTCGAACGCGGCGTCTTCATTGAAGGCGACGGGCTCGGCTGGTTTGGTCGGTTTGGCGGTGGCCGAAGCCCGGGCAGCAGCACGGTCACGCGGAGTGATACGCTCGACGGGGCGTTCGATAGGGCGTTCGAAATCATCGATATCACTGACCCGTCGCCCAATCGGCGTGGCGGCAGCTACGGGCAATGATTTGCCGATTAATTGTTCGTAGAAAATAAATTCGTCGGCGCTTTGGGCCAAATGCGACGAGGCAGCCCCACCTACGCCGATGATAATGACATCTTTGCCTTGCTGGCGGATCGAATTGACCAACGGGATAAAGTCACGATCCCCGGTCACCAACACAAACGTACTGATGTTGGGCACGGTAAACAACGTACGCATCGCATCAATACACAGATTCATATCAACGCTGTTTTTGATGGGGCGACCAGTACGACCAGCGTCTTTGTCGTAATAGTAGGTCGGCACATACATCGGCTCGATGTTGTTGGCATACAAGGCACTGGTGATGCGGGGATAACGATACCAGTCGGCATAGGCTCGGGCCAAAATTACCCGACCGAGTTCGTTACAGCGATCCATGATTATTTCGAAGTTGGGGTTTGCGTCCAGCTTGTCGCGGACACTGACATAGACATTTTCAAAATCAATGAAAACCGCCACGTCTTTGCGAATTTGCTCTGCCATAGTTACGGTGTGAGCTCCTCAAAATGAGCGTACACACGCCACCAAAAAACCAAGGGATGTGACAAATACCACCAGCGTGCCACGCATCAATCAGCATCATGCCGCAAAACATTTTGCGCCGCTGTTTGTTGCATCATTGCAATCGAGGGGATATTTGTATTTGTAGGTGGTGGACGGTATGCAGTTGCATCCCGTATCGGCCACACCATCCTCAAGCGTCTTCGGCACCACGTGTGTGCACCAAAAAATTCCAAATCACAACAATAATTACCGTTGCGTATCTGCAGTATACCACACTCCCCCATGCGTCAATTATGAGCGTTAGCGGAGTGGATCGTGCCCACCGGTTGAAAAGGGATGACAGCGCAACAAGCGCTCTACCCCCAGCGCCACCCCCCGCAAAAACCCGTATTTATCGATGGCCTGATAGGTGTATTCGGAGCACGACGGCGTATAAATACAGCTGGGTGGCGTATGGGGCGAAATCCGGCGCTGATAAAAACGCACCATCTGCAAGGCAATTTTTTTCATCTACAATCTCCTGTTTTATTGACTAGGGGGCGCTTGACGCACCGTTTCCCATACGAGGTGACGCAATTCGGGCACAATCAGTTGCGTCATGGCCAAGTCGACCGCTGCCGGGGAGCCAGGCACACAAAAAATCAATGTCTGGCCAATCGTCCCCGCCGTGGCCCGCGACAACATTGCCGCCGCACCCACTTGGGCGTACGACAACATGCGAAAAATTTCACCGAACCCTGGCAACTTGCGCACTAACAATGGCTCAATCGCATCAATCGTGGTATCACGTTTGGCGATGCCCGTGCCCCCCGTGGTTAAAATCATCTGACACCCCGCTGCGACCCAGGCTTCGATATGGGCAACCACCTGTAACGGCTCGTCACGCACAATCGCATACTGAGTCACGTGGTGACCACCGTCGGTCAAAAGGCGCTGGGCGAGTTGGCCCCCGGTATCGTTTTCAATGGTGCGGGTATCACTAATCGTCAATACTCCACACCGAATTCCTTGGATTTGGGCATCTGCAAAGGTACGATGACTGATATGGCTCATGGTGCAATACTTTCCGTTGGTATTTTTTCGGCAAAATGCCAGATTCCTCTGCATCTCGTTGGATAGTATCGTACCATGAAACAAGTACATTTTTAGTTTGTGTCAGGTTGACAAAAAGACCAAACACCATAATAATGACGCACATCACGTGGAGGGTTTATGCCGTTACAATTCACAACCGAGGCGCGCGACGCACAGACTAGCGCCCGGGCCGGTCGCATTGTCACTGCGCACGGAGTCATCGAGACCCCTGTATTTATGCCAGTCGGCACCAAAGGCACACTCAAATCACTCGCCCCCGAAGAGGTGGCGGAGCATGGTGCGCATATCATCCTCGGTAACACCTATCACCTCTACCTGCAACCCGGCCACGAACTCATCGCCCGGCACGGCGGTTTGCACCGTTTTATGGGCTGGGATGGGCCGATTTTGACAGACAGTGGCGGCTTCCAAGTATTTAGCCTCAAATACGGTGGCATCGCCGATGAAGTCAAGGGGCGCGGCTCATTTAAGCCGCAACCCGGTATGGTCAAAGTCACCGATGATGCCGTTATTTTTAAATCATATATCGATGGTGCCAAGCATATTTTCACCCCCGAACGAAGTATCGAAATCCAAAAAGGCATTGGTGCGGATATCATCCTCTGCTTCGACGAGCTCCCGCCTTTCCGGGCTGGCTACGACTATACACGACGCTCGTTGCAACGCACCCACGATTGGGAGCAACGCTGTCTGACTTATCACCAACAAACCTTGCGGGGCGAGCATGACATCCCCATGCCCACCCCCGACCAATCGTTGTTTGGCATCGTGCATGGTGGTGTGTTCCCTGATTTGCGCAAAATCAGCGCCCAACACATCGGCGGCATGGATTTCGACGGCTTGTGTATCGGAGGCTCACTCGGCGCCAACAAAGCCCAAATCTACGACGTGGTCGACATGACCGTCCCCTACATGCCCGACAACAAACCACGGCATTTGCTGGGCATCGGTGATGTCGACGATTTGTTTGAAGGGGTGGCGCGGGGCATCGACATGTTTGACTGTGTCAGCCCGACCCGCTTGGGGCGGCACGGGTCGGCGTTGGTGCGTGACGCCAGCAAAAACTTCCGCCTCAATGTCAACAATGCCAGTTGTCGCGATAGCGACGCCCCACTCGACGAATGGTGTGGCTGTAGCGTCTGCAAAAAATATTCGCGCGCCTATATCCATCATCTCTTCCGCGCCAAGGAATTATTGGGAATTCGCTTGGTCAGTCTGCACAATGTTGCTTTTTTGCTGCATCTCATGCATGAGATCCGGCAAAGCATAATAGACGGCTCTTTTGTGGCGTTACGCGCATCATGGCTTGATGGCGCAAAGACAACGTAGTCGAACAAGCCAAAATTAGGAGAAGACATGCAGAAGTTTCTTGGTACCCTCAAAAACCCCCGCAACATCATTTTGATGGCGCTGGCAATTGCCATCAACATCGCCATCGGCCAATTGGTCACCGTACTCAAGTTACCCATCTATCTCGATAGCATCGGCACAGTATTGGTCGGCGCATTGCTCGGTCCATGGGCCGGCGCATTGACGGGTCTCCTTGCCAGCTTGATTTGGGGCTTGTTGGGCAACGCCTATGCCGCACCCTACTTCATCGTGGCAGTGGTCATCGGGGCCTTGGCCGGTATTTTTGGTAAACGGGGCGTATTTACCAGCCAATCACCCCAAGCAGTGGGGGCAGTGGTCGGTGGCTTGTTCTTTTTTGCATTGGCATTATTCATCACCACCTTCATCAATATCGGTGCTGATGGTGCAATGCCCCCTATGACTGATTTGCTGAGTGGAAATATTCCCTTGTTTGCAGGCGCACTTGTCGCCGGGGCACTCGTTGGGGCATTTTTGATTAAAAACGGGGGCTACGCTGGCCTCGCAGGTATCGTCACGGGTGTGGTGGCAGC
>DBCF01000083.1:0-1496 GCA_002292925.1 Roseiflexaceae bacterium UBA965 | reverse complement strand
ATTTTGGTGGCGTCGTTTATGGCCAGCGGCCAAAACATTTTGTCGTCCGTGTTAGCCCAAGGGGTCGTATCAGATCCTTTTGACAAAATGGCGTCGTTCATGATGGTCTGGGCCATCATCAACTTGTTACCCAAACGCATCCTCGAGAGCTTTGGCGACGACGCCGAATAATCTCACCGCCTCATACAATACTGGTATGCGTTTTTACCGACGCGTACCAGTTTTTTTATACACACGGTAGGACTCAGGCGATTCCTCCATCCTCATACGGGCGAATAGCGGCGAATGAATTCGCCGGCATGATTCGCCCCTACTGTGTCCTCTTTCCTCCTTACATGGCGACTAGCGGCGAATGAATTCGCCCCTACTGTGTCATCCTTCCTCCTTACATGGCGACTAGCGGCGAATGAATTCGCCGGCATGATTCGCCTCTACTACGTGCGTCATTGTCGTACACGAAGGCACAGAAACATTCTCAATTCAGGTAGAATACAGAGACGACGATATTTGGCGAAAAGAGGATTTCATGGCATCTGGTTGGTTTGACCGCCTCCACCCCCTGACCAAATTCACATGGGCATTGAGCCTCGCCTTGATTACCTATGGGGCAGCCAATACACCAATTACCCTCATACTCTTGGTGTTGGCGTTACTGACACCCCTCACCGTTGCCCAACCGCGGGCGTTGTATGGGGCGTTATGGGCGATTTTTTTGCCGATTGGGATATCGCTGTTTATCATCCAAGGCTTGTTGTTCCCTGGCAATGCCAGTGGTAGTTTGACGTTTTATGGGGTGACGATTTATACCGAAGCGCTCAGCAATGCCGGGGTGTTGTTGGCGCGCATCATGACATTAGGGTCGGGATTACTGTGTGTCATTTTGACTACCACGCCGTCGCGCCTCACCCAAGCCTTGGCAGAGCGAGGTATGCCGCGGAGCATCGAATACATTTTGTTGATGGCCTTGCAAATCATCCCCGACATGCGGGCCCGGGCCGCCGCCATCCTCGAAGCCCAACAATCACGGGGGCTAGTGATCAAATCACTCGTTAGCCGAGTACGCGCCTTATTGCCCCTCATCGGACCGCTGGTAGTGGGGGCATTGGTCGACATCGAAGAACGAGCGATGGCGCTGGAATTACGCGCTTTTGCATCGACCAGCCTGCCCACCCGCATGGCGGTAATCGTCGATAGCCGCGCCCAACAGATTGCCCGCACAGCCTTATTGCTTTGTGCCGTCCTGATTATCGGCTTGCGTATCGCCGGGAGGTTGCCGTCATGACCACTCCGATTATCAGCGTCGACCAACTCAGCTTCAGTTACCGGCGCCAAACTACCCCAGCCATCGCAGAGGTGTCGTTTGCCCTACAACCTGGCAGTGTCACCGCGCTTATCGGCAAAGCGGGGGCTGGCAAAAGTACCTTGTGTGCCTTGCTGGCCGGCTTCATGCCACAGTTTTTTCGGGGTAAAACCAGTGGTAGCCTGCAGGTCGCTGG
>DBCF01000172.1:39496-39779 GCA_002292925.1 Roseiflexaceae bacterium UBA965 | reverse complement strand
GCACTTCATATTACAATCCGCCATTTCAATAATTTTTGCGAAAAGTACACGAGGATGAAGTGCCGTAGGCGCGCCTCCGCGCCCACTGTGTGCGTTGTGTGAGCACACAAAGTAGGAAGTGTGAAGTATGAAGGAGGAATTAAGGTAGGAAGTGCAATCGCCCGTAGCCTCCGCGCCCTCCGTGTGCGTTGTGTGAGCACACAAGTAGGAAGTGTGAAGTATGAAGGAGGAATTAAGGTAGGAAGTGCAATCGCCTGTAGCCTCCGCGCCCACTGTGTGCGTT
>DBCF01000172.1:32004-39432 GCA_002292925.1 Roseiflexaceae bacterium UBA965 | reverse complement strand
GAAGGAGGAATTAAGGTAGGAAGTACAATCGCCCGTAGCCTCCGCGCCCTCCGTGTGCGTTGTGTGAGACAAATGGCAATCGTACCGTCCTAGAACTAGGCTAGAATAGACACACGAGCACGTTATCAGAAGGAACTGTTATGACCATATTGTTGTATCATCACGATGCGTTTTTGCGGGAATGCACCGCCACCGTGGTTGCCCATGCCAGCGAAGGCCATGGAGTCGTCCTCGATCAAACCGTCTGTTATGCCACCAGCGGTGGCCAACCACACGACACTGGCACCATGAGCCTAGGTGGGAACAGTTGGCAGATTACTGAAGTCAAAAAAACTCCCGACGGCATCGTGCATACCCTCAGCGACGGTGAATTACCGGCCGTTGGCACAACCGTCACCTGTGCAATTGATTGGGATCGACGTTACCGTTTGATGCGTACCCACACCGCCTTGCATTTGTTGTGCGGCGTGGTCTTTCGCGATTATGGCGCCTTTGTGACCGGGGGCAACATGGATCTCGACGAAGGGCGGCTCGACTTCGAAATCACCGACTTTAGCAATGAGCTGGCGCAAACCATTGTCGAAAAAGTCAACGTGGAAGTCGCTGCCAATCGCCCGATTGAAGTCAACATCTTGCCCCGCGACGAAGCCTTTGCCATCCCCGATTTGATTCGCACCAAAATCAGCTTGTTGCCCGAAGGTATCAGCGAAGTGCGTACCGTCAATATTGTGGGGCTCGATTTACAAGCCGACGGCGGTACCCACGTCGCCCACACGGGTGAAGTGGGCCAGGTTACCCTGCTCAAAACCCGCAGTAAAGGTGCCACCAACAAGCGGATTATCATAGGATTACAACCATGAGCGATGCATCAGTCAATCAATCCATCCAACAACAATTTGGGGCAGTGGCCGCCAATTACACCACTAGCACGGTGCATGCCAGTGGCGCCGATTTGCAAGGCTTGATTACTGCAGCCGGTTTGACCGGGTGCGAACGAGTGCTGGATGTGGGCTGTGGGGCTGGACATGTCACCATCGGGTTGGCCGCCCAGGCTTTGCATTTGACGGCGGTTGATTTGACGCAGGCCATGCTTGACCAGACCCAGGCCCAAGTCGAAAAACGGGGTTTGCACAATGTGACCATCCAAAAAGCCGATGTGGCGGCATTACCCTTTGCTGATGCCTCGTTTGATGTGGCGGTGTCGCGCTATGCGGCCCATCATTTCGCCGACCCACTCCAGGCACTACGTGAGATCCAACGGGTGTTGGTACCAGGAGGGCGCTGGTTGTTGGTAGATGTGGTGTCGCCCCCCGCACCGATGGCCGATACCTATTTAAATACGGTAGAAATTTTGCGCGACCCCTCGCATGTCCGTGACCACAGTGTGGCACAATGGCTCGAGATGTGTGGCGCGGCCGGGTTGCCCGCCCGCCACATACAGACCTGGTCGGTGCGCCTCGAATTTACCACGTGGGTGACGCGCATGGCGACACCAGCACCCGAAGTGGCTCAGTTGCAACGCTTGATGGCCAATGCGCCGGCCCACGTGCGTGATATTTTGGGGATCGAAGCGGACGGGAGCTTTCATATCGCCGTCGCCTTGATTGAAGGAGTGCGGGCATGAGTCGCTGGGCCACGATTCAACAAGGATTTTTGGCGACATTGGTGGTCTGGCCAGGGGTGGCGCCGTTTGGGATGGTCTATGCTGTCAGCGCCTTGTCGGCAGGACTAAGTTTCTGGGAAACGTTGGGGATGTCGCTGATTGTCTTTGCCGGCGCCTCGCAGTTCACCGCCGTGGGGATGTTTGGTAGTGGCGCGCACCCGTTTAGCATCATTGCAACCACCGCCATCATCAATGCGCGCCATTTGTTGCTGGCAGCCTCGACGGCCTCGTACATCCGCAAGTCGCCCACCTGGTTGCGGGCGTTGGTGGCGTTCCAATTAACTGACGAAACCTACGCCGTGGGGGTGCAACGCTTCACCCAACATGGCGGCGATGCCTGGTTTCAATTGGGCTCGAATTTGAGTCTTTATTTTGTGTGGGCGACCAGCACCATCATCGGCAGTCTGTTGGGGGCGTTGATTCCCAATCCAGCTGCACTAGGGCTCGATTTGATCTTCCCGTTGACCTTTATCGCCTTTACGGTGCCGATGTTGCGTGACCGCGTCAACTTGGTGGTAGCGATACTCGCGGCAGTTATTTCGGTGGCTACTGCACTGGTGTTGCCAGGGAGTTGGTATGTGTTGACCGCCGGGATTTTGGCGAGTGCCGTAGGCGCCTGGTTGGCGCGCCGTCAACAATTAGCACAGATGGAGCCTATCAATGAAAATTCCTGAGTTTACGCTCGAACGTTTTTTTGCGCGTTACGAATTTAGCACGCCCTATATTTTGTGTAGCTCTGACATCCAAGGGATGGCGATGCACGACTTGTTGGCACTGGCCGACGACGACGCCCTGCAGCGCTGGCAATCGTTGACCCTCGGCTATACCGAGACCAATGGTTTGCCGGCGTTGCGGACCACCATTGCCCAGCTGTATGACGGGATAGATCCCGACGAGGTGATTACCTTTGCCGGCGCCGAAGAAGCCGTGTTTATTGCTGCCAATGTGTTGTTAGGGCCTGGGGATCATATGATTAGCACGTGGCCCGGCTATCAGTCGCTCTACGAAGTAGGGCGAGCCGCTGGCGCCGATGTGACCTTGATTGAGTTGCGCCCCGAACAAGAATGGCGCCTCGACATCGACGAATTACGCCGAGCCATCCGCCCCAACACCAAGCTGATTTTGCTCAATACGCCCCACAATCCGACGGGGGCGTTGATGAGCCACGACGAGTGGCGGGCGGTGGTGGCGATGGCGCATGAGGCCGGGGCGGTGTTGTTTGCCGACGAAGTCTATCGCATGCTGGAATACAACCCCAGTGACCGGTTGCCGGCGGCCTGTGAATTGTCACCGTCGGCGTTGAGTCTGGGCGTGATGTCCAAGGCCTTTGGGTTGGCAGGGTTGCGGATTGGCTGGTTGGTGGTGCGTGACGCAGTGTTGCGCCAAAAACTGCTGGCCTACAAAGACTACACCACGATTTGTAATTCGGCCCCTTCTGAGGTGTTGGCGTTGATTGCCTTGCGGGCGTCGCAACGAATGTTGATTCGCAGTCGGGCGATTGTGTTGCGCAACCTACAGTTGTTCCAAGAGGTGTGTCTCCGCATGCCTGATCGCTTACAGATGGTGGCGCCGCGGGCGGGGAGTGTGGCCTTTGCCCAGATTCTTCACGCCAAACCGATTGCCCAGATTGCCGAAGCAATGGCGGCGCAGGCGGGAGTGTTGATTTTGCCGGCGAGTGTTTATGGCTACCCGGGTAATTACTTCCGGGTGGGCTTTGGCAAAGCCGATTTCGATCAAGGCTTGGTGCGGTTTGAGGCATTCCTAAAGCAACTGTGAGAGGGAGTGATAGATGTCGATTTGGTTGACGTATGCGGGAATGGCTGCGGTAACCTATGCCGCCCGGGCGATTCCTTTGCTGTTGTTGCGCAATGACCCACCAGCTTGGTTGGCATTGTGGTTAAAATATGTGCCGCCGGCGGTGTTTACGGCACTCATCGTCCCGGCTGTGGTCACCCAGATGGGCGACTATGGCCGGGTGTTGCAGCTGGGGCCAGCAGTAGGTGCCGCGGTGGTGGGCGCCTTGGTGGCGTGGCGGACCGAAAACGCCATTGTGACGGTGGGACTAGGCATGGTAGCGTTTTGGTTGATACGCCTAGTGGTGGGCTAAGGTGCACGGTGCGACAGCACTGCCCTGCGCCCACCACTGCTGCGCGTAGGCAGATATGCGGGTGTGGGTACAGCGGTCAGGCGCCGTACTGTTTTTTACAAAAAGGAAAAACGATGGAATTACGCACAATTACCATTGGCGCGCGTGAAGGTGATTTGGGGCGCGGGGCACAGGCTGCCCATGCCTTGCGTCAGCAGCTTGGCGAGGCTGGCTATGTGGTGCAGACCTTGCGGTGTACCCCTACCATGAACGGGTTTAATAGTTGTGCCGATTTGGTGAGTGTGGCAACGGGGATCGAAGATCGCGCGCTCGATGACGGCTTCGATTATGCCACGTTGGGGATTGTGCCTCGCGACCGTTTGGGGCAGTTGGCCGATGCCATGGCGGCCACGCAAGCGGTATTTGCCAGCGTCAGCCTGACGGCCAATGGGCAGGTCGACGATGCGGTGGTGCAATTGATGGCGCAGATGACCCATGACTTGGCGCGCAAAGTGCCAGGCGGGGTGGGCAATCTGCGGGTGGCAGCCTTGGCGATGGTGCCGGCGGGCAGTCCGTTCTTCCCGGCGTCGTGGCACGACGGAGGGGCGCCGTGGCTGGCGATTGGTCCCGAAGCGGCGGCCTTGGCGTGGCAAGTGACACGCCCGTTGGCAGACGTGCCACTCGATCACCCCGACCGCCCAGTGTTGGTGGCGGCGGCCTTGACGGCGCTGGCCCGCGAGATTGTGGCGCACGATGCCCGCTTGCGCGCCATCGCGCAACCGATTTGTGCCCAGTATGGTATCAATTATGCCGGTTGTGACTGGTCGCTGGCACCCCATCCCCACCCCGAGCGCAGTATTGCCGCCGCCATTGAGGCGCTGGCAGGGGTGCAGTTTGGGGATTGGGGCACGTTGGCGGCGGTGCGGGCCTTGACGGCGACGATTCGCGGTTGTGATGTGACGCAGTTGGGCTTTTCGGGCATCATGTTGCCCGTCGTCGAAGACGCCACGTTGGCGCAACGGGCGCTGGATGGCCGCTATACCTTGCGAGATTTGTTGGCGTTTAGTGCGGTCTGTGGCACCGGGCTCGATACCATCCCGTTGGCGGGCGATGTCGATACCGTGGTGCTGGCTGGGATTTACCGCGAGGTGGCCACGTTGGCGACGGCCTTGAAAAAACCACTCACGGCCCGCTTGATGCCCCTCGCTGGGCATACGGTGGGGCAAAAAACGCGCTTTGCGGAATTGCTACCAGCGCCGTTGGCGCAGTTTTTTTGTGAGGCGCGGGTATTGGCGTGATAATAAGAGCCGCAGCCTGCTGCGACTCCACAACACCCCGAAATCGGAAGAAGAGCTGCAGTGGGCTGCGGCTACACAACACCCCCCAACACACATCGTGTGCTGGGGGGTGTCGGATTATTGGTGACTACGGGGTGGGGGTGAGTGTAGGAGTGCGTGAGCGATAAATCCCGTAGACATCGGGACCGGCCACGGCGATACCGCCGTTGCGCAATCCAATAATCGAATGGATATTGTCAGAGGCAATTGCGACACCTTGAGAGACGTTTTTGGGTGTAAACGAGATATAGAGTGGATTGCCCCACGCGATAATGGTGCCATCGGCTTTGACGGCCAATGAACATTCACGACCGGCGGTGACACTGACTAAATCGACGGCTGTAGTCGGAATGCTCAGTTGCCCCATCGAGTTCGTGCCCCAGCCAATGACGCGACCATCGCGTAACAAGGCTAAACTATGGTTTTTGCCGGCACTGACTTGGATGGCATTGGTAATACCTGGTGGTACTGATGTTTGTTCAGCTGAATTATCACCCCATGCGACGACGGTGCCATCGTCTTTGACGGCGACGGCATGGAAGTCACCGCCATCGATTTGGGCGACACCGGTCAACGGTGGTATTGATAATTCACCTTTACTGTTTTTACCCCAGCCGACAAGCGAACCGTCACTTTCTTTGATGGCAAAGGCAAATCGACCACCCGCACCAAGTGCTTTAATCCCGGTGCGTGCTGCCGGTGGGACATCGGTCTCTCCATTGAGGTTTTGGCCCCAGGCATAGACTTCACCTGCCATGTTCAATACGTAGATTGACGCGATTGAGGCAGCCACATCCTTAAACTGCATGTTTTTGTAGGCCGAGGGGATGGTTGACTGCCGGATCCCTGGGTCGTTGATCCCCCATGACACTAAGGTGTTGTTTTGCAAGATACCAATCACGTATGCATTGCCGACGGCAGCCTTCTTGAGGGTAAACGATTGCGCCGTAGGGGTGCTTGTGCGGGTAATGCTGGGAGTCATCGTATTGGTGGTAGTCCGTGTTAATGTGGCAGTCCGTGTTGCCGTGGCGGTTCGTGTTGCCGTGGCGGTTCGTGTTGCCGTGGCAGTCCGTGTTGCCGTGGCGGTTCGTGTTGCCGTGGGGGTGCTCGTCTCGGTTCGTGTTGCCGTGGGAGTGCTTGTTGGTCCACCAATTACAATTAACTTGGTGACTGGTAGGGCTGCGACGTAGGTCAATCCGCCCTCAACTTCACCGCCGGCCTGACGCGCCGTCACACTACATGATCCAGGTCCAACGACATGAACGTTGTTTTCTACGATGGTACATATGGCTGGTGTCGTACTGGTATACGTAACCGGCAGACCAGATGATGCCGTCGCACCGGGATCAAAATCATCAGAAGCGATGTTTTTCCCGGTTGGTGGCGTAAAGGCAATCGTTTGTGATGATTTAATCTTGATAGTGATGGTTACATTCGTTGCTGCCAAATACGAGATACCACTTGAGTCGCGACCACCCGCTTGTGAGGCGGTGATTATACAATCACCGGGACCAACAAAACTGACAAAACTTGTCGGAATTTTTGTCGTTAGCGTACAAACTGAGCTCGTGGTACTTTTGTAGGACACGGGTAATCCTGATGAGGAAGTTGCCGTCAACGCAATAAATGCGTCACCGACTGATTTGTCGGCAACAGGCGGGAAGGAGATTACTTGGGCGCCTTTCACTGCAAAGCTTTGGGTAATCGATGTGGCGGTGGCATAGACCGAATCGCCACTATCGCCACCGGCTTGGGTTGCGGTCACACTACAGATACCACCGGCCACAAGATGGACTTTGCCTTCGACAATCGTACACACTGCTGGGGTGGTTGATCGGTAGGCCACCGGCAATTGTGAAGATGATGTTGCGCCAGGATCAAAATCTGCATCGGTGCTTGATTTTTCACTGATTGGGGCAAAGGTAATCGTTTGTTTGGCTTTAACGGTAAAGGTGTTGGTGACGCTTTCTGCTACGGTGTAGGTTTTGCCGCCAATCGTCCCACCGGCTTGTGATGCCGTGATACTACATGTCCCTGGACCCACAATGGTGACGACTAGTCTGTTTATGGTACAGACGCTGGTTGTTGTCGACGTATAGGTCAAAGGTAACCCTACCGAAGAATTTGCGGTGGGCAAGGTAAAGGTGGCCCCACCTTCAATTTTGTCCGTAATTGCCGGGAAGGTAATCGTTTGGCCTGATGGGGTGGGAGTTGGCGTATTGGTTTTGGTTGATGTCGGCGTGCTGGTATTGGTTCGGGTATTCGTTGATGTCAGTGTACTGGTATTTGTCCTAGTACTGGTATTTGTCATAGTACTGGTATTGGTTGGTGTATTGGTTGGT
>DBCF01000172.1:9891-31949 GCA_002292925.1 Roseiflexaceae bacterium UBA965 | reverse complement strand
GCGTATTGGTTGGTGTATTGGTTGCGGTACGGGTGGGCGTATTGGTTGGTGTATTGGTTGCGGTTGCGGTATTCGTTGCCGTATTGGATGGAGTACTGGTATTGGTGGCCGTACGGCTGGCGGTAGGTGTGGGCGTAAACGTTGATGATGCTTGCCGAAACGTCACCGATGAAGAACCAACGGCGTTGGCCATGTTTTCATTTGATAAGCTGAGTACGTTTGCGGCAGTGTATGTGTAGCTTGTGGCACTGGGTGAACCCACATCGACGGTGACTAGACAGCTCGTTAACGCATTCATTGAAATGCCGCTGACACTTACGACGTTCGATTCACTAATCGTGACGGTTGCATTGGTACACGTGGTATTGAGTGCCCCAGGAATCAATCCTGCTGGCAACTGAAATGTATATCCTAACGGGCTCTGTGTCGTCAAAAATGCATTGTTTAAGACCAGATTTAAGCGACCGACGTCATTGACGAGTGCACTAGACCACGATGCTTCAAGGTTGATTTTTTGGAATCCCACATAGGTGATGTTTTCTTCGTTGTACTTCCCTGGCGTGCTCCCAAGTGTATATTGAATCATGAATCCGGCGTCGTTTGGCCCGTACGTCGCACTAAATCCGATGTTGCCCCCAGAATTGACGGTAGCATAAATCAGGTAATAGTCGCTCCCAAATGCACCTTCAAAGGTACTTCCCCCTTCATCTGCAGGGATTTCTTTCATCCCCAACACCACCCGGGAATTGCTCTCGACGGATTGAATGTTTTTGACCGGTACCGAATCATACATGTTATTGGCTCTGTCTGAGCCACCTGGTGCGGTGTCGCCACCCTTATACAGCTTGACCATGGCAGTATTGCCAGCTGGGATGGTGATATTGTATTCATCGGTGTAGTAATAATTGGGATAGGTGTAGGTAATCCGCCGCTCTAGCACATAGGTCAAGCCACTGATGGTTTTGGTATAGGTCATGATGGCTGACCCGCTACCGGTTGTGCTGGCTCCGGTGGTATTGGCACTGCCAGTCAAATTACCGATGACCAACGAGTCAAATTTGGCTTGACTACTAATATCGCTTGACGCACAAGAACCATTAAACGTCGTGTACGAGGTACCGCCAATATTTAATACTTGTGCCACGTCACCCGAACAATACATGAAATTACGATTGGTAAACTTGATGTTTTCACCACTACTGGGTCGGTTAAACGTCATTTGAATACCATCGGCACCCGTCCCGCTTATCCCACCACCACCATTGATGGTCAGCATGGGGTTGGCACTTGGGACGGCTGCTGGTGCTGATGCGGCCTGTGTGACTTGCGCAGATGGCGTGTTGAACACCGTCATTATGAGTGTGACAATGATGCCGTATTGCAACAAGACACTCTTCAAAAATCGATTACTCAGGTTCATGAAAATCCTTGTAATTAGTAAATAACTATTACATTTTAATTACATATTTGCGAAACGTCAATTAAAATGACTTTTTTGTTCAATTTGTCATAATAAGCTAATGTGTTGATGTTAAATATATTAAACAAAATATCAATTATATACAATGTATACGCTAATATATGTGGATAATTGGTTGTGTAGATATGCAGTGATACACCGAATTTTCTTGAATAGTGCGATAAATTTACAACTTTTATTTGTGTTAAATTTTTGTAATACTGCGTAAATATATGCACAATGTCACATTAGCGCGTGCTGTGTCTTGCATGATTTTTATGTGATTGCTGATATTTGTGTGACAGACGTAGGGGGGGATAGCCAGACGCAGCAGGCTGCGTCGCTTCTGACCATATGGGCGAGTACCAGTCGCCGTGACGCAGATATCGATACGACATCTATCGGCGACTGGATTAACTGCCTCTACTGTCGTTACGCAGTCGGCAGGGTGCAAATAAACGTTGTACCGACACCAACGGTGCTAACCACCCAGATTTTGCCGCTGTGACCTTCTACAAGGTGGCGGGCAATGGCCAACCCGAGGCCGGTACCCGAGCCGCGGGTACGGGCTTGGTCGACTTTGTAGAATCGTTCAAACACCCGCGGCAAGTGTTCACTAGGGATGCCGACGCCGGTGTCGGTCACGGTAATTGCCACCCATTCGCCGCTATTGTGGTCGGCAGGGATGCCTGGGAGTGCATTATTATCATGAGGTAAGGTAATCAACTGTGCGCCAATGGTGATATAGCCGCCGTCAGGGGTGAATTTGACGGCATTGTGGAGCAAATTGAGCAGCACTTGATCGATGCGTCCGGCGTCGGCGAGCATCATAGGTAAGCCACTGAGGACGGTATGGTTTACTTCAATATGATGGCTGTCGGCTTGGGGTGAGATGCGTTCAATGGCTCGCTCGACGATTTGAATCACATCGGTAGATGCCATTTGCAAGGCGATGCGGCCGGCTTCGATTTGTGACAAATCGTGTAAGTCGTTGACGAGGCGGGTCAAGGCATCGACTTCGTCCGAAATCCGGCGCGCCATCCGCTGCGCGATTTCGGGGGGCGGGTTAGATGCAATCGTCTCGCTCAATAATTTGAGGGCGGCGAGGGGCGTGCGTAATTCGTGCGATACGCTGGCAATCATGTCGCGGCGGGCACGCTCGAGTTGACTGAGCTGGGTGATATCGCGAACCAACAAAATCACAATCACATCGTAGTCGGGCTGAATGATAGGGCGGGCGTTGACCCGCAGTGTGCGGGCCGGGTTGCGCATCGGCAACAGCATTTCGTCGGACTCACAACGTATGGCCACGTCACGCACAAATTCATCGAATTGATGGTCGCGAATCAGGCTTATCAAGGTGCGCCCCACCCCGTCGCGTTGTAGGTTGAGCAATTCGCTGGCGGCAGGATTGTGCATCAACACAATCCCGTCACCATTGACAAACAAAATGCCGATGTCGATGACCGACACGATGATTTCGGCGGGGGCATAGGGGCGATCTACAACCACCGGTGGTGGTGGCAGTGCCTGTGGTTCGGGCGGGCGGTTTTGCCACATAATCACCAGCCAGGTAATGGCGGCAGCGGCAATCACCCATGGGATGAGTAAATCAAACAACATTACTGCGCTCCCAGATTAAAAATTTGACCAACGTTGGTAGTAGTTGTCCACAAAATTTCTTTTATAGCGCACAGCGACTACCGCGTGAGTTCGCGTAGCGCTGTGCGATAAAGCCTTGCTCAATCATTCATTGGGTACTGATGATTTACGCTATCTTGGTGATAACTCGTTTGTTTTTGTACGCGCAATCCGTAACGCGGTGTACGCTGCCAAACTTATTTGCTCGGTGCGATGAAAGAGCAGATTGGTGGAGTGGTCAATGAATTACGTTGTAGGCAAATCAAAGCGATAGCCAATCCCCCGCACGGTTTGCAGGTATTCGGGGGCACTGGGGTCGAGCTCGACTTTTTCACGGAGCCAGCGGATGTGCACGTCGACGGTGCGCCCATCGCCCACATAATCAAAGCCCCAGACCCGCTCGAGCAATACATCGCGTGACAAGGCCAACCCGCGGTTGCGCATCAAACAGGCCAGCAAGTCGAATTCTTTTTGTGACAGCTGGATTTCGGCGTCGTTACGCCAAATCCGTCGCGAGCCAGCGTCGAGCTTAATCGTGCCGATATGCAACACGTCACGATCTGTGCCACTACCACCACTGCGGTCGCTGCGGCGCAAGATGGCGCGGATGCGGGCCAGCAATTCGCCCACACTAAAGGGTTTGGTGAGGTAATCGTCGGCGCCGAGTTCGAGTCCGGCAATCCGGTCGACTTCGTCTTGGCGGGCGGTGAGCATGATGATGGGGATGGCGCTTTCTTTGCGGAGCATGCGGCAAACCGAAAACCCGTCGAGGCGCGGTAACATTACATCCAACACCACAATGTCGGGTTTGTCTTGCCGCGCCAGCTCGAGGGCGGTGACACCATCGCCTGCACCAATGACCGTATAGCCTTCACGTTCGAGATTATAGCGAAGCGTTTCTGCGAGCGTGGCATCGTCTTCTACGAGCAAAATCGTGGGCATGGTGTCCTCTTTTCTTAGGCCGAATCAGGGCGGATGCGGCTGACGCCGTCACTCGCATGCGTCACATAAATCGTGGCACTGCGGCCAGTGCTCGCTAGGTAGGCCGCCGCCACTTCGTGACGGAAGCGTTCGACGGCATTGTTATCAACCAAACTCACGGTACAGCCGCCAAACCCAGCCCCCGTCAAGCGTGAACCATAACAGCCGTTGACCCGTTGGGCGGCCGCCACCAGCGCGTCCATTTCGGGGATGCTGACGGCGTAATCGTCGCGCAAACTAGCGTGCGAGGCATTCATCAAACGCCCAAACTCGGCCACGTTGTCGGCTGCCAAGGCTGCCACACTAGCAATGACGCGTTCGTTTTCGCTGACGACGTGCCGGGCCCGTTGGAGTACCACTGGCGACAAGACATGCCCGTGGCTGGCCAACTGGGCGCTTGTCACGTCCCGCAAGGCTTTGATGCCGGGGATGAAGGGCTTGAGCAATTCGACGGCTTGTTCACATTCGGCGCGGCGTTGGTTGTAGGCCGAGCCAGCCAACGTACGTTCGATGTGGCTATCGCAAATGATGATGGCGGCGTTGGCCGGCACAGGGACTTCTTGGTAGCTCAAGTCGCGGCAATCAATCAACAAGGCGTGATTGGCTTTGCCGAGGGTTACGATG
This sequence comes from Roseiflexaceae bacterium UBA965, assembly GCA_002292925.1. Lineage (GTDB taxonomy): Bacteria > Chloroflexota > Chloroflexia > Chloroflexales > Roseiflexaceae > UBA965. The sequence goes on along the minus strand of DBCF01000172.1, from coordinate 27,244 downwards.
AATTGGTCCATGATGCCACAATTGACGCCCACGAATTGGTTTTCGGTGGCTTGGGCCATCAATGCCAACTCTTCACCCAAAATATTCAGGTTATGAAAAAGTTGGAACATGTAGCCGGTGGCTACTTCGAGGGCTGCCGACGATGACAAGCCGGCGCCCCGGGGTACGCTACTTGCGACCACCATGTCGGCGCCGTTGATGAGATGCCCGGCGCCAATCAAGGCCCGCACCATGCCGCGGATGTAGTTGCTCCATGGGCGCATGCCACTGCGCTCGATGTGATCTATGGCAAATTCGTCTGTTTCGTTGAGGTCAGCTGCGAGTACCCGTACCCGTCGGTCGGTGCGCGGGGCAGCTGCAATAAAGGTGGCTCGATCGATGGCGGCGGGCAACACAAAACCGTCGTTGTAGTCGGTGTGCTCGCCAATCAAGTTGACGCGACCAGGAGCGCGGACAATCAGGCTGGGCGCCTGCCCGTAATGGGTCTGAAACAATGAATGTATCTGGGCCGCATCAATCATCGTCATCTCGTTCTCCCCTAATGTATACAGTATGCAATGGTTATTATAAGGAATTGTTATATTTCTGTGCTACTTTATTTAACAAAAGCATCAACAGCACAAAACCAACCCCTACTGCGCCAGCCAACCATGGCTGGCTGGTGCTCAAATCTCCGGCCAAGGTCAACAACGCTAAGCCTGGCGCCACCCCCAACAACGACGCTAGCAGGTAGCGCCACCACGGTAACGTGCTACATCCGGCTGCCAACGACACCATGGTATAGGCCGGTCCTGGCAAAATCCGCAGCACGATGAGGCGTAACGGCGTGATTTGTTGGCACAAGCGGTCAAAAGCGGCTTTTTCATCAGCAGACAAGCGGGTATACAAAAACGTCCGCCGCCCCCATTGGCGGGCAATCGCAAAGCCAAGCAAACTGCCCACCACATCCCCCAGCATGGTTATGCCAAAGCCAATCCACGGCCCATACAACAACCCCGCCCCTACTTGGGCGATGGTGGCAGGTGCGATAGGTACCACCAAAATCAAGGCAATGATGCCACTGAGCAACAACCCGCCCCACCAGCCAAACGGCGCCATCAATGTGCGTAACCCTTGGGGGGTGAGATCGATGAATTGACGAATCCACCACAGCACCGCCAAAAACAGTACTCCCGCAATCCCAAGCATGACGATACGCCGGGGAGTGAGTAGGGTGCGGATGGTCTGCCAGGTACTGGGTGTGCTCATAATTCATCCTCGTTGATTATCTGATACGTATATCCTTGGGCCGTTAAAAAGCGTTGGCGTTGCCAGGCATCGTCCACTTCGCGGGTTTGGGCGCTCACCAGCGTATAAAACAGTGCCGTGTTGCTCGCTTTGGGGCGCAACACCCGGCCCAACCGTTGGGCTTCTTCTTGGCGTGACCCAAAGCTCCCCGAAATCTGTACCAACACACTGGCACTGGGCAAATCCAAGGCCTGATTGCCGACCCGCGACAAAATCAGGCAATCGATGTGTCCGTTGCGAAAGGCCGTAAACCAGTGTGCGCGTTCGTCAGTGCTACTTTCGCCCGTCACCAGCGGCCAGCCCGTCAGGTCGGCCAAGGCGTGTAACTGCGCCAAATAATGCCCAATCACCAGCAGTGGTTCACCGACATGGCGTTGGCGAATGCGCTGTACGACGGTGTATTTGGCGGCGGTTTGGGCTGCCAGGCTGCCTTGCTGACGACTGAGGGCCCCGAGGTAGCGGGCGCGTTCACTGGCCGTCAATTGCACGCGGACTTCGATACAGCGGGCCGCGGCGATAAAGCCTTGGTGTTCGAGTTGGCGCCACGGCACACTATAGCGTAGTGGCCCAATCAAACTAAACACATCGCCAATCCGGCCATCTTCGCGAATCAACGTGGCACTCAGCCCGTAGCGTCGCCGTGAATTGAGCATCGCCGTACTGCGAAAGACCGGCGCCGGTAATGTATGTACTTCATCATACAGGATGAGCCCCCAATCGGCTTCGGCACAACTACTGGTCCGGGCAATTAGTTGCTGGTAGGTGGTAATCGTAATCGGCGCTAGCGTGGCCGTAGTGCCCCGATAAATGGCGACATCGGCGGGGGCACAGTCGGTGGCTGCCAACACGCTGTCGTACCATTGTTGGGCTGCAGCCCGGCTGGTGGTGATAATCAAGGTGGTGCGTTGTACGTGGGCTAGTACCGCCACCCCGATATAGGTTTTGCCACTGCCGGGAGGCAACGCCACCACGCCATGGCTGTGCGCCACACAGGCTGCCACGGCGGCCTGTTGGTAGGGGCGTAGGGCGATGGTATTGCGCCACGTGCAGGTAAAGGCGGTGCCATCAAGCAGTGTCGCGTGATCAGCAACCGGCCACCCCTTTCGCCAAAACGCCTGTTTGAGTGCTCCCCGTAACAGCGGATTGATTTGCCAGCCGTTGGTGGTTGGAGTGTCAAAAAACTCGGCGAAGGCGGGGTCGTGCTGAAACCGTGGGGTGAGGGTGGGTTCGCTAATCTGCAAAAAAAGCGTCGTGGCGGTGCCGGTCAAGACGACCTGCCCCCAACGACTCATTAAGGTTTCAATGGTGCGCTGCACGCGGGCGTTGAGCGGGGCGCCACTGGCTGTCACCAAGGTATCGATAATCTGGGTGGCGCTACTCCCCCGTCCTGCCGCCCCCCACAGGGTGGTGCGGTGCAGGCGACAGCGCACATAGCGCCCCACATAGGCTTCGACCAGACTAAAGGGCTGGATTGATTGGAGCGTGGTGATGGCCTGGGGGTGCTGGCTATCGACGATGAGCTGCCCATCAGCGAGGATTTGCAGGGCGGCGCTACTCATCGTCACCGCAACGCCGCATGGCGATGACAGCTGACGAGGTGATCGTTGACCAGCCCGGTGGCCTGCATCAAGGCATAACACATGGTGGGGCCGATGAATTTAAAGCCCCGTTGGCGTAAATCTTGGGCCATGTGGGTGGCGATGGGGGTAATCGCCGGGATTTCGGCGTGGTGTTGGCGGTGCGGTTGCAACGGGCGGCCATCGACGTAGCGCCAGAAGTAGTCATCAACGGCGGTTGTTTTTGCTTGTAACGTCAAAAACATCTGGGCGTTGTGGATCATGGCGCTGATTTTGGCACGATTGCGGATGACGCCAGGGTCGGCCATCAGGCGGGTGATGTCGTCTTCGCCATAGGTGGCCACGATGTGCGGGTCAAAATGGTGGCAGACGGCGCGGTAGTGCTCGCGTTTGCGCAACACGGTAATCCAGCTCAAGCCGGCCTGCATCGTTTCGAGCACGATACGTTCGTACCAACCATTGGTAGTATGCAACGGTACGCCCCATTCGCTGTCGTGATAGTCACAATAAAGCGGATCACTGCCACACCATGGGCAGCGTTCAATCGTGGTTGACATCGTGATTTGCCTCATGCAAAAAAACGAACGTGGCGGCGGTTTGGGCCGCGGTGAGGGTAACGTGTGGCCGCGTCGCAATCAAATGATGTGGCGATTGCGGCGCAGTCGTTAGCATACCGGGGATAATCCCAAGCGTAGTGTGATTGATACTCAGTACCCAATAATCGTCGTGGTGCTGCCAATCAACGGATGTGACCGGCGTGGCACTGCTGGTGGTGAGTTGGGCGGCAATCGTGGTGCAGTCCCACGCATCGTTATCCCAGGCGTGGCGCACCATCAGCACCGGGTCACCGCAAGCGTGGGTGAGTTGTTGGTGGAGCGTGGTATCGATGACTTGTTGGGGCGGATGCATCGTCAGTGTGGCAATCGGTTGTTCGTCGAATTTGCGCCATTGCAGGGCATGAGGTGTCACTCGCAATGTGGCCGGGCAGCCAAACGTCAAGGCATCAATGATGGCATCGACGATGGCATGGATGACTTGGTGCTGATTGGTTGGGGTCAGCGTGGTGTACGGAAGCGCTGATTGTGTGCCACTTGCGACCAATATTACCTCGACCGTTTCGATGGGGTGCAAGGTGAGGTGGGCGGTAATCGCCGTTAAATCAATGGCTGCCACATCATCAATATCAGCAGCCACTAGGGCGAGCAGTGCGCGTTCACTGCGGAATCCAATGGCATGCACCCACCCTTGTGGCATCATGCGTTTGCTGGCACTCCCTACAAACCAGTCATATGTCGTCATTGCCGGAGCCTTTTGATAAAAACTTAGTACGCCGCAAATTGGGGCAGCCAAGGTTGATTGGTGGCCAGCACATCGCGCCAGACCTGTTCAACGGTGGCGGCACTTGGTCCGAGTGGGTTGGCGAGCAAGGCACTCATGGCGCGCTCGTGGCTGCCCGTCATAGCTGCCTCGATGGTCAAGAGTTCGTATGATTTCACATGTGCCGCTAGCCCATGCATCACCGGCGCCAGCGGGGCGTGGTTGAGGGGGGTGGCACCGGTGCGATCGACGCGACACGGCACTTCGACCACCACATCGCTGGGCAAGTCGGATAGCGACTGCTGGTTGCGTACATTGACGACATGGGTGGCACCGTCGCTGAGATGCAACGAGCAAATCAAGGCAGCAGCGGCCGTTGAATAATAGGCTCCGCCCCGCTCCATCAGTTCGGCCGGTTTCTCGCAGAGATGGACATCGGCGTAGCGTTCGAGCAGGCGCCGTTCGACGTCCATCACCACCTCAGCGCGGGTGGGAATGCCACTTTGCTGGTGGGCGATGATTTCGTTTTGGAGATAAAAATAGTCGAGGTAGCCGCTGGGAAGCGCCTGTAATAATTCGATGAGTCGGGCTGGGACGTGTAAATGATTTTTGGTGCGCTCGAGTTCATCCATCGTGTGTCGCAGTACATCACTCGTGACATCGTGGTCCCCGACCGTAATGCGCCGGATCCAATTCAAGTGATTGAGTCCTACTTGTTCGATGGTCACATCGTGGGGATTGACGGCTAGCTGGCGGGCGATGCTTCGTTGTGCCGTCATCGCATTGTTGCACAGCCCGATGGCAGACACGCCACCGTGACGAAGCAGGGCTTCGGTGACGATGCCAGCCGGATTGGTGAAATTAATCAATGTAGCGTGGGGGGCATAGGTGCGCATATCATTGGCGATATCGAGCATGATGGGGACGGTGCGGAGTGCCTTGACAAAGCCCCCCACGCCGGTGGTTTCTTGGCCGATAAGCCCATGACGTCGCCCGAGTAATTCATCGTTGTGGCGGGCTGCTTGGCCGCCTACCCGCAATTGCGCTACCACGAAATCAGGTGCTTGGGCGATGGCAGCACGGCGGTCGTGGCTGAGCGCCACCGTGAACGGGGCGTGGTAGTGAGCTGCCATGCGTTGGGCAAAGGCTCCCACAATTGCGAGGCGCTCGTGGTTGGGGTCACACAAGGTGATTTTGGTGAGCCCTAAGTCGCGGGCACGTTGAATCAACCCATCGATTAATTCGGGGGTATAGGTGCTCGCACCGCCAATCACTACAATGTGCATGGGGCTCCTTTACAAAAAAACCAAACAATTATGAGTATTATTACATATTTTTCTCACTAAAAAATATACTAAATATAGGCATAATTGTTGCGTTTTACCCCAATATATGGTACATTACAATTCGATTAGGCGAACCGTTGAGCGATAGAAAGTTGGTGTCGCGTGGATAAGCCGAACACTCCACCTCAACTTCATAATATACACGTCGATACCAATGTGCGGAACGATTCCTCCGCTCCTTCATATTCTTTGAATCGTACTATTGATATGCCCGATGGGTATACAGATATAGATGACGACGAAGGCGAACTGCAGCGCATCGAACTCGAAGCCACTACCAGCGATGATAGTGATGTCGATGATTCGGTGCGACTGTATTTGCGTGATATTGGCCGTATCGACCGCCTCAAATCAATCGTCGAAGAAATCAACCTTGCCTACCAAATCGAATTAGGCTTGTTGGTCGAGCAATTGGTCAAAGGCAAAACTGCTGTTCAATACGGTGATGATGATTTGCTGGCATTAGCCGAAAGCCTCTCGCACAAAATCACGCATGTCAGTGATGCGGTGGCGGCTTACCTCAAAAAACTCCATGGCGACACCGATTGGGAAGCCACCAGTACCCCCGAAGCATGTGCGTTGGTCTACAAAGTCGACACCGAATACGGCTACCATGTCAAGAATTTATCGGATGCGAACCGCAAACCGATGATTGTTGGTTTGATGTGTGTCGAAGAATGCAATAGCGTGCCTGCTGAGTCGGGCTATTTTTCGATTTATCGCTTAATTGTCACCCATAGCATCATCAAAAAACATGTCGAAAACGATACTTCTCCCGATTTGCTGATGTTGTTGTTGAGCCTCAAAGATGCCCAGGCTTTGCGCCAGTTGGGGCGCAAGCTCAATATGCACGAGGTCTCCTTGGTGCGCGACGACAAGCCGACTGATGTCTATATCGAACATAGCTTTACCGAAACAACCACGGTGCATTTTGAAGGGCAAGTCATCACCAGTAGTATTACTGAAACTACTGCGGTACATTTTGATGGCCAACCACTTCTCAGTGCTCCTGTTGAAATCCCCGCGATGACCGACACCCGTTGGTTGCGCGATATGATTACCAAGGGACGCGATGCCCGTGAGCAACTGATTTCGGCCAATCTGCGTTTGGTCGTCTCAAACGCCAAAAAATACCTCGGTCGCGGTATGTCGATGCTCGACTTGATCCAAGAAGGTAGCATCGGTTTGATGCGCGCCACCGAGAAGTTTGACCATCGCCGCGGCTTTAAGTTTTCGACTTATGCCACCTGGTGGATTCGTCAAGCGATTACCCGGGCCGTAGCCGACCAAAGTCGCACCATTCGCTTGCCAGTCCATGTGGGTGAGACCATCAATCGCTTGATGCGCATGGCGTCACGCATCCAACAAGAAACCGGCCGTGATGCCACCCCCGACGATATCGCCGAAGCCCTCGGCATGCCTACCGACAAAGTGCGGCGCATCCTCGACGCTTCACGCCAGACCTTGTCACTCGAAACCCCCGTCGGCAGTGATGGCGACGCCAATCTGGCCGACTTCATCGAAGACTACCACGGCGCCACCCCGGCTGAATCTGCCACGCACATGCTGTTGCGCGAACGCTTGAGTGAAGCCTTGACCCGTTTGCCCGAACGCGAGCGTCGCATCATCCAGTTGCGCTATGGCCTCGAAGATGGCCGCTCGCGCACACTCGAAGAAGTAGGTCGGGAATTTGGGATTACCCGCGAACGCACCCGCCAAATCGAAGGTGAAGCGCTGCGTAAATTGCGGCATCCTGGGGTCGCCCGGGGCCTGCGTAGTTTCCTCGAATAAACACCGCGCACGTCAGCGTCACCGATGATGCTGACGTGCGGTATAATAGCGTGAGCAACGTCGCATAAAAGGCGACGTTATTTTTTTAATATGAGGAGGATAGTGTCAATGCAAATCTATCTCGATACGGCAAACCTGCGTGAAATCCGCGATGCGGCCAGCTGGGGCATCTTGAACGGCGTCACCACCAACCCGTCACTGGTTGCCAAAGAACAAGGCATCGACCACAAGACCTTGATTACCGAAATCACCAAGTTGGTTGATGGTCCTATCAGCGCCGAAGCCATTTCGCTCGATGCCGAAGGGATGATTCGCGAAGGGCGCGAGTTTGCAACCTGGCACCCCAACGTGATTGTCAAAGTACCAATCACCACCGAAGGCCTCAAAGCGGTATCGACCTTGGCCAAAGACGGCATTCGCACTAATGTAACCTTGTGCTTCAATGCCACCCAAGCCTTGTTTGCGGCCCGGGCTGGGGCGTTTATCATTAGCCCATTCATCGGGCGCATCGACGACATGGGCATGGACGGCATGCAACTCATCCGTGAAATTTCAGCCATCTATCGCCAACACGGTATCACCACCAAAATCTTGGCGGCCTCGATTCGTCACCCTCGCCACATCATCGATGCGGCCTTGGCCGGTGCCGATATTGCCACCTGCCCGTTTAAGGTGCTCGAACAAAGCATGAAGCACCCCTTGACCGACAGTGGCATCGAAAAATTCTTGGCTGACTGGAAGAGCCGTCAATAAAACGGGGGTGCAATAGTGACTACTTATACCGAAGTCGACCAGCACGCGATAAATACGATCCGAGCCCTCGCAATGGACGCCATCCAACAATCAAACTCCGGTCACCCGGGCTTGCCGATGGGTGCCGCGCCGATGGCCCATGTGTTGTGGTCGCGCTTTTTGAAGTTTAACCCGCGTGATCCCCATTGGCCCGACCGCGACCGCTTTGTGCTGTCGGCCGGTCACGGCTCGATGTTGTTGTACGCATTGCTCCATTTGGCGGGCTACGAGCTCTCACTCGACGAGCTCAAGCGCTTCCGCCAATGGGGTTCGTTGACCCCCGGCCACCCCGAAGTGGGCGTGACCCCCGGCGTCGAAGTGAGCACCGGCCCCTTGGGTCAGGGTGCCGCCAACGCCGTGGGTATGGCCGTGGCCGAAGCCTTTTTGGCGGCCACCTACAACCGCCCCGATGCCACCCCCATCGACCATTACACCTATGCCTTGGTGAGTGATGGTGACTTGATGGAAGGCATTTCGGCCGAAGCTTCCTCGCTAGCCGGGCACCTCGGCTTGGGCAAATTGGTGTTGTTGTACGACGACAACCTGATTTCGCTCGACGGCCCTACATCCCTGGCCTTTAGCGAAGACGTACTGGCGCGCTATGCCGCCTATGGCTGGCAGACGCTACGCGTCAGCGACGGCAACGATTGCGATGCCATCGAAGCCGCGATTACCGCCGCTCGTGCCGATAGCACTCGCCCCAGTTTGATTGCGGTCCGCACCGTCATCGGCTTTGGTAGCCCCAATTACGCCGGCACCAGTCGCGCCCATGGCGAACCGTTGGGCAAAGACGAAGTGCGCCTCGCCAAGCAAGCCCTCGGGCTTGACCCCGACCAGACCTTTGCCGTGTCGCAAGCGGTGCGCCAATTGTGGGCCGATGTGGCCCGGCGCAACGCCAAGCACTACGAAGCCTGGCAAAAAACCGTCACCGTCTATGCCGCAGCCCATTCCGACCTCGCCGCAGATTTGCGGAGCGCATGGGATGGTACCTTGCCAGCAGGCTGGGATGATGGCTTGATCGAGAGTGTGTCGGGCAGTGGTGATATGGCCAGCCGCGACGCCTCGGGCAAAGTGTTGGACCTGCTCCGTAGCCGCATTCCGTGGTTGTTGGGCGGTTCAGCCGACTTGGCTGGATCCAACAAAACCCCCAAAGTGGCCAACGGCAGCTTCCAGCGTGACAATTACGCCGGCTCGGTGGTCTGGTTTGGGGTGCGTGAGCACGCCATGGGCGCCATGCTCAACGGCATGGTGGCACATGGTGGCGTGCGTCCCTACGGCGGTACTTTTTTGACTTTCTCTGACTATATGCGTGGCTCGATGCGGGTGGCGGCCTTGTCACATCAACCGGTGATTTACGTCTTTACCCACGACAGCATCGGGGTCGGCGAAGATGGTCCTACCCATCAGCCGGTCGAGCATTTGGCCGCCCTGCGCGCCATCCCCAACCTGTGGGTGATTCGCCCTGCCGACGCCGCCGAAACGGCCGTGGCCTGGCAAGTGGCCTTGGCGCAACAGAGCCACCCCACGGCGCTCATCCTCAGCCGGCAAAAACTGCCCCTCTACGATCGTCAGCGCTACGCTCCCGCCCAAATGGCTGCCAAGGGTGCCTATGTGCTGCGTGAAGCCCAAGGGGGCACCCCAGCGGCCATCGTGATTGCATCGGGCTCCGAAGTGGCTATCGCCATGGCGGCCGCCGATCAACTCGAGGCCCAAGGCGTCGATACTCGGGTGGTCAGTATGCCTTGTCACGCCTTGTTTGAGGCGCAATCAGACGACTACAAAGCACGTGTATTGCCCTCCCATATTACGGCGCGGGTGGCAGTCGAAGCGGGCGTGTCGTTGGGCTGGGAACGCTATGTGGGTATCAATGGTGGCCTGGTCACCATGCAAGGCTTTGGGGCGTCGGCTCCTGCCGGCGAGCTCTATAGCCACTTTGGCATCACCGCCGAAGCCGTGGTGGCTGCAGTCAAGGCGCGTATCTAGGCTCCCTCTTTTTGGTTTCATTACAAAAACATTACAGCGGCGACGGGTATGGCAACATATCCAACGCCGCTGGTTTTTTTACGTGACATACACGCAAAAACAGGTATACTAATAAATATGTGATAATTTGCACGAAGTTTATTCATCCAGAAATGCAAATCGTGCGTATAGGAAGTAATTGGATTTTTTGTTTACAAGAAGGGAAGCGAGTATGACCACGCACGTAGAGGCAGCGGCGCCCATTACGTTACGCAACGGCCAACATGTCACCATTCGTTTTTTGGCGGACAGTGACCGGGAGGCGTTGATGCAGTTTGGCCAGCGCTTACCCAAAGATGATTTGTTGTACCTCGAAGATGATTTACAAAACCCCGATATTATTAATCGACTTGTCAACGCCTACGCCGCCGAAAACTGGCGCCAGGTGGTGGCGGCACTCGACGATGGCACTATCATCGCTTATAGTGCAGTGCGGCGCTTGGCAGGCTGGTCGTCACACGTCGGCGACATCCAGCTGATGGTAGGCGAAGGCTATCGGCGCAGTGGCCTAGGTCTACAGATGGCCAAAGCGGTGTTTGAGGCTGCCCGGGGCTTGGGGGTCGCCAAAGTGATTGTCGAAATGTTAGCAGTACAAGTCAGTGGCCGCGCGATTTTTGAGCGGCTGGGCTTCAATCGTGAAGGGGTGTTTAGCAAGCATGCCCACGATCGCCACGGCAACCGCCACGATTTGGTCGTGATGGCTTATCACGTGATGTAACAAATAAAACCCCCGTGCAGAGTAAATCTCTGCACGGGGGTTTTTTGTGGTTATTTGCGGGTATAGGGTTGGATGGTGTCGATGCCACCGAGGTAGGGGCGGAGCACGTCGGGCACGGTAATCGAGCCATCGGGATTCTGGTAGTTTTCCATAATGGCAATCATGGTGCGGGGGATGCCCAGACCCGAGCCATTGAGGGTATGCACGAATTCGGTTTTGGCGCCCGCTTCGGCCCGGAAGCGGATGTTGGTGGCGCGAGCCTGGAACGATTCGACGTTGGAGCAGGAGCTGACTTCCAGCCATTCGTTTTGGCCAGGCGCCCAGACTTCGATGTCGTAGGTTTTGGTCGAGGCAAAGCCCATATCGCCGGTGCAAAGGATTTTGGTGCGGTAGGGGATGCCCAACAGCCGGCAGCTTTCTTCGGCATCGAGGCGCAGTTGCTCGAGTTCGGCGTAGCTGGTGTCGGGGTGGACGAATTTGTACATTTCGACCTTGTCGAACTGATGGCCGCGCTTGATGCCCCGCACGTCACGGCCGGCACTCATTTTTTCACGACGGAAACAAGGTGTATAGGCACAGTAGTGGATGGGCAACTGATTGGCGTCGAAGATTTCGTCGCGGTGCAAATTGGTGACGGGCACTTCGGCGGTGGGCACGAGCCACAAATCTTCTTCGGCGTCGTGGTACAGATTATCGCGGAATTTGGGCAATTGACGGGCGCCCCACAAGCTGAGCTCTTTGACCACAAACGGCGTATAGACCTCTTGGTAGCCTTGGTTGCCATGCAGGTCGAGCAGCCATTGGATCAAGGCGCGTTGCAAGCGTGAGCCCATCCCTTTGAGCACATAAAAGCGCGAACCCGAGATTTTGACACCACGCTCGAAGTCGATGATGCCCAACGATTCACCCAGCTCCCAGTGTGGTTTGGGGGCAAAGTCGAATTGGCGGGGGGTGCCGATGGTCTGGAGCACCACGTTGTGGTCCTCGTCAGGGCCGACGGGCACGCTGTCGTGGGGCAAATTGCGCAATTCGAGGATAGCAGCCATCTGGTTGGCTTCGACTTCGGCCACTTGTTTGTCGAGGATGGCGATGCGGTCACCCACGGTACGCATTTCGGCGATTTTGGCGTCACGAATGGCGGCATCTTTGAGGGTGCTGATTTCTTTGGAGGTGGTGTTGCGCAGGGCTTTGAGTTGTTCGACTTCAAACAACAAGGCCCGGCGTTGTTCGTCGAAGCCCAGCACGACATCGACCAAGTGGGGTTCGACGCCGGCGCGAGCCAGGCTAGCTTTGACGGCGTCGGGTTGTTCGCGCAGCAAGCGAATGTCTAACATGAGGTTGCTCCTTGACTACAGAATCACTGATTATGCTGGGGTGGGTGGTGTCACAGCGATTTTGCTATAACTCCAGTTCACCATTTTGCCGTTTTTGTAGGGGGCCACGCCGTGGAAGGTATAGTCGTTGGCAAAGACCATTTCGATCCAGAGTCGGTCACTATCCCACAAATTGAGGGTTTGCAGGTCACTGACGGCGACCCATTCGAGGGTGCCTTCGTCGTTGGCGGTATAGGGTTCGCCGCTCCATTGGTCGATGCGAAAGACGAACCCTAGCCAGTCTTCTTCGTTTTTACCGAAGCCGGGCCAATTGAGGGTGCCGCGCATGCTCATCGTCACCACGGTGATACCGGCTTCTTCCATTAATTCGCGGCACATACTGGTGGCTACATCTTCTTGCGATTCGATTTTGCCACCTAGGCCGTTGTACTTGCCATAGTGGATGTCGTCGGGACGGGCGTTGCGATGCACCATCAACACCTTGGTGCCGTCTGGTGACATGATATAGCCGAGGGTGGCCACAATCGGCGTATAGGGCATGGTGGTTCCTTTACCAGCTGGTGGCCGCGGGTTGGGCGGCACAGACTTCGTGGATGCGGCGCAGGCAGCCAGGTTCGACGCTATCGTCGAGGCTGGTGAGTTGGGCGATGGGCACAAAGCGCGCCGCCGCGATTTCGAGTGACCATGGCGACGGTTGGGGCGCCTGCACTTGTGCAAGTGTGACGGCATAGACCACCGTGGTGCAGGGGTGGCGGGGGTGGGCCTCGCCAAAGCTGCCATGCAGGTCGGCGGCGGTGACGGGGATGTGCAGGCCAGATTCTTCGAAAATTTCGCGGCTGGCCGCTACATGCCCGGCTTCGCCGGCATCGATGCCACCACCGGGGATGACCCAGGCGTGGGGACCGGCGCGGTGGCGTACCAGTAACACGGCGCCGTGGGGGTCGACGACCACCACCCGCACGCCCCGGAGGTGGGGGCGCTGGATGGCCCAGACCACATCACGGGCCCAGCGGGCTGCGATATAGGCGATGGTGAGGAGCAGTTGCATGGGACTCCTTTTTGCACAAAAAAGACCTCCATCCTTCGAGAAGGACGAGAGGCAATGCCTTCGTGGTGCCACCTTCGTTCGTCATCACGGGTGATGACCTTGATTGCACGGTAACGGGTGCACCCGGCGCGAGTCATCCTCGGCTGCTCAAGAGGGGAATCGACGGGGGAACCCAAGTGCCTCACACCAACCGGCACCTCTCTGGATGGGCATCACCGCGACATGGCTCTATCATCGCATGTTGTTACTTTGCATTATATCAGAGGAAGGAGGAATTGAAAATTGAAAATGTAGTGTGACTGCGCGCCTCTGTACCTCTGCGTGAGCCATTGGGCATCACACAGAGATAGACTTTTATCGACGTATCGCAATCAAAAAGAATCTCTGCGGCCTCTGCGTCCTCTGTGCGAGATAAATTGACTACCTCTGCGTCCTCTGCGTGCACTGTGCGAGATATGATTACCTCCAATTTTGTCACGAAATATCCAAATTGTTTGGCGTATTTTGGATATTACGTGCTTGACCATGTTTTGAAATACGTGCTATAGTCAAGTGTGATATGTAATATGCGACGCGCATCCCCGTTTGTGGGAGGAGTTAGTCTAATGGTTAATCAATTGCGTTTGGTGATCGCCGATGATGAATCTATTATACGGATGAATCTACGCGAGACCTTAGTTGGTCTTGGTTATTTGGTGGTTGGCGATGCCGGTGATGGTTTGAGTGCCATCCATTTGGCCCGCGAGCTTCGCCCTGATTTGGTCATTATGGACATCAAAATGCCCAAGCTTGACGGTATTCAGGCCGCCAAAGTATTGACCGAAGAAAAAATCGCCCCGGTATTGTTGCTGACGGCCTATTCGGATCGTGAATTGGTCGATCGTGCCCGCGAGGCCGGTGTGGTCAATTACATCGTCAAACCCTTCCGTGAAGCCGAATTGTTGCCTGCCATTGAAATCGCCTTGGCGCGCTTTGCCGAATTCAACACCATCAACAAAGAGCTGGGTGACCTCAAAGACATCATGGAAACGCGCAAATTGGTCGAGCGCGCCAAAGGGGTGTTGATGGATACCCAAGGGCTCAAAGAACAAGATGCCTTCCGCAAGATTCAACAATTATCGATGAACACGCGCAAATCAATGCGCGAAATCGCCCAAGCGATTTTGTTGACGGCTCAAATCGACAAATAACCAATGGCTGATATACACGGTGATTCCCAACCAACGCGGCAACGACGCCTTTTGCAAGGTGCGTTGCCGCATGTTGTTACCGCGCTGGTGACCTTGATTTTGGCGTGGTTTGTGGTGCCTCGCGACCGCGTGGTGGTGTTACAAACCCCCAGCAAAGCGACGCCGGTGGCGGGTACCGTTGCTACGACCATCCCGGCGGTCACGGCAACGTTGACGTCACCGTTGGTACGCGATATTTCGCGCCAAGAAATCCTCGATGTCAAAGCCGACACCGCCGCCTTGTGGAGTGCTGTCTATTTGACCCGGGCGTTGGCGCATGCCAGCGATGCCGAAGCCGCCTTGGCGCGTAACGACATGACGGGCACCGCGCAAATGTTGCTCCTCATGGATGACGCACTGCAACGGGCAGCCGTGACGGCGACCAGTGCAGTGCGTGATCCAATTGAGCAAATCCACCGCGATATTGTGGCGGTGCGCCAAGATTTGTATGTGCGCCCCAATGGCCTTGATGTGCGAATTAAGCGTTTGCGACAATCATTGTTGACGCTCATCGCCAATCCAACCCTCAACTAGTCCAGTCGATGTCGTGCAAGCGCGTCAAGCGCTCGCCGGCAGCAGCCAAGGTGGTGGCTTTTTTGGCGAAACAAAAGCGCGCCAACGCCGGTGCCCCAGGCGCCAGATAAAAGGCCGGGATGGGGATGGCCGCCACGCCCAGCTCACTGGTCAAGCGCCGACAAAAGACCCGTACATCGCTGACGCCGAGGGGCGCCACGTCGACACTGACAAAGTACGACCCTTCGGCGTCGATGAGTGGCAAACCAGTGGCACGCAAGATGGCGTTGAGTTGGATGCGGCGGGCGCTGTATTCGCTGACGAGTTGGTCGTAGTAGCTGTTGTGGCGGGCGTCGTTTAGTGCCACTGCCGAGGCCTGTTGCATGGGGGTCGAGGTGGCAAAGGTAACCCATTGGTGGGTGGCGCGCACGGCGCTGATGAGATTGGCGGGCGCCACACACCAGCCGATTTTCCACCCCGTCACACTAAAGGTTTTGCCGATGCTGTTGACGGTCATGGTGCGCTCCCACATGCCGGGCAGGCTGGCGAGGTGGATGTGCTGGTGCTGGTCATAGACCAGCCGGTCGTAGACTTCGTCGACCACCGCCAGCACGTTGTAGGTTTGGCATAGTTCGGCGATACGCTGTAATTCGCTAGCACTAAACACTTTGCCGGTGGGATTGTGGGGGGTGTTGAGCAACAGCAGTTTGGGGCGTTGCGCAAAGGCTGCCTCGAGGGCTGCGTCGTCGTAATGCCAGCCGCTGTGTTGGGCATCGGGTGGGTAGAGGCGCACGGGGATGGCGTGACCGCCGGCCATGATGACATCGGGTTGATAGGCATCGTAGGCTGGCTCAAACATCACCACGCCATCGCCCGGATTGACGAAGGCCAGCATGATGTTGCACAGCACTTCGGTGGCACCGCTGGAAATACTGACATCGGCCAGCGGATCGATTTCGCGCCCGGTGCGGTCTGCCCAAGTGGCAGCAATGGCCTGCCGCAGGCTGGGTAAGCCGGGCATAGGGGCATATTGATTGAGGTCGGCTTGGACGGCGGCTACCGCGGCGTTTTTGACAAAGTCAGGCCCCGCAAAGTCGGGGAAGCCTTGGCCCAGATTGACGGCGTTATGCGCCAATGCCAAGGCACTCATTTCGGTGAAAATAGTCGTGCCAAAACTGGCAATACGCTGAGCAGTTGCAGGGTGCGTCATTGGTTTTCTCGTGTTGGATGGATTCTTAGGTATTATACCGTGACTAATGGCGCGCGATATCGTGTGCCAAAAAGGAGCAACTAATGTGTGGAATTGTGGGATATGTCGGTGCGCGTGAGGCGGCCCCGCTGATTGTCGCTGGGCTGGCCCGCTTGGAATATCGCGGCTATGATTCGGCTGGCATCGCCGTCGACAACGCCGGCACCCTCGACATCCGCCGCAGTGTAGGCAAATTGTCGGGCCTCACCAATGTCCTCGCCAGCAACCCCGTGCATGGGCACATGGGCATCGGCCACACCCGCTGGGCCACCCATGGCGATGTCACCGAACAAAACGCCCATCCTCATCGTGATGCAGGCGGACGCGTGGTGGTCATCCAAAACGGCATTGTCGAAAATTATCTCGAATTAAAACAAGAATTGATTGCCGCCGGCCACCAGTTTGGCTCACAAACCGATACCGAAGTAATTGCCCATTTGCTAGGCAATCATTACCGCACCTGTGGGTCATTGGTCGAAGCGCTGCGCCAGACCGCTGCTATGCTCAGCGGGGGCAATGCCATCGTGGCCTTGGCCATCGACCAACCAGGTACCTTGGTGGCGACCCGTATCGGGCATGCCGGTGGCGTGGTAATTGGCGTGGGTGACGACGAAATGTTTGTGGCGTCGGATGTGCCGGCCATCGTCGATCATACCCGGCGGGTGATTTTTTTGGAAGATGGTGATATTGCCGAAATCACTGCCACCACCGTGCACATCAGCCGTCCTGACGGCAGTGCGGTGGCGCGGGCGGTACAGGCGCTGGCGTGGGATCCGGTGTCGATTGAACGAGGCCCCTACAAACACTTCATGCTCAAAGAAATCCACGAGCAACCGCGGGTGTTGACCGATGTACTGCGGGGGCGGGTCGACCTCGAAGCGGGCACGGTACGGCTCGACGACGTGACCTTGGACGATGTCGCCCTGCGCGATGTGTCGGCGTTGGTGTTGACGGCCTGTGGCACCGCCTGGCATGCGGCCTTGATTGGCAAATACATGATCGAGCAGATTGCCCGTGTGCCGGTGCAAGTCGATTATGCCTCGGAGTTTCGCTATCGCGAACCGGTGCTCGATGCGCGCATGTTGCTGGTGGCAATCACCCAGAGTGGCGAAACGGCCGATACCTTGGCG
>DBCF01000172.1:0-9842 GCA_002292925.1 Roseiflexaceae bacterium UBA965 | reverse complement strand
CGGGAGTCGCCACCATGGCCATCGTCAATGCCGTGGGTAGCCAAGCCACCCGGGTGGCCACTGCTGGTTCGCTGATGCTCCATGCCGGCCCCGAGATTGGTGTGGCCTCGACTAAGGCCTTTACCGCCATGCTGGTAGGGTTGTATTTGCTGGCCTTGCGGGTGGCCCAAGCGCGCGGGACGTTGACCCCTGCCACGATGCGCCCGCACATCCGGGCTTTGATGGCGTTGTCGAGCCAAGTAGGTGAATTACTTAACGACGGCACCGATTACACGGCCTTGGCCGAATCGTTGCAACACGCTAGTAGCGCGCTCTTTTTGGGGCGCCAAATGTGTTACCCGGTGGCCCTCGAAGGGGCGCTCAAGCTCAAAGAAATCAGCTACATCCACGCTGAAGGCTACCCTGCTGGCGAAATGAAGCATGGCCCGATTGCGCTGATTGATGACCGTCTGCCGGTGGTTTGTATCGCGCCGCAGGATGCGTCCTATGCCAAAATGTTGTCGAATGTGTCGCAGGTCAAAGCACGGGGTGGGCGGGTGATTGCCATCGCCAGCCAAGGGGATACTCAGCTGGCCGAAAAATCGGAGGCGGTGATTTATATCCCCACCAGCACGCCCTTGCTCACGACGATTTTGGCGGTGATCCCGTTGCAACTGTTGGCCTATGCCACGGCGGTACGGCGGGGTGCCGATGTCGATCAGCCACGTAATTTGGCCAAATCGGTGACGGTGGAGTAGTGTCGCCGTAGAGCCGCAGCCGTAGAGCTGCAGCAGGCTGCGGCTCTACAAGCTCGTCTGTGTAGAGACAATGTTTGTTACAATGCAATACCTACGCCAAAACACCTCACACCTAGTGTCATTCCATGCCGGTTGCGATAGCAACCGGAGAGACGCAGTAGGCTGCATCTGTGCAGCGTGGAATCTCCCGGGGTTTGCGATAGGATAGATACACCATGAGCGTAGCGCACCTGTTGCGGCACCTGTGCACTTGTACGCTCGCGGAAAATAACGACTGCGGTTGCTGTTGCACCAAAATACACGGGTGATTTAAAATTACTTCCGCCGAAACTGCACCACAAATTAAAATCACCGATTGATTGCACAATTTTAGCACTTTGGTGTATAAATGCATCGCCCCAAAACCAACGAGCCACCTAGATTGGCATAGGTATTGTACTAAATAGAGGATTTCATGTAAATAATGCAATTTTTGCATTACATCAAGAGTTCGATGATTATTCGCAACGTATCTTGTCGCAATCAGTGCGACAGTCACCACTTCACTATCAGGGACGCGTGCGCGTACAGCAGTCTGATGGTCAAGATTGATCTTGGCCGTAGCGATCATCCCAAAGCCGTTATGATTCAACTGGCGTCCATGAAACTTTCTTTGCAGGTGGGTTTTAGTTACACATATCGTGGCAATTTTTTCATATACGTTAACGAGTGGTTTTTGCACTTCGGCGTATCAATGCACCGTCAAATATGCAACGAGCTGTCTAGATTGGCGTAGGTATTTAGGGTGAGTCTGTAATGCGAGCAAGCATGTGGCGAGTAACCAGTATTGAACCATTGTCATTGAGGTGGTGATCATCTTTGTAAAGCAGAGACTGATTATCGCCGAGTGCCGTACACACTCCGGCAGTACACAAGATATCCATGGGTTGGTAACGTAACACCTGCGGTCGTGTCTGGAGAACGGTGCTGACAAGGCGTTGGTAGCGTGCGAAGTGCGCTTGGACGCGCTGTTGACTGATAACACAGTGGCCACTGATATTGAAGAGTTGGCTGGCACGCATGCAGTTCAACGGTGTGAATGACATCTCTGGGACTTGGTCGACAAATACTACACGAGTATGTGGTAGGGTTGTGAGTGTATCGAGTGTTTGGGCGAGTCCGGCTTGGAAGTGGGCATCAACTTCGGCTTCGGTGGGTATGTGTGTGACGTTGGGTGCTTGATACCGTGTACTATTGCGATTGCTGGTATTAATCCCATGCCCATTGATGAGCGAATAGCGCCCCACCAAATAGATGGTGGTCGGAGTTTCAGATGCAAGTACTGTTTGTCGCACAACCTGCAATCCGTTTGCGAATTCTTGAGCGTTACATATGGACTGAGTAGAGTTGTTTTTAAAGCGTATGAAATTGCTGATTGGCATACAGCCGTTCGTGATGTAGCCATATATAGCGGAATGCGGGTCGGTCGTCACAAGTCCTATAACAATCCGGCCGGCATGACTATCGCCGATGACAATGTTGGTGTGTGTTATAGGTGTTTCGGGAGGGCGGTCTACATAGCAGTAGCTCTGCAACGGCAATTCAGCATTGCGAAACAATCTGTCACATTTGTGGTCTGGCATGAGTTGTGTGATATTTTGAGGATCGATTTTGGCGAGTACTGGAACGAGTTTGGATTGCATGAGCCAACCGAGCCCCCCAATGCTCACAAACACCGCAAGAATATTCCAGGCTGAGAGATTTTTGTAGCGCCCGAAGCGGATAGGTTGTTCGATGAAATAGTAGGTGCCGGCCGATAGGATAATACTTAGTACGAGGATGCCGACTTTGATGATAGGAGTCAGCCAGAACTCTGCGAGAAATGTCGCAAAGGAGAGCAGTGGCCAATGCCATAAGTATAACGGGTAGCTAATGAGTCCTACCCATACAATGATGGGATGTGCCAATATGGTGCGATTGGACCAGGCGTGTGACCCTGCAGCAATCAGCAAAACGGCCGCCATAGTAGGGAATAATGCATACCAACCCGGGTAATTGAGTTTCTCATTATAGATACCCACACATATGGCAATGATGGCGAGCCCAGTAATAGCCAGTATATTCGCAAGTGAACGGGGGAGGGTATGTGTATTTTGCCCGTATATGACATGGGCTAAAATTCCACCACATGCAAGCTGCCATAATCGGCTTGGTAGCAAATAAAACGTGGCTTCTGGATGAAATTGAATGTCGATGATGTTGATTGCAAAAGACACCATGACGATGCTTGCCAATATCATTGCTTGCCAGCGTGGATGGCGGACGAGCATACTGATGAGCAGTGGCCAAAAAATGTAAAACTGCTCTTCAATGCCGAGTGACCACAAGTGCAGGAGTGGTTGACGAACGGCAAAATCGGCGAAATAGTTTAGTGAGGAATAGTACAGGTGAATGTTGTTGAAAAAGCCAACACTGGCGATTACATTACTACCGAGATCTCTGAATTCGCTAAGGTACAGACTTATCCATGCAATGACACTAGTCGCAATAAGTACCACACTGAGCGCTGGGAGAATCCGTCGAATACGGCGTTCATAAAAATCACGCATGCTGAAACGTTGTAATGCATGCTGTGTGAGGATGTTTTGAGTTATGAGAAACCCCGAAATGACGAAGAAAATATCGACGCCGATAAAACCACCCGGCAATACATCTGGGAAGAAGTGGTAGACGACTACACTCAACACGGCAATAGTACGTATGCCGTCGATATCACGACGGTAATGGTGAGTGGTGGCTCCGTGGGTCGTGCGATAGCGCTGAATGAAACGTGTGAGCGAGATGCCCAGCATGCAGATTATGATTAGGGTACCCCAGAATTGAAGCATTTGGATTTTGATGGGGAGCAACTGTGTCATTATCAGCCACATGATCCCCAAGTAAACGAGCACTAATGAGACTAGGATTAGTAGATGGTAGCGCCATGAGGCGTTCAATAATGAGACTAGGGCGTTCAATAGTGACGTCGCGAGGTGGAATCGATTGTCAATCCAGGGTATCACTGCGTAGATTGCAACACCAACTATATACCATGGTAGCACCCAATGGGATAACTCCATAAACCACCAAATTAGTAACAAACCGATACTATGGCCGGTGTAGAGCAAGATAATCGTACGTGGCGTCTGCTTCCATACATAACTACTCACGATAGTGAGCAATACAAGCGCAACCACTGGCCATAGGGTAATATTGGGGGGGACAAAGGGCGTATGTGCATGAATCCGGAATTGGCTAATCGCCACCGTCAGTGTGCGTTTATTGGCGTGGACGACATGGTCGCTGTTGAGGGTGATTTGCGTATTGCTATTAGCTGATTGCCACGGAATATTCCCAAGGATGTGATACATCCGGAATTGACCGGGTTGCACCACATGGCGGGCAATTGTGTGCTGATTACTCGTCAATGTGAGGGTGGTAGGTTGTTGGGCGGCTGTCGCCACATAGTCAATCATCACCAGCCCGACGAGGCGGTGTGGCACGATGATTTGGGCGTCAGGCTTGGCCCAACGAAACACACGTTCACTCTGCTGTTGGTGTTCAATGTCAAAAAAACCAACGAGGCTATTGTTGTCGTGAATATTAACGGTATCGGTAGGGTGTGCTGTGGTACCAAATAATACATAACCCAACGCAATAAATATTATACTGAACCACAGGTGATTTTTGTGTGTCATTAATTTTCCTAGTGGGCTTTAACGCTGTACCTAGTGGGTGCTGTCATAGCGCGGTATTTGTCCAAAATATCATTGAATTGCATGGTGCAAACCTTTGGATTACGTAATAATTGTCGGGTAGATTTGTATTATAGCATTACTGCCTAATAGCTCATTCCCACCACGTGCGCAACGCCGGCAAGACCTGTTTGCCGATGATGTCGATGCCGGTAGCCGCCACGCTGACGCCGTGGGGCGTGCCCAGCTCGATGCGCTCGACACCGGCAGCAAACAACTGTTCGCACTGCTGAATGATGTCGGTGGCGTTGCCACTAAAGGCGAATTTGTCGAGTAATTCGTCTGAAATCAACGATGCCCCGCCGGCGAAATCACCACTGTCGGCGGCGTGTTGTAGGCGCCGGATTAATTCTGGGTCGACCTGCACACTGGGGTCGAGTGGCGCCACTACGGGCAGGTAGAGTACTGCCGCTTGGCGGGCCATTGCGCGCGCCAGCACCCGGTCGTGATCGACGACCGTCACCGCCCCGAGGGCGATTTTGACACTACCAATAGCGCGCCCCACCTTTTTTTCACCAACTGCAATGTAATCACGGATAAACGGCACCACCGCTGGGTTGGCAGAGCCGCCTACTTTGACTTCGTCGGCCAGTTCCCCGGCGACTGCACACAACCCCCGCCCCCACGTACCAACCATGATGGGGATGGGCTGGCTGGGCAAGGGGTAGCCGGCCTGGACGTGGGGGGCGATCTGGTAGCATTGGCCGGCATATCCCGCCGATTGCCCGCTCCAGAGCAAGCGCATGATGGCGATGGTTTCGCGGATGGCTTGGATGGGTTTGCTAGGCTCACTGATGCCGTGATCGGCCAACCAGGCCCCGCGGGCGATGCCCACGTACGTGCCGGCTTGGGCGACGTCGGCCAGCAAGGCGGCGTCGGCGGCGATGTCGATGGGCGCCATGCGGGCCGGTGAGACCGCCGCACAACCGAGTCGCGCTCGGGTAATGTGGGGCGCCATCAACAGTAGTGGGCCGTAGCTGGTGTGGTAGGGGGCGTCGCAATAGACGCTGACGGTGGCGAAATCGTATTGATTGACCAGCTTGGCCAGCGCAATGTAATCGCTGGCTCGTTTGTTGGTTTGGAAGGCGATACTGACGGTGGGCATGGCGTGCTCTCATTCTGACAATGATGGTAGTGCAACAACATCTGTGATGGCCATCAACGTGTCAATTACTGGAACTCAGAGCTATCATACCCCAAAAATTACTTGATTTCGTGTGGTGCCATGTGGTGTGGTGACAAAAATAGATAGCGAAATGCACTGGTATGCGGCGTGCCACGTGCGACTATGCGTTTGGGGGTGCGACTGGTAGCGTGATGGTTACGGTCGTTCCGACGGCGAGGGTCGAATGGATTGCGATGGTGCCATGATGGGCGGTGACGATGGCATGCACAATCGCCAAGCCCAGCCCTGACCCGGTACCAATCGGATTTGAGCCGCGATTGAAGCGCTCAAAGAGATGTGGGATGTCGTCTAGGGCAATACCAGTACCGTTGTCACTGATGGCAATAGCGACGTCTGTATTGCTGGTGGTGGCGTTGATTGCGATTGTCCCGTTGATGGCGGTATGGCGAATGGCGTTTTCGACGATATTGTAGAGTGCCAAAATCAAGCGCATTTTGTCAATCTCAATCAGGGCATCGTGGTCACGGCAGGCATAGGTAAAGGTAATGTTTTTTTCGCTACAGAGTGGGGCAAGTGACTCATAAGTATCGGAGATTAGTGTTATCAATGAGATTTTTGTACGGCGTAAGGTTAATTGATTGACTTCGGCGAGTGAGAGTGTGCGTATATCATTGACGAGTTTATATAGCATCTGAATTTCGCTATGGACGATGGCGAGGCGATTGGGTGTGGTCGGCAAGTCGCCGTCACGCATGGCTTCGATATAGCCATTGATAACATTGAGCGGATTGCGGAGCTCATGCGAGATATCGGCATTGAGTTGGCGTTGTAATTGGATCTGCCGGGTGATTTCGTTGTCGCGCTCGTCGAGTGCATGGGCTAGCTGCGCAAATTCGAGTATTGTATTTGAGCCCAATTGGGTGGTGAAGTGCTGTGGACTCGCTAACGGTATCATGCTGAGCTTGGTTAAGGTAAAAAGAGGGCGTAGTATGCGCATCGTGGAAAAATACATGGTGATGACATTGAAGATAATCGCAATAATCGTCATTGAAAAAAATGCCAGTAGGAATTGTTGTGGGTATTGATCCATCGGCGGATAATCAAGAAATGAAGTACTCGGTACCACATAGACAAAATTCCCATCACCCAAATATACCGTGGCCCGATAGGGATAATCGCTGAGATTAATTGTCGTTGGGGTGTGGTCAGCTGGATAAAGCACCTGTCCCCGGGCATCACTGACCATTGGCGGCTTAAATGCCTCGCCCACAAATTGGCGGTAATTGGTCAGAATGGTGTCAGCGAGTGTGGTGACATTGTGGTATTTCGCATAATGTTGCTGGATAATTGTCGTATAGCGTTGTGTGACCAGCGGAATATATACCGAGGTAATCGTATTGTATGAAACAGCGAAATAAATCACTGATCCTATAGTGAAATTGACGATTATCATCACAAGACTAAGGATGACATTACGGGTTACAATGCTGTTTTTCATTGTACTATAGTCGTATTCATACGATAGCCTACTCCATAAACCGTCATAATATAGATTGGGTTTTCTATGTCTGGTTCGATTTTGTGGCGAATATTTTTGATGTGCATATCAATAGAACGATCGATTTTGATGGCATCACTGCCATAAAGTATTTGTCCAAATTCTTGGCGCGTAATTATTTTACCTATGTTTTTGAGCATGTGTGTGATGATTTTGTACTCGGTGTTGGTCAACGGAACCGTCTTATTATTTAAAAACACGATTCGGCGCTGTTCATCGAATGAGAGTATGTTGATTTGATTTTGCGGAGCCGAGTGCCCGCGTGCGGGCATATTATTGACACGGCGTATGATGGCTTGTATGCGGGCCACGACTTCGCGCATACCCACCGGTTTGGTGATATATTCGTCTGCCCCCGCGTTGAGGGCTTCGATTTTGTCGAATTCCTCGAGTTTGGCCGACATGACGATAACCGGCACCGTCGATATTTGGCGTAATTCGCGCAAAAAGGTCATACCATCCATCTGGGGCATCATTAAATCAAGCAATACACAATCGTAGGTGCCGGTATAGCATTGTTTGAGTGCCTCTATACCGTTTTGGGCTTGCGACACCTCGTAGCCTTGTTGTACCAAATAATCGGTAACTAGGGTGCGAATGCTTATGCGATCTTCGACAATCAAAATACGCTGGTTGGTCATAATCAGTACCTATCGGTAAATGTGTCCATTATTATAATTAACTTATAGCATACTATTGTATTGTTTTTGTAAAAAATGTAAATTAAAAATTGTTTTTTGGGTTGGATTAGGTGACGCTTTGGGTGTTGCGCGCATAGAGATGCTTGGTAGTCGCACCAAAACAATCCCCCACTGCTGCCCAAATGACAGGAGTGGGGGATTGTTGGATCATAGTCCAATGCCACGCTGATGCATGTGCATTGGGGTTAGTTGGCGCAGATATCGCCGAGGGCTTCGAGGGCGTCATCGATATAGGCGTCGCTATTGGCTTTGCCCATATGTCCAACCCGGATTATTTTGCCGCTAAGGCTACTCATTCCACCGGTTGCGAGGAAGCCGTAGCGCTCGCGCAAGGTGGTGATAATTTGAGTGGCGTCTTTCCCGGCTGGTACCAGCACAGGTGTGACTTGGGGTGTAGCTTCGGCATCGGGTACCAAATAGCCCACGCCCATGCTAGTTAAGCCGGTGCGGAAGCGTTTGGCGGCGCGCACGTGGCGCTCGACGTATTCGGCTTTGCCGATGGCGGTGATTTGGCGCAGGCGGAGTGCCACTGCAGCCATCAGCCCGGTGGGCATGGTGGCTGGTTGGGGGTGGGCGCCGGGCGAATCGATGGCTGCTTTGCGCCAGGTGCGCACATCGAGGATCCAGCCACGCTGGCCAACGGGGTTGGCATCCATGTATTGCCAACCTTTGGGGCTGACGGCCACAAAGGCCAGTCCTGCTGGGGCGGCCATGGCTTTTTGGGATGCGCTAATACACACATCGATGCCCCAGGCGTCGAGCTCGAGGGGGGTACCGGCAAAGCCGGTAATGGCATCGACGATGATGGGGATGCCGAATTCTTTGGCGAGGGCTGCTAATTCGGGCAGCGGGTTGAGGGCACCGGTAGATGTTTCGGCATAGACCACACCGAGCACGTCAAACGGACCATGGTTGGCCAAGGCCTCGCGCACGGTCTCGACTTTGATTGCCCGCCCCCATTCGCCGTTGATGTCAAAGACTTCGACGCCGTAGGCCTTGGCGATGGTGGCCATGCGATCCCCAAAATACCCATTACGCACGATAGCCATGCGTTTGCCGGTGGCGACGAAGCTAGCAATGGCTGCGTCGAGCCCCGTGCTCCCCGAGCCGACGATGGGGTATACATCGCCCTCGGTGCCAAATAAATACTTGAGGCCGTGTACGATTTCTTGGTATTGGGCGGCCCATTCAGCCCCGTAATGGGGTACAGTCGGGCTGGCGAGGGCGCGTAATACTTCGTCGTCGATGTCAACCGGTCCAGGAATCAGTAGACGGTACGGTGCCATGATGTGGGTACTCCTTGTGATACCAGCGTGGGGTGATGAATCCATGCCGGTAGTATAGCATTTTGGGGGTAATTTGCCCAAAAATAACCCTCGCCAGCGATTCACGTGGCAAGGGTAGTTTTTTGACAAAACGAACTTATTTGAGACGATCAGCACCGGCAAAATCGACAAATAAGCGCTTCATGTGCGCAGATGGGTCTGCATAAAAATCAGCCACACTGCAATCAAGGGTGACAGGGCGGGTTGCTGGTATGACGACAGGATTGCTAGCGGCAAATTGTTTGATGACCAAGGCGTGCGGTTTGAGGGTGCCGTCTGGGCGTACCATGCCAAAAAAGCGCTCGTGGCGGGCTTCGTCGCAGGGTGGTTCGTTCCACAAATCCGAGCTATAGTCGGCAAAACACCACAACATGGCCCCGGTGGCGCCTACTTCGACTAATTTGGGCAGTACGGCGGCATAATAATCGGCCAAATCTTCTTCGGAGGCCATGAATTGGGTGCGTGGTTTGCCATAGGCCTGCCAATTCCAGACTTGTGAGGGGGCGCCCGGAGGGGCAGTACAGCCCCCGAATTCTTCCATCAGGGTTGGTTTGCCACACAAGGCGCTGACGACGGCACAGGTAAATGGCACATAATCGGGGTCGAGGGGATTGCGCATCCA
>DBCF01000261.1 GCA_002292925.1 Roseiflexaceae bacterium UBA965 | reverse complement strand
GCCAAAGCTGTGATCGTGACCGTCCCACTAGGCGTGCTCAAGGCCGGCAAAATCAAATTTACCCCGGCTTTACCGGCTAGCTATACCAAAGCGATTGGACAATTGGCGATGGGGGTGCTTGACCGCTGTATCTTGCGCTTTCCTACGGCGTTTTGGGGCAATACCTACACCACATTTACGTTGGCTGGTACTGACCCGCATAGCTGGTATCAATTTATTCCCCTCAATGGCCCGCTGGGAATCCCGGCCTTGATGGCCTTTAATGCGGGGAGTCGGGCCTTGGCACTCGAAGCCAAAACCGATGCCCAATTGACGGCCGAAATGACCCAAATCGTGCAAAACGCCTTTGGCGTCAAGACGGTGAGTAACGGCATGGTGGCGACGCGCTGGGGCAAAGACCCCTTTGCGTACGGATCGTATTCGTATGTGCCACTCGGTGGTTCATTTAATGCCCGCAATGTATTGGCTACGCCGGTGAGCAATCAGCTCTATTTTGCCGGTGAAGCCTACACCAAAAACGACCCCTCTACCGTGCATGGGGCCTACAACAGTGGCATCGCAACAGCCAAACAGGTGCTCGAGCGATTATAGTACGGTTCAAATGCCAATATTTCTGTCCTGGCAGCGACCGGTGATTGAGTACCACCACTCAATCACCGGTCGCTGGCGTGAGCGTGCAATGCGTTGGTATTCGTCGCACGTAAAACAAATGCAGGATTAGACATGCCCCCACGAAATGACGGTTAATCTGTTGATTTAAGAGAAAACCAATTTCTAATCAACGTCCTCGCTGGGTACTCAAAATAACGAAACGACAATAAGGAAACGGCGAGTGTCAATACAAGAAAAAATATTCCATTCATAATGTCTTTTGCAAAACCAAATTCCTTCAGCGCCAATAGGATTGGGTAATGGACTAAATAGGCTGAATATGACACCTTTCCCAAAAAGTCGCCCACCTTATTTTCCAATAAAACATTTTTGTCTGGAACCAGAAAAACCAGCGCGAAAAAAACCAACGAAACCACAAGCAAAACCCATGGATCTGCCCATAATTTATGTGTATAACCCATATAACTGCGAAAAATCATAGGATACATCAATGGGATTACCACAAGTGCGCATAAAAAATACTTGCTTTTGTATTGCGCGGGTGCAGCCCACTTTTTGTAAAGCACACCAAGTAGGAGCCCTACCGAAAAATACGCATACACTTGTAATATTGATAGTTTGAAAAACAGACCGAATACCGTACCTTCATAAATTGTTGGATTTGGAAAAAAAATATACAAACCGATAAGAATGATGGGGATGAGTATAATCAAATTTCGAAGCCATTTACTCAACCACCAAAGCACCGCAAACAGCAAATAGAACTGGATTTCCGGTGCAATTGTCCATAGGACACTTTCACCGGATAACAACAACAAATTTGAAAATAATGAGGGAAAATCAACAATTTTATACAAAAATTTACTTACATTGATTGGTAATATGAGATTTGCAAAAAATGAGAGAAATACAACAAGCAAGAATAAAGGGATTACTCGGGCAATTCTGGCAACACAAAAATTAATGATATTTTGCGCACTTGGGATCTTATCAACGTACAGAAAAGATATTAAAAATGAACTGAGCAAGAAAAAGATCATGACACCAAACTGGCCAGCCCCAGTCCCTAACACTCCCCCGAGAATCTTCGATTCATTGCTGTAATGACTAACGAGAACAATCAAAACTGCTATACCACGTATCGTATTTAAGCGTTGAATTTGCATTTCGTCACTCGTGCTAGTTTAATCCGCAGACAGTGTACCACAATACCTGTATTAACATCCGTGATGGACGCTGGTGTATGACCGGTATTGTATACTTGAGCGAAATGGCATAATGATGTTTGGCATAAATGAAAGCGAACACCCCCTGTATGACCAATGAACCGACTCCGGCAATAGAATCTCCTTCGTTTGACCGTGACGACGCATCTGCACCCCGTTTGTTGAATATGTTGGCCAATCGGCGTAGTTTTGCCCTCAAAGATATCACTACTGACCCTGTTGACCGCGCCTTGATTACTCAATTGCTTGAAGCCGCCAATTGGGCTCCGAGTCATGGCAAAACCGAACCGTGGCGCTTTGTGGTCTATAGTGGTGTGGCGCGTCAACAATTGAGTGATGCCTTTGGGGCGGCCTTTCAGGTATTGAATCCCGCTCAGCCTGCGGGCAGTGTTGGCGAATTGGCCCAGAGCCAGCGGGTATGGCAAGCCCCGGTATGGATTGCGTTGGGGATGCAACCGAGCCAAAAAATGCCCGAATGGGAAGATTTGATTGCCTTTGGGAGTGCCGTGCAAAACATGCACCTCATGGCCAGTGCTTTGGGGCTGGCTAGTAAATGGACCAGTGGCGCAGTGGTGCTCCACCCCAGCGTGGTCACGGCGGTAGGCTTTGCCCCAGACACTAAGCTGTATGGATTTTTTTATGTGGGGCATCCGGCGATTGCGTGGCCCACTGGTGAGCGTCGCCCTATCGCCGACAAAGTGCGTTGGGTTGATGATTCCACCGACGCTAAATGAGGACATAAAAATCCCCCTGTCGACATTGCGTCGACGGGGGGATTTTTGTTGATGAAGCGTGATTTAGGTGCGTACAATCCCGGGCACGATGGCGTCGTCCCAATCGGATTGAATCTCTACGCGCTTGCCACTGATGGCCGAGGCATAACAGGCAAACATGACCCCTTGATTGCGGGCGGCTACTTGGATGCGGGTAGGGAACATTTGCCAGTTTTCGTCGCCGACGAGCACCCGTTGCAGGTGGGCAAATAGTGCGCCTTGGGCCAGTTCGTCGTCGTGGGGCCAGCCGGTCACACCTTGGCTAAAGACGCCGTCAATCCAAGCCGTCCAGCCTTGGTTGAGCGACACCCAGATGCGCCCGCGGGCGCCGATGATTTCGATTTGTTGTTGGTACCAAATCACCGATTCGTCGGGGACGAGTGGTGCTGAGGCGCCGGCGTTGAACCACAACCGGGCATATCCCATGCCGATAACGGCGCTGGTGTCGGCAGGCACTGGTGTGGTGGCGAAGTATTCGACGCCGTCACAATTGGCCATCACCCACTGCGGGTCAGGCAGATCGCTGAGGGCGGCGGCGGTGAGTGCCAAATCGAGGATGTGTGGCCCTTGTTCGAGGATGTTGACGCCGGTACTGGCCCTGATGGCACGCACCTGCCCGAGTGCGCCGGCGCGGAGCATGTCCCAAATCTGTTGCCAATGAGGCATCCATTGGTATTGGGTATTGACGGCAATCAGCCGATTTTCGCCGAGAGCGGTCAAGGCGCGACATTCTGACGGCGAGAGGGCGATGGGTTTTTCGATCAAAATCGCTGGAGCTCCCGCATCAATCGCGGCCTGTACGATGCTGAGTCGGATGTGGGGTGGGGTGACAATATCGACCAAATCAGGTTTGGTTTGGGCAATGGCGGTGGCCATGTCGGTGTAGCGGGTAGTGATACCAAATTTGTCGCCGGTGGCGGCTAAGCGCGTGGGATCTAATTCACATAATGCGACGAGTTCAACCACATCACTAGCCAACATGGCAGCGATATGTGATTGGGCGCGACCGCCACACCCTACTTGCAAAATACGGAATTTGCGCGTCATTGTGCCCTCCTATTGATAATGAAAATGCATGCCCTCAGCGTAGCATGAATCATCTGCTTGAGCAAAAATACCTGTACGTGTGTTAGGGTGTGACGCACGAATAGGCTGTTTTATGGTGATTATGAAAAATAATGAAGTAAATATCAAGAGAATGTTCGTTTTTTTGGAAAAAATTGACGAATGGAGGCTGTGCATTTTATAGTAACTTGAATTAAGGAGAATCGCTATGACAAATCATGATGTTGGGTTATTTGGAAATGCTGAATATCGCGTAAACCCCTATGCCGATTATGCCCGGATTCGTGCGCTGACACCGGTATATCCCACTACATTACCTGATGGCACACCCGTGTTGTTGGTGACCCGTTACGCCGATGTAGTACCTGCCTTGAAAGATGCCCGTTTGGTCAAAAACATCAACAATGCCCGTACGGCCAGTTGGTGGTCGCGGCTCATGCAATCGGTGTTTAGTGGGAGCAACATGCTCCGGGCTGACCCACCCGACCATACCCGCTTGCGCAAGCTGGCAAGTGAGGCGTTTAAGCCCAAATACATCGCCCAAATGCATGATTCAGTTACCACGATTGCCAATCAACTGATTGATCAGGTGGCTGACGCTGGCCAAATGGATTTGATTCGTGATTTTGCGTTGCCACTGCCCATCACCGTAATTACTCAGATGTTGGGGGTGCCGAGCAGTGATCATGCCAAATTCCACGAATGGTCGAATGCCATTATCGCATCGGGGACGCTGAGTAGCGAAAGTACCGTGGCTGGGCGCCAAGTGTTGCCATTGGTACTGTATATGCGCAAATTAATCGCGCAACGTCGCAAAAACTTGGGTGATGATTTGGTTAGTCAGTTGATTGTTGCGACTCACGAGGGCAACAAACTATCTGAGGCTGAATTAATTAGTACCACTATTTTGTTGTTGATTGCGGGTCACGAAACCACCGTCAATTTGATTGGCAATGGGATGCTAGCCTTGATGCAACACCCTACGCAATATACGTGGTTGCAACAAACCCCCGATCACATTCCCGTGGCCATCGAAGAAATGTTGCGCTATGCCAACCCGGTGCAACTCGTCAACCGCTATGCCAGTGTCGACATGGAGATTGCCGGTGTGCCGATTGCCCGTGGTGCCCACCTACAACTCTTGTTGGCTGCTGCCAATCATGACGAGCAATGGATGCCTACTGCCGAGTCGTTTGATGTAACCCGTGACGAATCCAAACACATGGCTTTTAGCCAAGGGATTCATTACTGTCTCGGTGCTCCACTTGCCCGCCTCGAAGGTGAAGTCGCCGTTACTACGTTGTTGGCACGTTTGCCCCAACTGCACCTTGCCGGCAGCGTCGCTGATTTGACGTGGCGCTCGGCAATTGAATTGCGTGGCCTCAAAGAATTACCGGTGCGGTGGTAGTTTTTTGCAAAAAATAGCGGGAATGCAGGAACGAGTCGGTGCCCTATTGCGTCTAGTGTGTAGTTTATTTTTTGACGAAAGTAGCGAGCATGCAGCGACGAACGTTTTTGCGGTTGGTATCCCAAGGAGCGGTCCTCAGTAGTTGTGGCAGTATGGCTAGCCAACAGGTCGTGCCCACGCTCCCTCATGGTCTCAAAGGAGCGGTGGTAGGCGCCGATGATGTGCTGATTATCGGCGCTGGTATGGCAGGCCTGGCTGCGGCACAATCATTGCTGGCCGCCGGCAAAACGGTACGCATTCTCGAAGCGCGCCAACGAGTGGGTGGTCGGGTCTGGAGCTGGCGTAATTGGGGCGCTCCGATTGAGCTCGGCGCCAACTGGATCGAAACCCCCAACGGTAATCCCATCACCACGCTCGCCCAACAAGCCAATGTGCGCACCATTGCCGACCCCGAAGAAAACGAAGAACAACTGATTGATTTGGTGCAAAAGACCAAAATGACGGGCAATGCCCTCGATAGTCAATATAACCGCTGTGAGGCGATTATTGATGCGGCTATTCGACTTGCAAATGGCTCGGGTGGCGATATCTCGATGCGCGCTGCCATCACCAAAATCCCGGCGTATACCAAATTGAGTGTGGCCGACAAGCGCCTGTTTGAAATCATGCTGGCCCAGACTGTAGACGATGACTACGCCGTCGAATCCGAAAAACTGTCACTCAAGGCCTTTGATGCCGGCAACGACTTGTATTCGGGTGGGAGTCGGTTTGTGGTGGGTGGCTATGATGGCATCCCGGCCTTGCTGGCCAAAAATATTCCGATTGAACTGGGGATTATCATCGACCAAATTGCCTGGAGTGCGAGTGGCGTGACAGTGAGTGCGGGTACCAAAAAATGGCAA
>DBCF01000253.1 GCA_002292925.1 Roseiflexaceae bacterium UBA965 | reverse complement strand
GGTGGGCGAGCAGGCCGGGGTGTTAGAAGTGCGACTAGCCTTTCAATACGGCACCCAACAACTCCCGTTTGATGCAACCTACCCCAGCCACGCCGTGTTGCATGGTAGCGAAGAATTACACCTAATCCGGATTGTCCGTGATAGCGATGCCGAGCGGGCTGCCGCTGCCATGCTCGAACACCAAGCGCTCCGCTGGGTGGATGGCGATGTCTTCCGCACACGCCGTGCCATGGCGCCCACCGATTTCATGTTGCGCGTGGTTGGTGCATTGGCCAGCCATGGGGTGCAGGTCAGTGGCGAAGCCCTCTTGACTGCTGTGCAAATGCGGGTCGACGAACCACAAATCTCGGTTACCGTCCAATCCCACATCGACTGGTTTGATGTGGCGGCGGTGGTGAGTTTTGGTGATTTATCGGTCGATTTAGCGACCGTCCGGCGGGCCGTACTGCGGCGTGAACGCTATATTTTGCTGTCAGACGGCTCACTTGGTTTGGTGTCGAATGCGCTGGCGCAACGCCTTGCGCCCCTCTTTGCTATGGGCCACGAACAACAGACCCAGATGCGCTATGCCAGTGCCCAGGCCGCCGTGGTCGAGCAGTTGGTCCAAGAAGCAAATTCTGCCCAAGTCGATAGCCTGTTCGAAGAACGCCGTAGCCGCTTGCGTTTGTTTGACCACATCGAGCCCCAGCCGCTACCTGACGGATTTGTGGGGACGTTGCGGGTCTACCAAAAATCCGGCTACGACTGGTTGCACTTCCTCAACACCTACGGGTTTGGCGGCTGTCTGGCCGACGACATGGGCGTCGGCAAAACCATCCAGACTTTGGCCTTCATCCAGTCGCTCCGCGAACGCCAACCAGGATCACCAGCGGTGTTGATCGTGATGCCGCGCTCGATTATTTATAATTGGGAACGCGAAGCAGCCCGCTTTACCCCCAATCTGCGCTTATTGACTCATATTGACCAAGGGCGGAGCAAAGATACCGCCACCTTTAACCAATACGATGTGGTGCTCACTACCTATGGCACCATGCTCCGTGACATTGAATTACTGGTAGGGTATCGTTTTCAATATATCATCCTCGATGAGTCGCAAGCGGTAAAAAACCCGGCTGCCGAAACGGCTCGGGCGGCTCGCCGCCTGCAAGGTGAGCGGCGTTTGTCGTTGACGGGTACCCCCATCGAAAACAGCGCCGTGGAATTGTGGTCACAGTTCGCCTTCCTCAACCCTGGACTGTTAGGCAGCGCCGAAACCTTCCGCGAGACCTTTACTCGCGAAGGCGAAGGGCGGGCTGCCGCCCTCAAATTGTTGCGCCGGCTGACCTATCCCTTTATTTTGCGGCGCACCAAAGACCAAGTCGCCCCCGATTTGCCGTCTCGTACCGAACGGGTGTTGATGAGTGATATGGAACCAGAGCAACGGCGCCTGTATAATGCCCAAAGAGACCACTATCGCGCCGTATTACTCGGCTTGATAGATACGGCGGGTGAACAACAAGCGCGGGTCAAAATGCTCGAAGGTTTGTTGCGCTTGCGCCAAATCTGCAACCATCCCCGCTTAATCGATCCCCAAAGCGCTGGGATTTCGGGCAAATTCGAGTCGTTGCTGGCTACACTCGAGGCCTTGCAGGCTGCCGGCCATCGCGCCTTGATTTTTTCGCAGTTTGTCCAGATGTTGAGTCTGGTACGAGCTGCCCTCGATGCTCGGGGTACGAGTTACGCCTATCTTGATGGGCGGACGCGTGACCGCCAGAGCATCATTGACTCATTCCAACGCGACAATCGCCATGCCTTCTTTTTGATTAGTTTGCGAGCGGGTGGTGTCGGGTTGAATCTGACCGCCGCCGACTATGTCATCCACGTGGATCCGTGGTGGAATCCCGCGGTCGAAATGCAAGCCACCGACCGAACCCATCGTATCGGGCAGACCCGCCCGGTGATGGTCTACAAAATGGTGGTGCGTGATTCGGTCGAAGAAAAAATCTTGCAGCTCCAAGAGCGCAAACGTGATTTGGTGAGTCAGCTCATCACGCCTGAGCGGGGTGGCCTCAAAACCTTGACCCGCGATGATGTCGAGCTTTTATTTACATAAGGAGAATTCACATGGAACGTCCCAAAGTCAAGAAAGTCGTGTTGGCGTACTCAGGTGGCCTCGATACCAGCATCATTGTGCCGTGGCTCAAACAAAACTATGGCAACCCCGAAGTCATCTGCTATTGCTGCAACATTGGTCAAGATGACGAACTCGATGGGCTCGAAGCCAAGGCCTTGGCCAGTGGTGCATCGAAATGCTACGTCGAAGATTTACGCGAAGTGTTTGTGCGCGATTATCTCTTCCCATTGGTGCAATCGGGTGCCAGCTACGAGCGTTTGTACTTGTTGGGCACGTCAGTAGCCCGCCCTTTGATTGCCAAGCGCCAAGCCGAAATTGCCTTGCTCGAAGGTGCCGACGCCCTCTGTCACGGTTGTACCGGCAAAGGCAACGACCAAGTGCGTTTCGAATTGACCTACATGGTGATTGCACCCCAACTCAAAGTCATCGCACCGTGGCGCGAGTGGAATATTCGCTCCCGCGAAGATGCCCTCGACTACGCCGCCGAGCACAACGTGCCGGTGTCAGCCACCATCAAGTCGATTTATAGCCGTGACCGCAACATTTGGCACATGTCCCACGAAGGGGGCATCCTCGAAGATCCCTGGAACGAGCCTGAAGAAGTGATGCACACTTTGACCGTGTCGCCTGAGAATGCCCCTGATAAAGCCGAATACGTCGAAATCGGCTTCGTCAAAGGCATCCCCACCACCGTCAATGGCGAAGTCATGGGGCCGGTCAAATTGCTCAGCACCCTCAACGATCTTGGCGCCAAGCACGGCATTGGCCGGATTGACTTGGTCGAAAATCGCTTGGTGGGCATGAAGAGCCACGGCGTCTACGAAACCCCCGGTGGTACATTGATTCACGTGGCACATCAAGCCATCGAACAATTGGCCCTCGACCGTGACACTTTGCACTACAAAGACGTTGTAGCCGCCCGCTACGCCGAAGTAGTCTATTACGGGCAGTGGTTTACGCCATTGCGTGAGGCGTTGCAGGCCTTCTTTACCTCGACCCAAGAAAACGTCACCGGCGTCGCCCGCCTCAAGCTCTACAAAGGCAATGCGATTTTGGTGGGACGTAAGGCCGACCGCACCCTCTACAACCCTGACATTGCCAGCTTCACCATGAGTGATTCGTACAATCAAAAGGACGCTGAGGGCTTCAT
This sequence comes from Roseiflexaceae bacterium UBA965, assembly GCA_002292925.1. Lineage (GTDB taxonomy): Bacteria > Chloroflexota > Chloroflexia > Chloroflexales > Roseiflexaceae > UBA965. Next base: position 1,439 of record DBCF01000253.1, on the reverse strand, counting down.
CAAGATTTTTGGTTTGCCCATGAAGGTGCAAGCCTTGGTTGACGGGAAGTAAACAAATGCACGATGTATTCACCTTAGCCCCTGGTTTTCGTACCGCGGCGACGGCCTGTGGCCTGAAAAAAGACGGTGCGCTGGATTTGACCTTGATTGTGGCCGATGCCCCCTGTAGCGCCGCTGGGGTTTTTACCACCAATCGCGTCAAAGCCGCACCCGTCCTGTATGACCGTGAAGTGCTCAGTCAATCGGCTGGTCAAATGCGTGCAATCATCGCCAACGCTGGGTGTGCCAACGCCTGTACGGGTGACGAGGGCAAGGTGAATACTCGGCAAATGGCCGCCCTCGCCGCCGAAGTGGTCGGTGCCCGTGCCGATCAAGTATTGGTGCTGTCGACCGGCGTGATTGGGCGCCAACTCGATATGACCAAAGTCGCTGGTGGCATTGCCCAATTGGCGCCTGCCAGCTGGACACGTGAAGCAAACCTCGCCTCACGGGCCATCATGACCACCGACACCAAACCCAAGACATCGAGTGCTACTGGCATGATTGCCGGTCACACCGTCACTGTCGCCGGCATGGCCAAAGGGGCCGGCATGATTCACCCCGGCATGGCCACCATGTTGTCGATTATCACCACCGATGCCCAGGTTGCCCCCGAATTGCTCCACACCGCCCTCAAATCCGTCGCCGATATGAGTTTCAACCGGATTAGCGTTGATGGCGACATGAGCACCAACGATACCGTGTTGTTGTTGGCGTCTGGGGTGGCTGGGGTGACGATTACCGACAATGAGTTGGCCGATTTTGTGGCGTTGTTGCGGGTGGTGTGTATTGATTTAGCCAAAAAAATCGCCCGCGATGGTGAAGGGGCGACCAAACTGGTAGAGATCCGCGTTACCGGCGCGGCGCATGCCCAAATGGCGCACCGCGTGGCAGATAGTATCGCCTGCTCACCATTAGTCAAAACCGCCATCCACGGCAATGACCCCAATTGGGGTCGAGTAGTCTGTGCCGCCGGATATAGTGGCGCCGAGATTGACCCCGACACCTTGACCCTTGATTTTGGGCTGGGTGACGAGCAAATTCGTCTCGTGGCAGCTGGTATGCCGTTGGTGGCTGATCTCAATGCGGCCTCAAATCTGCTCAAACGCGAGGATGTCTTTATTACCCTCGATTTGGGACTCGGTGATGCGGCGACCACTGTCTGGACCTGTGACTTCAGCAAAGAATACGTCGAAGTCAACGCCCATTACACCACGTAAATCGTGAGTGCGCACGGGGTGGCTTTGACTGCCCCGTGCGACGTGAGATGGGTACATCTGCCCGATGCAGATAATTGTCTGGCTACACCAATACGTCGCGCAATCATACCAACCCGCTATCCCTGTGTGATGCACCGTTACTCATCCAGTCCAAAACTACCCTCACCGTAAGTGACCACA
>DBCF01000190.1:2748-10112 GCA_002292925.1 Roseiflexaceae bacterium UBA965 | reverse complement strand
CTCGCACAGAGTACGCAGAGGACACAGAGATGTTATTTGATTGCCGTGCGCCGATGAATGCCCGTCGATGCGTGCTGTCTTTCTATATCGCACAGCGGACGCAGAGACCTACTGTGCGATTGCGCCGGCGCCCTCGTCTCTACATATCGCTACAATCAGCAATCATGCGCCGGAGCGTAATCGCCCTTCCGTGTTGACTTCCGACGTCACTTCATACTTCCGACTTCATACTTCCGACTTAATCAGTGCTTGATTCTTGTTGATAGCTAGGGATCATCACCACAAACGTCGAACCCACGCCGACTTTACTTGACATCATTACAAATCCACCCAACCGCCTCACCATGTCATAAATCAGCGCCAACCCCACACCCATCCCCCCATTGCTGCGTGTCAATGAATCATCAACTTGGACAAATGAGGCAAACACATTCCATTGTTCACGCATATCAATACCCACCCCTTGATCACTCACCGTAATCGTCAACCACTGTTGACTATCACTGGCAAGTTGTACTGGCGCAAATGCGGGGTATTGGTAGTGTGTACTTATATCAATAGTGTCACGTTGGGCATACGTGGCAGCATTGGTCAACAATTGCACAAGAATCACGCGCACCCACTGCAAATCACTAATAAAAGGATAGGTAGCGGTGTAATCACTAAACACATTAATTTTAATTGTTGGGAAGCGCTCGTTCATTTGGGTGATAACTTGGAGCACGACATCGGTCACATTGATGGTCGTCAACTGCAAATCATTATCAAGCGACGTTTTTTGGAGTTGGCCCATGTGATCAATCACTTCACGCATCCGCAACGCATTGGAGCGAATCTCTTCGATGTACGTTTGATTATCGCCATTGATTGTGCGCATTAATATATCAGAATATCCCAGCACCATCGTCAGTGGGGTTCGCAATTCATGTGATGCAATTGCAATAAATTCATCTTTCATGACTTCGATTTGGCGCTGGCGCCGATAAAGGTTCGACATTTCGCCGTACATCTCGGCGTTGCGCAAGGCGGCCACACTCTGCCCTGACAACAGCGTCATTAGTTCAGTCACAGTGGGGATATTGGGCTCGGTATCATTGGTAGCGATCATCAATACCCCGTGCAAGCTCCCCCAAGAAATCGGGATGGCCATGGCGGTATGGATGACATATTGGGCATGAGTGAACATTTCGCCATGACTCGTCATCAAACTCCGCGCCGACAATGCCCGGTGCGCAAATTCCATCCCACGCACACTGAGTTGCCATTGATTATCAAAAAACGTCACCGATGTCAACGGTGTTTGTTCTTCGCCAATCAACAACGCCGCAGCAGGCCATGCACTCCACCGCACCGCCAAGTCAAGGACATATTGCACAAGGAGCGTATAATCAAGCGTCGAATTCAAAATTTCACTATCAATGCGTAACGCTTCAAGTGCACGGAGCCGTACATTGTCGTGAATCAAATGACGCCGATTCAAGGCGTGCGACACCGCCAACATCAGTTGCGATAAATCAAATGGTTTGGACAAAAAATCCGAAATGCCGTTTTGCATGGCTTGATGCAAATGCTCATATGAGGCAAACGCCGTCATCATCACCACCGCAGCAGTTGGGTCACGCTGTAACGCCATTAATGCCAATTCAAGCCCACTGATTCCTGGCATTTTGAGGTCAGTCAACAACAAATCGTAGTTACCTTGCACAATCATGTCAGGCGCTAACGAGGCATTGGTAACTGCAGTGACTTCATATCCACGTGATTGCAAGGCACGCGCACAAATTTGACACATATCAGGTTCGTCATCAACCACCAAAATATGTGATTTTTTTGTTGTTGTGTCTGTCATGATTTAATCCTTTACTGATGACAGCAACCCACCATTGGCCAACGCATAGACATCATGTGCGGTCGGCAAAAAATCAGCGACAATTCGCGGTAATAATTCATCAACCACATTACGGGAATGACCACGGATACACCCTGGGGCACCAATCACCGGGATACCAGCGAGTTGCCCAAGCAACAACAGATTCCCAGGCTCAACGGGTGCGCCGTAACAGGTGATATCACCACCAGCGAGTAATAACCCTTGTGGCATCACATCGTCACGATCCATAATTGATGTTTCGGCGACCGTAATAACCAAATCGGCACACGCCATTGCCTGACACAACGCCTCAGCAACAGCCCGACTATCAGGCGCACATTGGAGTGTCGCCACAATCGTCGCAGCGACTGGCAAAAGTCGTGCTTGTAGTGGGGGGATATGCGTACGTTGTAAGCGCGTACAAACCGCATCGTTGCCAATCATTATAACTGCCACCCGGCGTCGTACAAACGGGTAGACGGCAATAGCCGGGGCGGGAGTAGTCTGGAGGCACTGACGTGGTAACGCAAATGGCAAAATTTTGATGGTGGCGATACGCTGCCCGGCAACCACCGCACTCCATCCTGCCACCGTGGCAATCGTCACGCCATCAATGGCATGCCAATCAGCTAATCGTTCATCTGTGACGCGCACCATCCCGGCATAATCAGCCAGCACATCGACCCGACCGTGATGGGGTGGCCGAATCCGCACCCCACTATGACTACCGCGCACTGCCACCAACGTAGCTGCACGATGTTCGTCAATGTCGTCACCATCAAGCTCCATCACATGCACGTGGTCGATTGCATGCATCTGCAATTGCGTGACATCAGTGGCGGTAATCACACGCCCTTTGCTGACAAGGCGCCGCCCGGTTGCATCACTGATATTGTGGCGGGCAATACATCCTTCACTTTGGGCTGTCGGGCGTAATTGCAGGCGCATATATTCCTAATCGTTGTTTTGTTGTTTTCTTTATACTATTATACGTTACTGCCAGCGCGTAAGGCGGCATAATCGGCATCGGTATCAATATCACGCAACAATTCTGGCGCATCAATTGGCCAAAACTGTGGCACTACTTTGCCAGCCCCAAACAACACGCGCCCACCTTGATCACCCGTCAATGTCGTCAACAACGGCACCGTAGCTGCCGCCCAAATCACCGGGTTGGTTGCTTGTCCCGCGACTTGGGGGATGAGCACGGCCGGCTGGGTGGTCTGCCACGCACCAATACACGAATCGATATGCGCGGCCGTCAATAACGGCTGGTCACACAACAGCACCATTAACGCATCGTATGACTGTGTCAAAAACCATTGCGCGCCACAGGCGACTGAGCTGGCTTGGCCACTTTCATAGGCGCTGTTTTCGATACACGGCACGGCCAGATCTGCCACACTGGCACGCACGGCATCGGCTTGATGCCCCACTACCACCGCAACAGCAGCAAGCATCGATTGTTGCGCAGTCAGCAGACTATGGCGTACCAACGGCACCCCGCCCCAATCAAGCAATTGTTTGGGGCGGCCGAGGCGACGCGAAAGACCGGCAGCAAGGATGATGGCGGCGATACGCATTATATCTTTCCATTACGCACGGCGACGATTTGGGCCATGATACTCAAGCCGATTTCTTCGGGGGTACGCCCACCAATCGGCAAGCCAATCGGGGCATACAAGCGACCAATCTGGGCATCGTTAAGCCCAGCGTCGCGCAAGCGCAGTACCCGCGCCGCCTGGGTTTTGGTGCTGCCTAATGCCCCCACATAACGCGCCGCACTTGGCAATGCCACCAGCAAGGCCGGATCATCGAGTTTGGGGTCGTGGGTCAGCACTACCACTGCGGTGTTGCTGTGCAAGCGCCCCTGCAAGGCTTCGTCAGGCCAGGCATGCACGAGTTCATCGGCATGCCCAAACCGCTCGCCGGTGGCAAATGCGCCCCGAGCATCGACCACAATCGTGCGAAAGCCCAACGGTTTGGCAAAGGTGGTCAAGGCTACCGCGATATGCACCGCCCCCACCATGATGATGGTGGCAGGGGGTGGGTAGGTTTCGATGAAAATCTGGCGTTCGCCATAGATACGAATACCCTGCTCGCCTGCCAGCAACATCGCCAAGGCATCTTGATGTATCTGCTCGACCAAGGCAGTGTCATTGAGCATGCTGATGACCGCTTGGTCGGGTTGGATTAATACCTGCGCCCCCACATCATCTCCCGTGATGACGGTAGCGACAGCCACCGGTACTTCACGGGTAATTGCGTCACGTAGGCGCGTGTAGATAGTTTTCTGCATAAAATGACAACCTACTCGCTGATACCTAACGGCTCAATAAAAACATCGATGGTGCCCCCACAAGCCAATCCCACTTCCCAGGCTGACTCATCGGGCACACCAAAGTGCATCAAGGTGGCCTGACCGGTACGAATCGCCTGTTGGCATGCGGTAAATACGGCGCCTTCAATACAGCCGCCACTCACCGACCCCGCCATATTGCCAGCATCCGACACCACCATTTTGGCGCCAACTCCACGGGGCGACGACCCCAACGTGCGCACCACGGTGGCGATTGCCACTCGCTCGCCCCGTTGTTGCCATGTATCAATTGCAGCTACTACATCACGCATTGGGTACTCACTTTTACTAGGCCACATTGCCCAAAAAGACCATTGCTTCGGCGCTGGTTGGTTGGGCCGCCGTGCCACCCGAAGCGCGGGTCGACAACGAACCACACACCACCCCCAGCCGGGTTGATTTGGCCAGCGACCAGCCCGCCAGCAACCCGTAGACCATGCCCGCATTAAACGAATCCCCCGCGCCAACTGCATCGACAAACACCGTCGGCAATGAATCAGCATGGGCTACTTCCGCCCCACGTTGGGCATACGCACCATCGGCACCACATTTGATGGCCACCGTTTGGACTTGGGCAGCTAACGTCGCCAAGGCCTGCGCCACGCTGTCACAGCGGCTAATGGCACACGCTTCGGCGTCGTTAGGCAAAAACAAATTGGTATGTAGAAATAAATCATGCAACCCGGCCCATTCACCACTCGGATCCCAGTTGGTGTCGACCGAGGTGGTGCCACCATGGGCTTGGATTTGGGCAAACAGATCGGGCAAACCGGGGCGCAAGGCATGTTGCAGGTAGTAGCTGCCGATGTGCATGTGGCGGCTATTGGCGATTAATTCAGCCGGCACCATATCGGCACGCAACAGCGGGATGCCCCCTTCGTAGGTCAACATGCCACGGTCATCAGATTTTTGCAACACCAACGTCAAACCACTTTTGATGGCAGGGTCAATAACCACATGGCTGGTATCGATACCAGCAGCATTGAGTTCGTTGAGACAAAAGCGCCCGATGGTGTCATCGCCACACACGCCCACATAGGCGACTTTGAGTCCGAGGCGTGCCACGCCACAGGCAAATATAGCCGCCGAGCCGCCCAGCACCAAGGCCATGTCATCGACTATTTTTTCGTGTTGCTGCCATTCTGGCTCGACATCACCCGACAAAATCAAATCGGCGTTTATTTCACCGAGCACAACAACATCGTACTGCACCATGGAATGCTCCCTAATTATGTCAGCGGTATGTTTTCATTATAGAGCATTAGAAGTAGGAAGCGTGAAGTATGAAGTATGAAGTATACTCATCGGCGCACATCAATCAACAAAACACCTCTGTGCCCTCTGCGTCCTCTGTGCGAGACACACAACTATCCATTGGCACACCCAATAAGATTCCACGCTACTGTTGCACGCAACCAGCATGGAATGACGCTGGGGAAGGGTGTGTGCCCTGTGCGAGCCAAATGGAATGTGACAGCCGCAGCGGATGGCGTATCTACTTGACTTCTTTTTGAAAAGAGGTATAACTAAAATGGGTGTAACCACCTACAAGGACACCGTAACGATACGCGCAATGCGATGCAGTGCGTCGCCACCAGACCAATTAATAGGAGCCAACATGTCAGACAAACAAGAGAAGTGTCCATACCACGGTGCTACCACCACGCCCACAACGGGCACCCAAAACAAGGATTGGTGGCCAAATGCACTCAACCTTGACATCCTGCGCCAGCACGATACCCGCTCCAACCCACTTGGCGATTTCAACTACCAGCATGCGGTCAAAACACTCGACCTCGCCGCCGTCAAAGCCGACATCCGGGCAATGATGCGCGACAGCCAAGAGTGGTGGCCTGCTGATTACGGGCACTACGGGCCGTTGTTCATCCGCATGACCTGGCACGCCGCCGGCACCTATCGCGTCGGTGACGGTCGTGGTGGTGCGAGCACCGGTAGCCAACGCTTTGCGCCCCTCAATAGCTGGCCAGACAACGGCAACCTCGACAAAGCCCGCCGCTTGCTGTGGCCCATCAAACAAAAATACGGCAACAAGCTGTCATGGGCCGACTTGCTGGTGCTGACCGGCAATGTGGCCATCGAAGACATGGGTGGCCCCAACCATGGCACCGCACTTGGACGGGTCGACATCTGGCACCCCGAAAAAGACATCTACTGGGGCTCCGAAGATACCTGGCTGGGTGACAAACGCTATGGTGGCTCACGCCAAGACCTCGAAAACCCCCTAGCTGCCGTGCAAATGGGCTTGATTTATGTCAATCCTGAAGGTCCCAACGGCACCCCCGATCCGTTGTTGTCGGCCCAAGACGTGCGTGAGACGTTCAAGCGCATGGCAATGAACGACGAAGAAACATTCGCCCTCGTCGCCGGTGGCCACACCTTTGGGAAGGCCCACGGCAATGGTCCGGCGTCGAGCGTCGGTGCCGAGCCCGAAGGTGCCCCCATCGAAGCCCAAGGCTTTGGTTGGGCCAGCACCCACAAGAGCGGCAAAGGCGTCGATGCCATCACCAGCGGCATCGAAGGTCCGTGGACGGCCAACCCCACTCAATGGGACATGGGCTACCTTGATTTGCTGTTCAAATACGAATGGCAACTGACCAAAAGCCCCGCCGGTGCCCACATCTGGTACCCTGTCAATTGTGCCCCCGAAGACATGGCACCCCAAGTCGATGGCAGCGGCCAAAAAGTTCTGCCAATGATGACCACCGCCGATATGGCCCTCAAAATGGACCCCAGTTATCGTGCAATTGGCGAACGCTTTGTGAAAGATCCAGCTGCGTTTGGCGAAGCATTTGCTCGGGCATGGTTCAAATTGTTGCATCGCGACATGGGTCCCAAAAGCAACTACGTGGCCGGTGACTACAAAGACAGCACCTACACATGGCAAGACCCCATTCCTACCGCCAGCACACCGAGTGCCGATCAAATCAGCCAAGCCAAAGCCGCCATCAAGGCCAGCGGGTTGTCTGTTACCACCATGGTCGAAGTGGCCTGGGCTAGTGCTGCCACCTTCCGGGGATCGGACAACCGTGGCGGTGCCAACGGCGCCCGCATCCGCCTCGCCCCACAACGCAACTGGGCCGTCAACAACCCTGCCTTGCTCGACAAAGTATTGCC
>DBCF01000190.1:0-2673 GCA_002292925.1 Roseiflexaceae bacterium UBA965 | reverse complement strand
GGTAATGTCGCCATCGAAAGCGCCAGCGCCGCCACCGTCCCATTTGCCGGCGGCCGGGGTGATGCCAACCAAGCCGATACCGATGCTACCAGCTTTGGCTACCTCGAGCTCCGCACCGACGGGTTCCGCAATTATGCCGAAAAGGAATTTGCGGTCAGCCCCGAAGAAATGATGCTCGACAAAGCCCAACTCCTCGGCCTCACCCCCGTCGAAATGACGGTGTTGGTTGGTGGTTTACGGGCCCTCGGCGTCAGCCGTAGCGGTGAAGGCATCTGGAACACCAGCGCAACCCTCGACAACAGCTGGTTCAAGACGTTGTTGAGCATGGAAGTCAAGTGGACAAAGAGCGGCTACAACAGCTATGTCGCCACCCACCGCATCAGCGGCGCCCACGTGCGGACTGCCAGCCGCATCGACCTAGTCTTTGGCTCCAACTCCGAGTTGCGCGCCATTGCCGAAGTCTATGCCCAAGACGACAACAACGCCAAGTTCGTCCATGACTTCATTGCCGCTTGGAACAAAGTCATGAATGCCGATCGCTTCGAATTGCGCTAATCATACGCAGTCAACCTCCCCAATGCGCTGTAAATGCGCATTGGGGAGGTTTTTGTCACTCACATCATGTATTCCACCTGAGCAGAGTTTGCTATAATACGGGCACACACTTGCCCATGCTCCACAAGACGACAACTGTTTGATAGGGAGGTTTGGTATGACCGAAGAAACGCGCCCCAGCAATGCCGCTGCGGATATCTATTATCCGTCGGCCGAAGTCGTTGCTCAAGCCAACATCACTGCCTACATGCACAAAAAAGGCTTTAGTAGCTGGGATGATTTGCATCGCTGGAGCCTCGAGCACTCCGAAGAGTTTTGGGGTGAAATGGCCCAACGCCTCGATTGGTACAAACCCTACGTATCGGTGTTTGACGACAGCAACAAACCATTTTTCAAGTGGTTTACTGGTGGCCAAACCAACATCGTCCACAACGCCATCGATCGCCATATGCATACCTGGCGCCGCAACAAACTCGCCTATATCTGGGAAGGCGAAGACGGCACCGTACGCAATTTTTCATATGCCGACGTCAACCGCGAAGTCAGCCGCCTCGCCAATGTGCTCAAGGCCATGGGCGTCAAAAAAGGCGACATCGTATCGATTTATCTGCCCCGTGTCCCCGAATTGCCCTTTGCGATGCTGGCCTGTGCCAAAATCGGCGCCGCCCACTCGGTGATTTACGGAGGCTTCTCACACGAGGCCTTGCGTGACCGCATCGCCGACGCCCATTCCAAAGTATTGATTACCGCTGACGGCGGCTATATGCGCAACAAAGTCATCGAGCTCAAAAAAATCGCCGACGATGCCATGGCGTCATCGCCCTCCATTCAAACAGCGATTGTGCTCAAACGCACCGGTCACCCCGTTGATATGCATGTGGGTCGCGACTATTGGTGGCACGATTTGATGGCCTTGCCGATTGCCAGCGAAGTCTGCGCCACCGAGCCTGTCGATGCCGAAGACCCGTTGTTCATCCTGTATACTTCGGGTTCCACCGGCAAACCCAAAGGGGTACTCCATACCCATGGCGGCTATTCGGTGGGAATTTCGTCGTCGTTCCACTTTACCCTCGATGTCAAAGACGACGACATCTACTGGTGTGCCGCTGACCCAGGTTGGATTACCGGCCACTCATACATCGTCTACGCCCCACTCATCGAAGGCGCCACTTCGTTTATTTACGAAGGTGCCCCCAATTACCCCTACCCCAATCGCTGGTGGCAGATGATTGAGCGCTACAAAATCAGTATTTTGTATACCGCACCCACTGCCATCCGTGGCTTGATGCGCTTTGGCGATGCCTGGCCCAAACGCCACGACTTGTCGAGCCTGCGTCTACTCGGGTCAGTGGGTGAACCGATCAACCCCGAAGCCTGGCGCTGGTACTACGATGTCATCGGTGGCAGTCGCTGTCCCATCATGGATACCTGGTGGCAAACCGAGACCGGCGGCTTCATGATTACCCCCAACCCCACCACCCCCCTCAAACCTGGCTCAGGCACCAAGCCCTTCCTCGGCATCGAAATGGACGTGGTCGACGAGCAGGGCAACAGCAAGCCCGACAACGAAGATGGCTTGCTCGTCGCCAAACGCCCGTGGCCATCGATTATGCGTACCATTTTGCATGACCCTGACCGCTACGCCAACCAATACTGGCACAGCGAGCCAGCCGGCATGTATAGCGCCGGTGACTCGGCTCGCCGTGACAAAGATGGCTACTTCTGGGTCATCGGGCGTATCGACGACGTCATCAAAGTCTCGGGCTACCGCCTTGGTACCGCCGAAATCGAAAGTGCGCTGGTATCACATCCTGCCGTCGCCGAAGCCGCTGCCATCGGTCTGCCTCACGAAATCAAAGGCACTGGGATTCACTGCTTCGTGATTTTGCGCAATGGCTATGACGCCAGCGAAAAACTGGGCGAGGAATTGCGCACCCACGTCGCCAAAGAGCTCGGTCCTATCACCAAGCCCGAAGCTGTTACGTTTGTGCCGCAATTGCCCAAAACCCGCTCGGGCAAAATCATGCGCCGCGTGCTCAAAGCCCAAGCCCTTGGCCAAGATTTGGGCGATATCTCGACCCTCGAAGGCTAAAACATCCCCACCTCTGTGGATGGTAA
>DBCF01000026.1:2450-3461 GCA_002292925.1 Roseiflexaceae bacterium UBA965 | reverse complement strand
TCGCCTCAATTCGCCCGTACGGGGAGGATGTTATTTTTCCAAAAAACGTGATTGATAGGCAGGCAAGGGGAGCATGCAACTTTCGGATTGCCCAAACCAGCGGTAGCGATTGCGGGCCACAAAATAGTAAACGGCATTGCGGATGAATCGCGGTACGATGCGCAACGGGGCGAGCCAGGGCCACGGCCAGGCCAGTTGGGTGCAGATGCGTAGGGCGGCGTCGCTGGCGGTATAGGCGGTGCCGGCGTGGATGAAGACGATGGTTGAGAGGGCACTGGTGTCAATGCCGTATTGGGTGGCGAGGGCTTGCCCAGTCGCGGATTGGAGGGAGGCAAAGTGGATGTTGGCGTGGGGATCGCGGGGCATAATCCAGCGCACCGCCCCGTTACACAGATTACAGACGCCATCAAAAAGTAAAATGCTGGCCATGAATACCTCCGTGGGTGGGTACTGATACAAAAACCCCCTCCACGCCGAGCGTGAAGGGGGCTAGGTGGTGGATTATTCGACGACGTCGTCGTATTCGGCCATGAGGTCGTGCCATTCGCCGATGAGTTCATCGCGGCGAGCGGCATAGTAGATGTGATCGACGCCCTCTTCATCGCGGAAGATGAGATCGACTTGGCGGCGCATCGGGCGCATATAGCCGATATTGCCCCACCAGCGGATGTTTTCTTCGTTGATGGCTTGGTCGGCAAGGTGCATGCGGGCGGCATATTGACGGATGCTGCCTTCTTCGATGTCGTTCATGCGCCAGGGGTGTGGGCTGACTTCGTCGTTGCGCAAATTGCGGAAGATGAAGCGGCGTTCGCTCTGGTCGTCTTGGACGGTTTCGACCACTTCGATGCCCGTGCGTGGTTTTTTGACTTGAATCAAATCGAGCCAAGCTTGGTTGAGTTGGTCACGGGTGACGCCATGATATTCTTGGATTTCGAAGGCTTCGTTGCCTTCGGCATCGTCGGTGGTTTTGTTTTTGAGGAGCAAATCAAAGCGTGGCTTGTTTTCTTCGTC
>DBCF01000026.1:0-2383 GCA_002292925.1 Roseiflexaceae bacterium UBA965 | reverse complement strand
GGGGAACTGCATCGGTGGCATACTCGCCGGATAGGCAGACGTTTGGGCAGTGACGGCGGGTGCGGCTGTCGTCGTGGCCGTCGTGGGGTTTTCGTCGTCAAAGGTAACGGTATCGACCGGCAATTGGGGGGCATAGGTGTTGATGAGTTGTTGCCATTGGATGCCAAGACCCCAATCAGAGACGCCATAAAAGATATGGTCAATCACGCCGCTACTATCGCGGTGGACCAAGTCGTATTTGGGGCGCCCACCTTGGACGTAGGTGCGCCACAAGCCAATTTGATTGGTCCATTTGATGGTATCGAGGCTCTCGCTGCCATCACGGAGCTTCTCGTGTTGCTCGATGGCATAGCTCCACAGGCCTTGGGCGCGGTCACGGGTGACGCCGGCAGTGGTGCGCAAATCGCGCACTTCGTAATGCCAAATCCCGGCGCGGCGTTGGGCAGATACGACTGACACGCCACTGCGGGGCAGGTCGAGGTCGCTACCATCGCCACCAGGGTTTTGGCAGAGTTGGCGGATTTCGAGAGGAGTGGCGGCTTGGGTTTGGCCGTCACGACGCACCATGATGCGCCCATCGCGGAGCACATAGGGTGGTTGCTCGCTTGTGCTAGGACGAATCTCGACCCGCAACAACTCATCGGCATCGATTTGAATCGATTCGCTGTTGATTTGGGGGGCGGGTGACAACAGCTCGACTGCTTTATTGACGGCGGTGAGGGCTTTTTCGCGTTGCTTGAGCCCAACAATCTGCCCTTGCTCGCTGCCGAGCAACATGACGCCACCACCGGCATTGGCCAAGGCAGCGATGTGTGGTGCCAAATCGGCACTTTTGGCTTCGGGGAGCTGTACGATATGATTGTCGTTGCTGGCTTGGAGCAATTGGTCGATGGCCCAGCGCCGAATGGGGGTATTGATAAAACTAATTGCGGTGTATTGGTGCGCAAGGACCACATCACGCAAGGCGGTAAAGGTGGGGGTGGCGAGAGTGATTTCGCTAAAGGCCGCACCGATAGTGTCGAGAGTGGTGGCCCCTGATCCGCCCAGTACACACACCTCGCTGATGGCGGGGTTGGTTTGGTCGATGGCATGGAGTTGCCCAGCGGCAATCAGTGATTGTACGACGCTGATTTGGTCGTCGTCGCTGGGATGGGCAATGGCGATACCGCCGGCAGCGTGTACCAAGGCACATACCGCACTGGCTGGCATTTGGCTTTGCCCAGCGGGGGATTCGCCACCGAGATGTTGCAGGATGGTGATGATGCTGGTGGTGGCAGTATCGGCAGCAAAAATCGCACTAAAGAGTAATGATTCGCTACTGATTACCGAAAATCCCGGCAGAATCATGGTGCGGGCCCGGAGCTCACGGTGGAGCGCTAAGCGTATTTGGTCTTGGGCATTGAGAATGCCAGCTTTTTCGAGTAATACGAGCTTCTCGAGGTCGCGTTGGAGCGATTCGAATCCTTTAAGCGTGCCTAAATCAGTCATGGCAATCATGTCCAATGCGGCATTGGCTGCAGCTTGGAGCAATTCGAGATGCTCGCTGTCGTCACGTTGTTGATAGCGCACATAGGGATCAATGCGCAATACAATGCTACCGGTGCTGCTGGAATTGGGGGACAGATTCATTGACGTACTCCGATATTTCAGTTTTTGCCTTTTGCAAATAGAACGCTTTGCATCACTACATCAAAAATAAACAGGTACACTGCGTGTACCGGATTCGGTAAAAAATCGATTGCACAAGCAAATATAAATGTACAACCATACACACAAACACTATACGAGAAATCGTAAGTCTTTGCAAATTAGAATAGTTTTGTTTTCGTAATATTTTCGTTTTGTAACATTACAGTGAATGTTTGTGGTATGGTGTTGGCACAAATGCGCTAAACCCGTCATAATAGCGATACTATGATGTTTATTTATTGTGTATATATGAGAGGTCTGCATGACAAATCCCACCCCCGAAACAATTGACGGATTGACCTATCTGCCCGATCCGACCTACCCATACCCATTTGATGTACCGGTTCCGCCACACTTTTGGATGACCGAACAGACGGGGCGCTTAGCAATGGCGATGGAGTCTTATTTCCAAGGTGAAACGATGATTGCCAGTAATCGCGCTGTGATTCTCAGTTATTTGCGGCAGTTTGTGGGGCGAGCATTGTTGTTGCCCGGTATCAAACGTGACCCATTGTTGCAATCACTCGAACGCCTACGCTCACGCCACGATTTTGAACAATTCGCCGACGAATTAGCCGCCGTTGGCATTGAACCCTTCTAAGAAGTATGAAGTATGAAGTATGAAGTATGAAGTATGAAGTATGAAGTATGAAGTATGAAGTATGAAGTATGAAGTATGAAGTATGAAGGAAGG
>DBCF01000029.1 GCA_002292925.1 Roseiflexaceae bacterium UBA965 | reverse complement strand
AAAAAAGAGACCAATTCACGGCCACGGCGAGCCTGAATATAAAACGTGCGTTGGCCAGGTTTGCCGACTGTACCTGCAGTCAGATAGGCCGCCGGATCAAAATCATAGGTGTACTTCATGGTGTGGTTGTTGTCGTTGTGCTAGGCTGCGCTGCTGCCTCGGGCGGCTTGGGGCGCAGGTGGGCGAGTGAACCCTGGTCATTCATTACCAACAAACGCGGACCCGCTTTGGTAAAGCGAAACGCCGTCACCGAGCAGGTGCCGATTTCGAGCCGTTGAAACAAGTCCATGTGCATGCCGATGTAATAGGCACAAGCCAATTTAATCAAATCGGCGTGTGATACCACTGCAATCACGTCATGTTCGCCATGACCAGCCCGAATGCGTTCGAGGGCTTGCACCATGCGCATCTGGGATTCACCGAGGGTTTCCCCACCGGGGAAGCGCGTGCCGCTGGGGTAATGTTGCACCCCTGGCCATAATTCGTGTTCGTACAATACTTTGAGCTCGGCACCTTGCCATTCACCATAATCGACTTCCCGCAAATCAGGCACTTGGGTGATGGGCATATCACGCTCAGCGACGATGGCTTGGGCTGTTTCGAGGGTGCGGTCAAGTGGACTGGCATAGACTGCGGCCAAGGGAATATCATGCAGACGCTGTGCTACGGCCTGCGCCTGTTGGCGTCCTTCTTCATTGAGGTGTACGCCTGGAATCCGTCCAGCCAAGCGTCCATGCACCCAATCATTGGCACCATGACGAATCAATAATAAGGTCGTCACGCGGTCGCTCCTTCTATTCCAGCGATGTTACTTATCCCATCATACCAAAATTTTCTTGTACTCATGTGCATCAACCGGTGTTGCGTCGCCTTAACTGGCCTCGCTCACATCACGCTGATTAATCGATAGCCGAGTCAGCAGCGCCATCACCACGAAATTCATCAATACTGCCGATCCGCCATACGACACAAACGGCAAGGTGATGCCGGTCAATGGTATAATCCGCAGATTCCCCCCAATAATAATAAATGATTGCACCACCAAAATCGTGGTGCAGCCCACCGCCAACAATTGTTCAAACATCGAAAACTTGCCCGCCAAGCGCATGGCAATCCCATACCCCCGCACTGCCAGCAACAAATAGCCCATCAACAACCCGACCGCCCCCACCATCCCCAATTCTTCGCCAATACTAGTAAAAATATAGTCGGTATGGGCGGCTGGTACCATGCCGGGCATCCCTTTGCCGATACCACTCCCTAGCACACCACCTGACGCCAAGGCATAAATCGACTGAATCGACTGGTAGCCCCGCTCTTGCGACCATGGGTCGAGCCACAACCCCACCCGTAATTTCACAATCGGCAAAAAATGATAGAGGGCATAGGCCCCAATCACAAACGCCGCCAAGCCGATAGCCGCATATGCTCTGCGCCCCGTCGCCACATAAATCATCGCCAAAAAGACACTAAACAACATCAAGGCGGCGCCGAGGTCACGTTGGATCACGATTAGCACCATCGCCAGTCCCCACATTGCCAGCAACGGCACCATGGCCGACAGCGACGGCAAGGCGATCCCCCGCCAACGTACCCCATTCGTCAATTGTTCTTGTTGTTCATCGAGGTACGACGCCAAAAAAATCACCAGTGCCAGTTTTAATAATTCTGATGGTTGGAAGTACAACGGGCCGATTCTGAGCCACGCCCGCACACCACTGTTGTTAGGGTCTGCCCCAAAAAACAACGTCGCTACAATCAGCATCAACCCCAACGACAACCAGGCATAACGATAATGGGACAAATGGTCAATCAGCGTCATGCGGGTGCGCTTAAGCAATACCATATCCCACGGTACCAGCACAATCAGCCCAAACACGATAATCCCCATCGTAACCCACACCGCTTGGCGCACATCGATATTGGGGTAGGTATCGGGGTACAAGATGGCTAAACTCGGGTCGAGGCGCGCCGTAAACAACAGCCCCATGCCACTAAAAAACGCCGTCAATGGAATCAATAATTGGTCGGCACGGGGTTGTAAGCGATGCATTAGCACCGACAGCACCACAAAGCAGAGCAATGGCGCCATCGACGGCCACAAAATTCGCAAGACACCCCGCGCGGTGGGGACTAATTCTGTGCTCCCCGTTGTTAACGTGAGTTGCACATATCCCACGGCATACAACAACAATACCAACAGGAGCAACAATAATTCGTCAACCCGGATATACCGACGCAAGTAGTACATATTTCACCTGTGCACGCCGCACAATCCATGCGTATACCCGTATTATACCCGTACCGCCGATACGCCAAGAAATAACAAAACGCAGGATGACGATTATGTCACCCTGCGCTAGGTTTAATGTTGCAGACAGACCCTACACGTTAAACAAGAAGTGACAGATATCACCGTCTTTGACGATGTAGAGCTTGCCTTCTAGCCGTACGGTACCAGCTTTTTTGGCGTCAACCATATTGCCGGCTTTCATCAAGTCATCAAATGCCACGACTTCGGCCCGGATAAATCCGCGCTGGATGTCTGAATGGATGGCACCTGCGGCTTCGACTGCCGGTGTATTGCGCCGGATTGTCCAGGCCCGCACTTCGTCTTCGCCGGCCGTCAAAAAGCTCATCAATCCGAGCAAATCATACGACATGCGAATCACGCGGTTCCGGGCTGGCTCGGTGATACCCAAGTCTTCCATGAAGACCGCGGCATCATCGTCAGACATCTGGGCCAATTCGGCTTCGATTTTGCCGGCAATCACGGCGACACCACTCATGCGGTGGTTGTAGCTAAAGTCAAACGAGCCATTGACGGCATCGTCACTGACATTGATGACTTGCAAAATCGGTTTGGCCGTCAAAAACTGATAGCCACGCAACAATCGTGATTCGTCTTCGTTGAGATCGATATCACGTACATGTTGCCCTGCTTCGAGGGCTTCTTGCAAGCGCACCAAGGCGTCACGTTCGATGATGCGTTGGTCACGATCACGCCCGGCCATTTTGGTGATTTCACCACCCAAACGCACCAAGCGCTTTTCGATGATAGCCAAATCCGAAAAAGCCAACTCGAGGTCGACAGATTCGATGTCGCGTCGAAAGTCGACGCTCCCATCGGGGTGAGGTACTGCCGAGTCATCAAAAGCGCGTACCACATGCAAAAACGCATCAGCGCCGCTGATATAATTCAGCACCGCTGCCGGTAGCCCACTTTTGTTGCCACCACTCATACCCGCCACATCGACGTATTGCACATCGGCAGGGGTAAATTTGCGCGGCTTAAACATGCGTGCCAACGCATCTAAGCGCTGATCAGGGACTTTGACGGTGGCGATGTTTGGCTCGAGTTGCCCCGAACTATACGCCGCTGTTTCGGCGGTCCCGCGAGTCAACGCATTAAATACCGTGGTTTTGCCACTGTTGGCTAACCCAATAATCGCAATCTTCATGCTTTTGCTTACTCGTAAATCCAGCGATCCACGCTGCGCTCTACAGTAACCAACTCATTGCTCGCAAAAAAGATCGCCGTCTCGCGCTCGCCACTTTCGGGGGAGTCTGATGCGTGGATCAAATTGCGACCAATTTCGAGGCCGTAATCGCCACGAATCGTGCCAGGGGCGGCCTTGACGGGATTGGTGGCGCCAACCATGGTGCGCACGGTCTCAATCACGTTTTTGCCGGTGACTGCAATCACCACGACAGGGCCTGAGGTGATATATTCAATCAATGAAGGGAAGAATGATCGACCCTCGTGCTCGGCGTAGTGTGTGCGCGCCAATTCTTGGGTGACGTGCATCAACTTCAACCCAGCCAACTTCAACCCACGTTGCTCCAACCGCCCCAAAATCGCGCTAACCAACCCACGTTGTACGGCATCGGGCTTCAAAATAATTAGTGAACGCTCCACAAACAGGCTCCTTCAACACAAAATCACACAATTACCACATCTATCATACCATACACGACAGAGGAAGGAGGAAGCGGAGGGACGAATTCATGCGCCGTTATTCACCCTTAGAAATTTGATTTTTTCAAAAAATCTTATTATCATTAACACAGTAGGTTAATGGTAATTGGTGAAAATGTGGACGTGACATTTGCATCGCACAAATTAGCACGATTATGTTCATCATATAGTGCTCTGCAAAAAAAATATGGCGAACGCACCGCACAGCGCTGTATCAGAGTATTAGATAGGCTCGCTTTTACCACATACCTTAGTGGGTTTGTGCCAATGAGCAAACCAGAGCGGTGTCACGAACTCAAAGGAGATCGGCAAGGGCAACTCGCAATGGACATTGGAGAACGGTGGCGACTGTTATTTCGGCCTAATCAGCAACCCTTGCCCCGCAAGCCCGATGGTGGACTTGATTGGCACGCTGTTACTGCAATCATCATTACAGAGATAAGTGATCATTATGACTAAGCAACATCCATTCACCCCCGATTGGGACTTACATGTCGGAGAAAATTTAGCAGAATACCTTGACGCTTACCATATGACACAGGTAGAGCTAGCCGACCGTACGGGGTTGCACATCAAAACCATCAACGAAATAATCAATGGCAAAGCACCGCTAACGCCGGCAACAGCACTATTGTTAGAACCGATATTTGATCGATCTGCGCGTTTTTGGATGGCCCTCGAGCAAGGCTATCAAGATCGTGCGGCGCGCCGTACTCGGCAACAACACATTGCGACACACCACGATTGGCTAAAACGCTTCCCTATCAACGCAATGCATCAACGTGGCTTATTGCCAAATACACGTGATATGCAAACGATTGGGGTTGCATTACTGGCGTTCTTTGGGATTGGCACATTCGAGGCATGGAAAACATTCTGGCACCCCGTACCCGCCACGGTGACGTGCCAGCATGCACCACAGCCGACACCCTCGCCCGAGCATTTGTCAGTGTGGTTGCGCGAGGGGCAACGGGCTAGCGAGCACCGCGAGTGCCCACCATTTGATGCCGCCAAACTCAAAGCGACCATCCCCTTGCTCCGGCAACTGACCACCCAAGCGCCCACAGAGTTTTGGCCGACACTCGAAACCTTGTGTGCCAATGCGGGCGTGCTGGTCATCAAGGTACCGACCTATCCACGGCTGCGGGTGTACGGCGCAACGTATCGTTATCACGGCAAAACCATCGTGCAGTTGAGTGATACGCGCCGGACGGTCGATCAGTTTTGGTTCAGTTTCTTCCACACCATCGGGCATTTGTTGTTACATGGCGTCAAAGCATCGTATCTGGCCGGCGACATTGTCGCGCCGACAGATACCCCACCCACTCCCCAAGAAGCCGAGGCAGATGCCTTTGCGGCGCGCACGCTGATCCCCGACGGTGCCTATCGCAAATTCGTGCGCGAAACACCTGCGCCGTACACCGCAACGGACATCGAGCGCTTTGCGGCGCAACAAGGCATCGATCCAGCGATTGTGGTGGGTCGTCTGCAACAGGTGCAGGCAGTGCCTTATCACACACCGCTCAACGAATTAAAAGGCAGTTATGACGTGTAGGGACGCAACCTGCTGCGTGTGTACACTAATGAGTGGAGTACCTTATGATGAATACCCGCTCCGATGAATCCCGGGTTGAGATAACCTATGACTATGGTGTTACCCCGAACGACATGCTGATGCAACGCATGCGTGAGATTGGCATGACACAAATCCAGCTCGCCATCCGCACCGGGCTATCACGCAAAACTATCAATGAGTTGGTGCATGGAAAACAACGCATCACGCATGAAACGGCGTTGTTACTTGAACCGGTGCTAGGGTATGCGGCACGATTTTGGATGGACATGCAACATGCCCATGACGTAGGAAGTATAAAGTCGGAAGCATGAAGTAACGTCGGAAGTGAAGTCGGAAGTGACCCAGTTACCTCTGCGCCCTCTGCGTCCTCTGTGCGAGACAAAAGAAAACCCTACCGCGTCCCACGTGCGAGACACACGGCATTTCGCATTTAATCACGATCTCCCCAAGGATTTTGCCAACTGTCTGTATCGTTATAACGAGTTGATTTATCTATCTCACGAAATTCGTGCTTGTGTTCTTCAAGAGCATCTTCATTTTGTTGTTCGGCGTCGTACAACTGCTCCTGCGCTCGATCATATTTCGTACGCCCATAAATATCAGTCTCTTCCGCATCTTCCCAATCTTCACGTGAACGAAAAACAGGGGCAGGACGAACCTTTGGCGTCGGTGGGGGCGGATATAACATTACTTGTTTGTATGGTTGCGCAAATCTCGTTGACAGCGTGCTCACAATATGCGCAATTATCTTGTCATCATATCGGTATTGTGGCTTGTATTGCACAATACCTGTAGAAACGAATTTATGAATGTGCGTTGCCGTCACAAGGGCAGGTGTATGTGCGTGCAAAATAGTCAACCATAAATCATCAAGTGCATACCAATCTACAGTGCGAATACTCGTGTTGTCACTGAGCCGCACGTATTCAACAGTAAACCAGAGATGAATAAGCGCGTCGACAGTCAACCCGTGTGGGGGATTTTCTGGGACAAAATTAGCCAAAGAATGTAACCCATGATCAGCAAAAAACAATGAGCGCCCTAGTGATTTATACACTGCAAGTTTACGCACAGCATGAAAATTCGCATGCTGGGTGAATAGTGTAAGCCAATGAATAAGCATAGGATTCACAACATACCTCTCTGACATCAATTTAAATAGGAAACCGTACATCAGTATGTATCTGCTTATCACGCAATGCTTCATACAAACGCGCAGGTCCTAAGAGAATCCGGAGCAAGCCACGCAAAATATTTGGATCGTTTAAGGCCTGACGACTCATGGTCTCGTGGGCTTGCAACGCATTCACGATGGCATCATTGAGCGAATTGTATAGGTCGGGCGAATGCGAAAATTGTTCACGACTGTTATGTTGTGCTTGTTGGCGCAACACGTCATTTTCAAGCAATTTACGTTTAATGACTTCGTTGACATAGGTCAGCATATCGCCATTGGTAAGCTCGCCCTTGAAAAGTTCGTTGACCATACGAATGATTTCGGCGAGACGTAGATTTTCTGCATCACTCAATGCACCGGTACCAATAGCAGCTGCCGGGCCAAGCACGCCGTCAGATGCCACCAACGGGAGTGGCACTTCTTTCATTGGTCTGAGATTGTATGCGGTCAATTCGACATACGAGAGATCGATATGAATGTCATCACGCTCAAACACAAGCATCGGGATTAAGAGTCGGTAAAAAATCATGCGTTTGTGGAATTCGGGGTTACCAAAGTCAATGATTTGTGCCAAAAAGGTATAGAGTCGCACATAACTCTGCATATCACTGCGCATCAACTCAAGATGCGCACGTTCGGTCATGCCGTCTTGATCCACATACCCGGATTGTTGCGCTGTCTGTACACGCTTGGTCGCTATTTGATAACGGCTCACCAGCCGCTGGCCGACTGGTTGCACCGCGTTAATCAGGGCACGTTGGCCACCGTGGGGGTCATACACGGCGTTGACTACACGATCAACTTCAAATTGATCATAAAACCCACCACTATCAAGCTTATTAAACAAATCAACCACCAATTGGGGATCGCTGACTCCGTTGAGTTGCGCCGTTTGGTAGTACGTTTGAAATGCTTTGAGAATCTCGTCACCTTGATTCACAAAATCTACAATATAGGTCGTATCTTTGCCTGGTGCGGCACGATTCAAGCGCGAGAGGGTTTGGACCGCTTGGATCCCCGCAATTCGTTTATCGATATACATCGCACAAAGTTTTGGTTGGTCAAATCCCGTTTGAAATTTGTTTGCAACCAGCAAAATGTGATTTTCTCCATCGTTAAACGCCTCGCGAATATCACGCCGGCGTAATTGCGGATTTAATGCAACACTGGTTTCTGACACAGCGTGGGTAAATGAATCAGGATCAATGACTTCGCCAGAAAAAGCCACCAATGTCCCAAGGGGATAGCGCATACGCACAATATATTCATCGATTGCTTTCTTCCATCGCACTGCCTCTTTGCGACTCGCAACCACAACCATAGCTTTGGCTTGTCCATTCAATAATTGTTGGACATGGGCACGATAATGTTCAACGACAATTTCGACTTTCTGGGCAATATTGTGCTCATGGAGTCGTACCCAGCCAATCAACCGCTTTTTGGCCGCATTCTTCTCAACCTCTGAGCTATCTTGTTGGGGCCGGAGATGGGTCAATTGAAATGCGAGCGAGTAAGGGAGGTAGTTTTGTAGCACATCAAGGATAAATTTTTCTTCGATGGCTTGGCGCATCGAATAGATGTGGAAGGCTTGGGGCACGTTGTCGGCACTCGCAGGGCGCGTAGGGTCAGGACGCGTACCAAAAAGCTCAATCGTTTTGGCTTTGGGGGTGGCCGTAAACGCCACAAACGTCAATCCTTGAGCGCCTACTTGAGCACTCATCTCAGCAACCAACAAGTCATCGAGTGAAATTTCACCACCATCGGCGAGATCGGCTTGTTCGCCATCACTGAGCACACTGCGCAATTTGCTGGCAGCTGATCCGGTCTGTGAGCTATGTGCTTCATCGGCAATCACCGCAAAGCGCTTCCCCGCGGTGGCAGCGAGCCGGCGGACTTCTGCCATGGCAAACGGAAAGGTTTGAATCGTACACACGACAATTTTTTTGTCGCTACTAAGGGCCTCAGTGAGCTTATTGCTTTTGCTCCCATCCATGCCCATGATACTGGTCACAACCCCTTGTTGCCGTTCAAATGATTCAATAGCATCGCGTAATTGCGCATCGATGACATTACGGTCAGAAATCACCAATACGCTATGAAACAGCTTGCGCCCCGTAGCATCGTGTAAATCTGCCAAAAAATGCGCCGTCCAGGCAATCGAGTTTGTTTTGCCTGACCCCGCCGAGTGCTGAATCAGATATTTTTGTCCGGTGCCATCACGCGTGATTGCCCCCACCAATTTGCGGGTAGCGTCTAGTTGATGGTAGCGTGGGAATACCACATGACTCGATTCACGTTTGGCGTTACGCGCTACTACGACATAGCGTCCCATGATTTCGAGCCAACTATCACGTTGCCAGATATCGTGCCACAAATAACTGGTGGCCGCACCATGCGCATCTACGGGATTCCCAGCACCACCTTGATTCCCCCGATTAAACGGCAAAAACTGGGTGCGCTCGCCGGCTAACGCAGTCGTCATGCGGACTTCACTATGGCTGACTGCAAAATGCACGACCGCACCATGCAATTGATGCAACAAAGGCTCGTTTTTGGGGTTGCGATCACGACAATATTGCCCCACCGCATCTTCAATGCCTTGGGTAAAATCACTTTTGAGCTCGGCGGTGGCAATGGGAATGCCATTGAGAAAAAAGACTAGGTCAATGCTTTGTTCGTTGAATCGCGAATAATGTACTTGGCGAATGACCCGCAGACGGTTGTGCTGGTAGCGCGCCATGATGTCTGTGGTAGGGAGCGCCGGTTTGAATTGGGCGAGTTTGAGGGTCGTACGCACCCCCACCAAGGTAATCCCATGACGCAGGACCTCGATCGTCGTGCTCCGGTCGATTGCGTTACGCACCTGTTGGCATATATGTGCCGTAGCGTGTGGCCCGTGATTATTGAGGATGGTCTGCCATGCCTCGGGTTGGGCCTGTTGGAGCCATGCCACTACATCGGCAGGATACAGCGCAAGCGCTCGGTCGTAGTGTTGGGCGGCGTTGGCGTCGTAGAGCCAGCCGTGGGTGGCGAGGTGCTGACAGATTTCGTCTTCAAAGTATTTTTCGCGATGCATGGTCGTCATGGCGTTGCTCATTACGTAATTAAGAAATGGTAGTAGTCAGTATAGTGTATCTACATCAGAATGTATACAAACACAGTGTGATATGTAACTATGATATCGCTCTATTTCACACCAATATTTATTGCTGCAAGTAGGCCATGAACCTGGTTATTGTAAAATTCACATTCTTGCGTATAATTATTAGCAAATAACGTATTACGAATGATATCAGCACAATACACACATACCTCATCGCATGTGCCATTATCTGTGGATGGAAGCGCTCGCAAAAGGTGAGAAGTTTTCATTCCAAACACTGGCACACGAACATGGCGTTTGTGATGTGTAGTGGCAGGCTATCTTCTGATACACATACGTATGCAGATATTCCATGTAGTTTTGTAATAGAGGGATGGTACGATGTCAGATGATTTTTCATACATTATCTTGCAGAATTCTTCGTTTGGATACAAGGTGAGATTAATGTTCCGCCTTACAAAAACAGTCCCCATCGCATTATGGCCATTGAGTGCAATGCTATTATTTCTCTCACAGTGTATTGGTAATATGAACTCGTTAGTGGAAGGCAAAACGGATGAAAGTGAGTTCATCCTTTATCTGGGAATGTTACTATGTTTTCTTTTGATCAGCATCGTCGTTATCATCATGATACCGTCAGTAATTGTGCTCACAAACGATATCGTAGAAGGCCGAGAAATTCGCGCATGGACACAAATTATTCGAGAAGGTATCAGTAATATTGGCAAGCTTATTGTAACGACATTAGTAATTTTACTGATACCAATCAGCATTTTTATTTTATTAACTGGATTACAATTTGTAATAGCACTAATGTCCAATTTTTTAAGTAAATCTAATAATTTTGCTGTTAATTTATTTATACATCAGGTTACTTCATCCACATGGTTATCCAACTTGTTTGGGTTTATTTTGATTTTTATATATCGTATATATTGGGGATTTTACCCGTATGCAGTTGTCATTAATCAACAGGTCGGTTGGCAGGCGTTGAAGATCAGTTATCGACGGCTCAAAGGTCGTTGGCTAGATGTAGTTGTTCAGGATTTTGCTTTGTCGCTTGTATTAGGCACCTTGGTATTTCTAATTTTATTTATTGTTTCTCTCCCCTTTTTTGATATGGCGGATTGTAATATGAAGT
>DBCF01000116.1 GCA_002292925.1 Roseiflexaceae bacterium UBA965 | reverse complement strand
ATGACGCTGGGGTGGTGCACTTCATACTTCCGACTTCACGTTTCCTACTTCGTAAATTGTGTATACTGATGTACTGAATCAAAAATCATATAAAGGTCTGCAAATGCAAACAGTTCATGTATTAGATGGTGGATTACGCGTCGTTATCGAATCATTACCCCATACTCATTCGGTGTCGATTTGCTGCATAATTGCCGTTGGCTCGGGCCACGAAACCACCACTCAGAGCGGTATGGCCCATTTCATCGAACACATGTTGTTCAAAGGTACGCCCCGTCGCCCCACACCCAAAATTTTGATCGAAACAATCGAAGGGGTGGGCGGGATGATTGACGCCTACACCAACATCGAATCAACCGTTTATTCGGTCAAAGTAGCCGACATCCATCAAGCTCGTGCTATTGATGTCTTGGCCGACATGGTGCTCAACCCTAATTTCACTGCTGCTGATGTCGAAAAAGAGCGTAAGGTCATCATCGAAGAAATCAGCCAAACAGCAGATAGTCCTGCCGAATTGGTGCACTTGTTGTTTGATGCGCATTTGTGGGGCGATCAACCGTTGGGGCGCGATATTGCCGGCAGCGAAGCCACGGTGGCCAGTTTTGCCCGCGATGCCTTGGTCGAGTTTTGGCGTCAACACTATGTACGGAGCAACCTGATTATTTCGGTGGCAGGCAACGTCAATCCGGTGGCGATCCTCGCCATGATTGACGAGGCCTTTGCACCGATGCCAGTTGCTCCGGTGGCGACGTTGATTGCCACACTACCGTTTCATGCTGGCCCGCAATTACATGTGCACCGTGACGACAGCGAGCAGGTGAATTTTTGTTTGGGGGTGCCAGGTTTGGCGGTGTCTGACCCCGATCGCCGGGCCATGTTGGTCTTTGATGCGATTGTGGGGGGGAATTCGACTTCACGCTTGTTTCAAGAAATCCGCGAAGAACGCGCCTTGGCCTATATGATTGGCTCGTATTCACGTGAATACGCTGATGCTGGTAAATGGGTGGTGAGTGCGAGTGTCGATGTCGATGCCATCGACGAAACCATCAGCGCGGTGATGCAGGTGCTTCGCACTGTGCGCCACGAGGGGATTACCGCCGCAGAATTGGCCCAAATCAAAGAACAAGTCAAGGGTGGGATTTTGTTGTCGCTCGAGGACTCGATGGCGGTGGCGTCGCGCAATGGCTCACATTTGCTCCGCTATGGCCGGATTATCCCGCTTGCCGATGTGGTCAGCGAAGTTGAAGTATTGCAACTCGGTGATGTAATGCGGGTGGCTGAGCGGATCTTACGCCCAGAGGGGTTGCATTTAGCGTTGATTGGTCCGGTCAAAAAAATTACTGGTTTGCAAAAAGAATTACATTTTTCGGCATAAAAAAGCGTAGCGGCGCATCACCGTGCGCCGCTACGAATGACATTGATTACGATACTTGATCCCAAAAATGACAGGCCGCCCAGCGGTTGGGGATTTTTTCTTCGAGGGGTGGTTCGACCTGTGTACAGATGTCTTTGGCCATCCAACAGCGGGTATGGAACCGGCAACCTTTGGGTGGGTTGGCGGGACTCGGTACGTCCCCTTGCAAGACGATTTTTTCGCGTTGCATATTGGGACGTGGCCGTGGTACTGCCGCACTCAAGGCTTTGGTGTAGGGATGGAGCGGGCGTTGGAATAGTTCTGCCCGCGGTGCCAGCTCAACCATTTTGCCCAAATACATGACGCCAATCCGCGTGCTGATATATTCCACTACGGCCAAATTATGTGCCACAAACAAATAGGTCAACCCGAGGTCGGCTTGGAGGTCGCGCAACAGATTCAACACTTGGGCTTGAATACTGACGTCCAGTGCCGATACCGGCTCGTCAAGCACCAGCAACGACGGTTCCATCACCAAGGCTCGGGCG
Source organism: Roseiflexaceae bacterium UBA965 (assembly GCA_002292925.1). Classification (GTDB taxonomy): domain Bacteria; phylum Chloroflexota; class Chloroflexia; order Chloroflexales; family Roseiflexaceae; genus UBA965. The sequence goes on along the minus strand of DBCF01000116.1, from coordinate 3,200 downwards.
ATACCGATGCGTTGGCGTTGCCCGCCCGAGAATTCGTGGGGGAAGCGTTCGAGGAGTGTGGGCGAGAGCCCCACTTTTTCCATCACTGCTTGGACTTTGGCGAATTGACTCTGGCGATCGCCAATATTGTGGATGACCAAGCCCTCGGCGATGCTCTCGGCGACGGTGCGTCGAGGGTCGAGCGAGCCGTACGGATCTTGGAAGATAATCTGCATTTTGCGGCGCAAGGCTTTGAGGTCGCGGCGTGATGCCTTGAGGACGTCTGTGCCTTCAAAATAGACATTGCCACTGGTGGCGTCAATCAGGCGCAACAAGGTGCGGGCGACGGTGGTTTTGCCACAGCCGCTTTCGCCCACCAAGCCCAGCGTTTCGCCTTTTTTGATGGCAAACGAGACATCGTCGACGGCTTGGACTTGGCCGGTGACGCGGCGCAACAATCCGCTCCGGATGGGGAAGTGCTTGACGAGGTGATTTATTTCGAGCAGGTTTTCGCTCATAAAGAAGCTCCATTTTCGGCATAGAGCCAGCAACGTACTTGGCGTCCTTCATGGACAATCAACGGTGGTGCACTAGCGCAACGGTCAAAGCGTTTGTGGCAGCGGTCGGCAAAGCGACAGCCCACCGGTGGGTTAATCATCATCGGTACCGTTCCTTCAATCACTGCCAACGTACGATTTGATTGATCACCGAGCACCGGCATTGAATCGAGCAGTGCTTGTGAGTAAGGATGGAGTGGTGCATCGAATAGCGTGACCACATCGGCCATTTCGACAATTTGGCCGGCATACATCACTATCACGCGGTCGGCCATTTCGGCGATGACACCGAGGTCGTGCGTGATAAGCATGATGGCGGTATGGACCGTTTTGCGTAGGTCACGCATGAGCTCGAGAATCTGGGCTTGGATGGTTACATCCAAGGCCGTGGTAGGCTCGTCGGCAATCAACAACTCGGGGTTACTGGCGAGCGCCATGGCAATCATGACCCGCTGCGCTTGTCCACCCGAAATTTCGTGGGGGTATGAGTTGAGTCGCTGTTCGGCGTCGGGGAGGCGTACGAGATGCAATAATTCGATGGCACGTTTTTTGGCATCGTCATTGGACAGTTTTTGGTGGATTTGCAACACCTCGGTGATTTGGGAGCCAATGGTATACACCGGGTTGAGGCAGGATGTCGGCTGTTGGAAAATCATCGCAATCTGATTGCCGCGGTAGGTGCGCATTGTCTCTTCGGGTAATTGCACCAAATCGACGCCATTAAACAACACCTGTCCCTCGACGATTTCACCTGGGTCAGACACAAGGCCTATGATCGAGAGCGACGTGACACTTTTGCCGCTACCACTTTCACCCACAATTCCTAATGTTTCGCCTGGTTGTAAATCAAAACTAATCCCGTCAACGGCTTGAACCACGCCGTTGGGCGTAAAGAAGTAGGTTTTGAGGTCTTTTATGGATAGTAATGGTGTGTTTGTCATGATTGTGGCTTGCTCCTCTCTCGGATCGCCGCGAGTTGCGCGTCACGCGTGGCGCGGCGGATTTCGGTTTGGACGCGTGGGTCGAGGGCATCGCGCAACCCATCACCGATATAATTAATCGCCAACGAACAAACCAAAATCGGTAATGCCGGGACAAGCGGCATCCACGGGTAACTAAACATGTAGCTATTGGCAAACGACAACATGTTGCCCCAGCTGGGGGTGGGGTCTTGGATACCAAATCCGAGGAAACTCAACCCCGACTCTGCCACCAATGTGCCACTTAACCCGAGGGTATACGAAATAATAATCGGTGGCAGGGCGTTGGGCAACACATGCGTAAGCATGTTGTAGAGGTGCGAGGCGCCGAGTGCGCGGGCAGATTCGACATATTGTTGCTCGCGAATCGACAACACCATGCCTCGTACAAAGCGCGCTACCCCGGTCCAACCCAAAATAATAAAAATGGAGATAATCAAGACCACTTGATTGGCTTCGCGCTCACTAATTGCCATGACAGCGCCAATCAGGTACGAAATAAATCCTGGTATCGGAATAACCTCGCTACTTTGGATGACGATCGAACTAGCAATCAACAATAGCGTAAACGTGGGGAATGTCGAAATAAATTCGATAAACCGGGTGACCAGATTATCAACCCACCCACCAAAATAACCCGCCACGAGTCCAATTGTGACCCCGATAATGGTTGCTGCAGTCACGACGGTCAATGCCGTTGTGAGTGATACCCGCGCCGCATAAATCAAGCGGGTAAATAAATCACGCCCCAAATGATCGGTGCCAAAAAAATGATACGATCCATCAGCAGCCCTATTAAACGGCGTGGTGTAAGCGTTATCAAGTGAGATGGCATCACGGGGGTATGGGGCAACCCAGGGTGCCAACATCGACGCCGCATAAATGGTAATCAGGATGAACAAACAGACCATGGCGACGGTATGTTTGCGAAAGCGACGCCAAATCAATTCCCATTGGCTGGCGGGGCGAGAAGTGGGGATGGTCATGATGCGCCCCTTTTATGACAAACGAATGCGTGGGTCGAGAATACTATACAAAATATCGGTAATCAAATAGCCGATTAATAACAGAAAAATACTCACCATCGTCAGGGCCATCGCCACACTATAGTCGTTGCGTCCAATCGAATCAACCAATAATCGTCCGAGCCCTGGCCAATTAAAAATTGACTCGGTAATGGCGGCACCGGCAAATAATTCGGCGAGCACCCCTGCCATAATCGTGATAAACGGTAGCATGGCGTTGCGCAGGGCGTGCTTGAGCACCACCGTGCGTTCTTGCAACCCTTTGGCGCGGGCAGTTCGCACATAATCGAGCCGCAATACTTCGAGCATGCCCGAGCGAATAAAGCGACTATAGCCGGCAATATTGACAAATACCAGCACGCTACACGGCATCACGAAATGCAAGAAGCGGTCGAGTGTAGACTCGGCGACGACAGTACCAATAAATGGGACGACATAGTCGCTATTGGCAACTGCATTGCCAGGTGGTAAATAGGGCAGACCGGCTTCTTTGGCGGCAATCGCAAAAACTAATATGCAAATGATGCCAATCACAAATGTCGGTATAGCAGAACCGATAAATGAAATCGTCGTCATGGTGTAATCAAAGCGAGAATATTGACGTACAGCCGAAAAAACACCCAGTGGTACGCCAATCAAAAGTGCAATCAGTGCAGATA
>DBCF01000120.1 GCA_002292925.1 Roseiflexaceae bacterium UBA965 | reverse complement strand
GCATCCGGCGTGTCACTCCGAGCACTGCCGCCTGGACAGGTTTGCTTGACCGTACCACGTTGGATTGGCACGCAGAGTGGCTCGCCACCGTTGCAATGCCTCACAGCGCTATGGCCCCGGTGATTGATGTCGATGTGCCACATACCGGATTATTGCCGGTGTGGGCGTCGCAATGGCCTGCACTCGCACACATCCAATGGTTTGCGGCAATTGGTGATGGGGCTGCTGCTAACGTGGGGAGTGGTTGTAGCAACCCCCGCCATTTGGCACTAACGGTTGGTACCACCGGGGCGATGCGGATTGCCATCCCCGGCACGCCCACCCCACCGCCGGGATTGTGGTGTTACCGCATCGATCGGCACACGGCGTTGGTGGGTGGCGCTACCAGTGAGGGTGGTAATATCTATCAATGGATGCGTGACACGTTGCAGTTTGGCACCGACACTGATAGTGACATCGAAGCCCAATTGGCGGCATATGCACCAGATAGCCATGGCTTGACCATATTGCCGTTATGGGCGGGTGAACGGAGCCCGGGTTGGGCGGGTGATGCGCGGGCCACCATGCATGGCATGCATTTGGGGACGACGCCGGTTGATTTGTTGCGGGCTGCCTTTGAAGCGATGACGTTGCGTTTTGGGCAAATTGCTGCCAGTTTGCCTACGAGCGACGGCGTGATTGCCAGTGGCGGGGCGTTGTTGCGCTCGCCGACGTGGTTGCAGATGTGTGCCGATGTGCTCGGTCGTCCAGTGACTGCCTCGGCGGTGGTTGAGGCTACCGCCCGAGGTGTGGCGCTCCTCGCGTTACGGAGCCTCGGCGTGATTCGTACACTGGATGCAATTGTGGCGCCACTAGGGCAGACATTCCAACCTAATATGACGAGTCATCGGGTCTATCAACAGGCATCCCAGCGCCAAAAAACGTTGTATGCGCAGTTTTATGGCAAGACGATAGAATAACGAGGAAGTGATGTGGTGCGTTGTACGCATTCCTTCAAAAAAATGCTAGACTAACAATGTACATGAACGTATATGGAGCAATACAATGCAATTGACCGTCTTTTTTGATTTTTTGTGCCCGTATGCCTGGCGTGCCTCACGCTGGTTGGATATGGTTGTTGCTCAGCGTCCCGAAGTGGTCATTGATTGGCGTTATTTTTCACTCGAGCAAGTCAACACGCCGGCTGATTCGGTCTGGAAGGTCTGGGAGCAAGATGGTGATGGCTATGCCCGTCACGACGGCACGACGACTTGGGGTGGATTGCATGGGTTTTGGGCCGCCGAAGCAGTACGCCGACAATCACCTGCACTCTTCAGTGCCTTTCGCACTGCGGTATATGATGCCCGTCACCAAGACAAAATCGCCTTGAACGAACGGGCGCCGGTGGCTGCTATTGCCGCCCAATGTGGCGTCGATATGGTGCGGTTTACTGCGGATACCCACGACAAAAGTTTGCTGACGGTGTTGCAACGTGACCACGAATATGCCCGCGCCCAATACACCTGCTTTGGCGTGCCGACGCTCTGTTTCGATGATCGCAATGCGGTATATGTCAAATTGAGTGAAATCATCGACCCCGCCCAGGCCTTGCCGTTGTTTGACGATATTGCGGGCAGTTTCACCAAACGTCCATGGTTGGTCGAACTCAAGCGCCCCAATCCATAAAAAGAGGTGGTCGGATGGCAATTACGATTCGCCCAATCACCGATTTGACTGGCTGTGCCGATTTGCAAATGGTGCATAATTCCATCTGGGGCAACAGTGACGACGAAATCATCCCCACCCATGTGCTGATTACCTGGGCCACCAACAACTGTGTGTTGTTGGGTGCCTATGACAGTGATGGGCCACAAGCCGCCCATGGCATGGTGGGATTTGCCTTGGGCTGGTATGGCGTCTATCACACTCCCACACCGCAACTCAAGTATTGTAGTCACATTGTGGGAGTGCTTCCCGAATATCGCGGCCGTGATATCGGATTGCGTCTCAAATTGGCCCAACGCGAGACGATTTTGCGTGATGGTCAGACTAATTTGATGAGTTGGACGTACGATCCCCTGCAAATCGTCAACGGTAATTTCAACATCCATCGTCTCGGTGCAGTCTGTCACACCTACAAACGTGACGTCTATGGCGAAATGAACGATGCCTTGAATGCCGGCGCCCCTAGTGATCGCTTCCAAGTTGATTGGCACATGGAAAGTGACCGGGTCAACCACCACCTCAATCAACAATTTGTGGCGTGGGATGCGAGTGAGTTGGTCTACCCCGTCAGTGTGCGTGATAATATGCCCTATGCGGAGAAGATGCCGGCGTGGGATGGGCAAGCGGTGGCGGTGCCCCTGCCCGAGCAACTAGCCATGTTGCGTACCCACGACAAATCCCGTTTGTTGGCGTGGCGCATGATGCAACGCAACTACGTCGAAGCGGGCTTTGCCGCCGGCTACCAGGTGGTTGATTGTGTGCAGGTGGCTGGGCGGGGTTGGCAGTATATTTTGATGCCTGACGTGCAGTAATATTTTTGGGAATGATGAGCGAGACAAAGGAGTCTGTAATGCGAATTCAGCATATCGAAATGCGCCGAATTGATTTGCCCTATGTAGCCCCATTTGAAACGAGTGGCTGGCGCGAAGAAGGTAGCCACGCCATCATCATGCGCATCCATGCCGATGGCGTCGATGGCTGGGGCGAAGCGCCGGTTGGCCCATTGCCATGGTACAACGAAGAAACCTCCACGACCGTGATGGCCATGGTCAACGAGATTTTGGCGCCAATGTTGATGCGCCAAGACATCACTGACCCCAGCGACGTGCAACGGATTTTTGCGCCAGTGCGAGCCAACCGCATGGCTCAATCTGGCCTCGAATTTGCGGTCTGGGATTGGTTTGGGCGTACCCGCCAACAAAGCCTCAAACAGATGCTCGGTGGCGTGCGCGAGCGTGTCAGCGTGGGCGTGAGCGTCGGCATCCAAAAAGACATTGATACCTTGCTCAAGGTGGTTGGCGGCTATGTCGATAATGGCTACCAACGGATTAAACTCAAAATCAAGCCAGGCTGGGACATCGAACCAACCCGGGCTGTGCGATCTGCGTGGCCAAATATCATGCTCCAAGTCGACGCCAACAGCATTTACACCCTCGACCATGCCGAGCATTTGGCACAACTCGATGAGTTTGGTTTGCTGTTGATCGAACAACCGCTGGCTCACGACGATATCATCGACCACGCCAAACTGCAACGGGCCTTGCAGACGCCGATTTGTCTCGACGAAAGCATTGTGTCGCCAGAGCATGCCCGCTGGGCGATTGAATTACGTGCCTGTGGCGTAATCAACATCAAACCTTCTCGCGTTGGTGGCTTTGCCGCCTCGAAGCAGATCCACGATATGGCTATGGCTGCCGACATCCCGGTGTGGTGCGGTGGTATGCTCGAAACCGGTATCGGTCGGGCGGCCAATGTGGCTCTGGCCAGCTTGCCCAACTTTGTGTTGCCGGGCGATATTAGTGCCAATGCCCGCTACTACAAACGTGACGTGGTCACCAATCCGTTTATCCTCAATAACGACAGCACGTTGACTGTGCCTGATAGTATTGCCAATGGGGCTGAAATCGACATGGAATACCTCGACGCAGTCACCACCCAGAAAGTGCTTATCAAGGCATGAGTGCCCGGGTTGTCATCGTCAATGGACTCCCAGGAGTCGGCAAAACCACCCAAGCCCAGGCACTCGCCTCGGGCTTGGGATGGCCATTGCTGACCAAAGACATGTTCAAAGAATCGTTGTTTGATTCGTTGGGCTGGAGCGACCGAGCCTGGTCACGCCAATTGAGCAAAGCCAGCATGGATTTGCTGTTTGTGTGGCTCGAAAGCGAATTGCGGGCGGGGCGGGACTGTGTCATCGAAGCTAACTTTGAGGCTGAGCGTGATACGCCCCGCTTTGTGGCACTTGCGGAGCGCTATGCGGTGCAATGGGTGCAGGTATTAGTGGTGTGTGACGGTGAGACACTGTGGCAACGGCACATCAACCGTGGCAACGATGGCTCACGCCACCCGGGTCACCAAGAAGCCGCTGTGGCACTCGAATTGCGCGAGCGCTTACTGACGGGGCGGGTGGCTCCACTGCTGCTTGATGCGCCATGTATCGAGCTTGATACCACCGATTTGACCAAAATTGACGTTGCGACGGTGTTACAACGCGTGCGCGATTCCTTTTTATTTTAATGAAAATAGAAAACAGCTCTGGGTGAAACACAACGCATCGCGCAATACATTACCGTTATCGACAATGGGCAATAGATAATTCCTCGACTTGTACTGTACCGCTTGCGTCATACAATGACGTTACGGGGATGTCTCTGTGTGCACTGCGTGCGCTGTGCGAAATAAAATATGTGATACTGACTAGCAGAGATAGCACCTGATTATGAACAGAAAATACATTACAAATACAGAAAAACATAGGACTAGAATAATCGAAAATGATTTGTTATAATCATGATATCAAGCTAGAAATTGTTTATTTATTATGATTATTGGGGCTTGCTGAACGTATTCGTATGTGTATGACACATAGCGTAATAATGTTGTGTGATGTAAATTATGTTGCTGTGCTACAGGAAAGGAACTGACGATGTCAGACAAACCGAATCCCCAAGTAAGTGTCACCGGGTTTTGGCTCGCGGGGCTTGGGATGATCGTGGGCCTCGCGCTACTTTCACTTTTGCTGTC
>DBCF01000169.1 GCA_002292925.1 Roseiflexaceae bacterium UBA965 | reverse complement strand
GCCTATGCCAACTACTTCCTCGAATGGTACGCCGGCATGGTCTGGTTGCTGACCATCGGGGTGGGCTGGCTGTGGCAATTACCTGACCGCAAACGCTGGCTGGCACCGGCGTTGCTGGCGCTGTGTAGCGTGGGAGTGGCACGTTTTTATCCGTTGTGGAGCGAAACCTACCCCAAACCGTATGGCATGATCGAACAACAGCGTCCGGCCCGTGTGGTGGTGGGGAGTTACGGCGTGTGGCGCGATTTTGACCGTGAAGGGCAGATTTTGGCGGCCAATGCTGTCACCGCCCGTGACTTAACCAGTTTGATTCAGCAACACGGCGCTCTGGTTTTTACCGATGTGCCAGGCATTGCCGCCCAAGCCGATGCGGTAGCGCCCATGCAGGTATTTGAGCATCGCCAATTGCTCGATAGTGGCTTGTGGGATCAACGCCCCACCCTGCGCCAATTGGCCAACGGCCAAATCCCCCTCGTCGTGCTCGATTATTTGGGTAACTGGATGACTCCCGAGAGTATCGACCTGATTCGCACGCGCTATGCCCAAAGTGGCTCACGAGGCAGTTTTGATATCTACCAGCCAATTGCAGTGGGCGCCCCGCAAACCATCGATCAACCGCTGGGCGACTTGACGTTGCGGAGTAGCGCATTGCCACCACCCATCCAACGGGCGGCCTATGAGCCAGGTACGATTTTGCCGGTGCTGTTGACCATCCATGGCCAAGGCGACCAGACGCCCCACCAACTGCATCTGACGTTACGCGATAGCAACGGACAAACCTATGCCCGTAGTAGCCAAGCCTTGTTTGCTGGCGCCTTGACGGCGGCAGATTTGGCCGCAGGGGATTTACAGCACCTGCAAGCGCTGGCAATCCCGTTATCGATTGGCGACGGGAGTTTCGTCATCACGGCTCAACTCGACGATACGCCGGCGGTGACGGCAGCCACCCTCACCATCCAAAAAGGACAAGGGCGGGTAATTGGCGATGCTGGTCAATTTGCCCCCGAGGCCTTTGTGCAGTTTGTCAACACAAATGGCGGCAGAGCGCGCTGGGGTTGGCCATTAATGCCGGCTATGCCGTTTGCCGACATGACGCTACAATGCTGGCAAAACGGCTGTATCCAACGCCTGCCCGACGGGACGATCCAATCTGCCCCACTAGGCGAATGGCTCCGGGCCGCCACGGCGTTACTGCCAGCGGCGAGTGACATGGACAGCTACGAATTTACCCACGCCATTGCCATCGATGACCGCTTGGCGGGTGACGAATACACCCTTGCCGATAGGGCTCGCCAAGACGGTGCGACGACCATCTGGTTGCGCCGTGACGCCCTGTTGCTCTTTGCAAAAGACGACAGCGTCACGCTTGGTGATGGCGGGGCGCGCGTCTTGCGCCTGCCTGGCATCCCCTACCGCTGGCCGGATCTGCCTAAATAACCCGCTCGGCTCCGATGACACCACTCGGCGATGATGCCGGGTGGTGATTTTTGTGCCAAATTGCCCAAAAATCACTCTTTACAACGCGACGTCTTTTTGGTATAGTGTTGTTAGTGTTTTTAATACACTAACTAAAAAGAAAGAGGTAGGCGATGGAATTATTAACGGCGTTATTTAGTATCAACACGGTGGTCTACACGATTCTCGATTATCCACTGACATTGGTGGAGCTGATTGGGACGATTTTTGGGTTATGGAGTGTGATTTTGGCAGCGCGGGCGAGTATTTGGAATTACCCGATTGGGATAATCAACATCGTGTTCTTTTTTGCCACGTTCTATCAGGTGCAGTTATACGCCGACATGACGTTACAGGTTTATTTTTTGCTCATCAGCATTTATGGCTGGTGGATGTGGGCTAATCCGCGGCCAACTCAGATGGATTCGCAACAGGAGCTGAAAATCACGCGCAACACGTGGCAAGTCAATCTCGGCATTGGGGTGGCGATTGTGGTGGGTGCGGGGCTATTGGGGCTGTTTTTTGCGAATGTGCATCAATTGTTGCCCACATTATTCCCCACACCGGCGGCCTACCCCTATGCAGATTCGTTGGTGATGGCGATGAGTATTGCGGCCATGTATTTGTTGTCAATCAAAAAATGGGAAAACTGGGTGATTTGGGTGGCTGTTGATACGTGTAGCATCGGGCTTTTTTATAGCAAAGGGATTAAGCTGATTGCCCTCGAATATGTGGTGTTTTGGGCGATTGCGGCCTATGGTGGCTATCGCTGGTGGCAACAGATGCAGAAAGAGGAAGCCAAATGAGTAAACGCATCGGCTTTACGCTAGGCAAATACGCGCCATTGCATGCCGGGCATCAATTGGTGATTGACACGGCCTTGGCCGAAATGGACGAAGTCATCGTGATGATCTATGACGCACCTGACACGACGTCGATTCCGCTGCCGATCCGCACGCAGTGGATCCGCGACTTGTACCCCACGGTTGAAATCGTCGAGGCGTGGGATGGACCGACGGAGACCGGCTATACGCCGGAGATTATCGCCATGCATGACGCCTATATTTTGCAAAAAGTAGGGTCACGGGGCATTACGCATTTTTATTCGAGTGAACGCTACGGCGAGCATGTGAGTGCCGCGCTGGGGGCAGTCAATCGCCAAGTCGACCCGCCCCGCACCATCAAGCCGATTTCGGCGACGATGATTCGTGATGATGCCTGGCGCCACCGCCACTTGATTGCGCCGCGGGTCTATACCGATCTCATCACGCGGGTCGTGTTGCTCGGTGCCCCGTCGACAGGCAAATCAACCTTGACGGCAGCCTTGGCGGCGCATTTCGACACGGTATGGATGCCCGAATATGGGCGGGAGTATTGGGACAAACATCAGCAGCACCGGCAGCTGAGCCATCGCCAGCTACTCGAAATCGCCAAGGGGCATATTGCCCGTGAAGACGCGTTGTGGGCGCAGGCCAATCGCTATTGCTTTGTCGATACCAA
>DBCF01000115.1 GCA_002292925.1 Roseiflexaceae bacterium UBA965 | reverse complement strand
CCGGCATGGAATGACGCCAGGGGTGGGGTTTTGGTGTAGGTATTGTGGGTATGCGTAATTTTCAATTTTTCATTTTCAATTTTCCATTGATTGGCTAGTTGGTCTGTTGTTGGCGCTGAGCCTCACACAAAATACTGCGTGCCACCGTGTGTGCTTGCCTCCGCGCCCTCCGCGCACTCTGTGCGAGCCCATGAGAATCCATTGTCAATTTTTCATTTGTTGGCGCTGGGCCTCAAACAAAATAATACTTGCCGCCATGGCAGCATTGAGTGATTCGATGCCGGCCCGCATGGGAATATGAATGGTTTGTTGTGCGAGTTGCCGGGCGGCGGTACTCAACCCGTGGGCTTCGTTGCCCACAATCAACACACTTGGTGTTCTCCAATCAATCTGGGTGTAGGCTACACTTTGCCCGCCGCCGTCGGCTGCATAAATCCGATACGGCGCGAGGGTACGTGCGAGCGCATCCCACGCCATGTCTTGGAAGATGGGCACACGCATTAGACTGCCCATACTGGCCCGTACGGTTTTGGGGGCATAGGCGTCGACAGACCCCACGCTACAATAGAGGGCATCGACCCCTACGGCGTCACTGCTCCGGATGATGGTACCCAGATTGCCGGGGTCTTGGATGTGGTCGCAGACCACCACCAAGCGGGGCGCCGTCATTGCTGACCACGTCGGCCAGTGTGCCACTGCCACCACACCTTGGGGTGACGTGGTGTCGCTGGCGGCTTTGATGACCTCAGCACTGGCGGCATATACCGCCCCTGCGCTATGGGTCAAGGTATCTATCAAGGCATTGCCCGCATCGGTAGTGGCTAGTTGGTCGGGGTCATAAAGCACAAACACGGGGGTGGCCCCGCTCGTGAGCAGATCTGCAACGAGGCGCACGCCTTCGAGCACAAACATCCGCTCACTACGACGCAACGAACGATCGTCGCGGAGTGAGCGGATGGTGCGGACGTGACTATTGCTGGTGCTACGAATCACGAGGCTGGGGTAAGGGCACGTTCGGCAATTTGGCGGAAGGCGGCCATGTCATGCACGGCCAAGTCTGCCAACATCTTGCGATCGATGACAATACCAGCGTTTTGCAAGGCGTTGATCAACCGGCTGTATGATACACCACACATCCGCGCAGCGGCGTTGATGCGGATAATCCACAAACGGCGGAAGTCGCGCTTCCGGGCGCGACGGTCACGGAAGGCATACGACAAGGCCTTCATGACGGATTGCTTGGCGACGGCGTAGCGACGGCTACGGCTGCCTTGGAAGCCCTTTGCTTGGTTGAGGAGCTTTTTGTGGCGCTTGTGCGCCATCATTCCACGTTTTACGCGAGCCATTATGGTTCCTGTTCTTTACAGAAGTAGATGTGTATATCAACACACCGCCTCGGAGGGGCATTCGTCAGCGGGCATGCTTCTTGCGGTACGGCAAACCACGCAATACGCGGGCCTGCGTTGACTCGTGGACTTCTTGCATCCGGCTCAATTTCTGCAAGAGCCGAGTGGCCTTGCGACGGCGGAAGTGACCACGACGCCCCATGGCGCTGACCAACTTACCTGAGCCAGTAAAAGTAAAGCGCTTGGCTGTACCTTTGTGTGTTTTCATCTTGGGCATGACTATTATTCCCCTTCTGAGGTAGTATTGGGCGACGCATCCACGGGTAGGGCCGCTTCTGCGGGCACAGGTGCAGGCGCTTCTGCTACCGGCACACTTGCTTCTTTGGGCGGTTTGGCAGCACGTGGCTTCGGAGTCGCTGCCACCGGCGCTACTGGAGTAGCCGCTGCTACTGGCGCAACTGTTTCTACTGGAGTAGCCGCTGCCACTGGTGCAACTGTTTCTACTGGAGTAGCCGCTGCCACTGGTGCAACTGCCTCTTCTACAAGCGTTGCAGCAGGCGCTTCTGCTGGCACAACGACTTCTTTGGGCGGTTTGGCAGGCCGTGGCGTGGCGTTCGCTGCTGCCGACGTCGCTGGCTTGGTTGGTGTCGCACGTGCCTTGGCGTTTGGTGCCAATAACAACGATAATACCCGCCCTTCCATCAACGGCCGCTGCTCGATTACTGAGATATCACGTAAATCCTCAGCCATGCCTTCGAGCATCTTTAACCCAATGTCTGGGTGGAAGATTTCACGACCACGGAAACGTAGGGTGAATTTGACTTTATCACCACCCAACAAGAACTTGCGCGCTTGCTTGGCTTTGACGTCGATGTCGTGATCGTCAGTCTTGGGTTTGAGTCGCACTTCCTTCAGCTCTACTTGCTTCTGGTGTTTGCGCGCCTCGCGTTCCTTCTTCGATTGCTCGTATCGGAACTTGCCGTAGTCCATGATGCGACATACCGGAGGTACCGCGTTTGGTGCAACCTCTACAAGGTCGAACCCGCGCTCCTCGGCCATCTGAATTGCATCACGTAATGCTACTATGCCAACCTGTGCACCCTGTTCGTCAATCAGACGAATCTCGCGAGCACGTATTCGGTTGTTGAATCGCAATCGGTCGGTTATGACAGCACCCCTTCTGGATAACCCCGTTTATATAAATAATATAACAGAACAAAATTGCCTTGGGTAAGGCAACACGTCAGAACAGTATACCACTCGCATGCCGTGCCGTCAATTAATTCGACCCCTGTTTTTGATTTGTAACCTCGTCTGTTACTCCCTTTATCCCGTAGGTTCTGTTTTGGCGGTGACGTAATCTGCAATGTATATGCAAAACATTGACAAAACATTGACAAAACATTGTCAAACCGGTTATAGTACAACCATGCTTTAATGGTAGTTTTTGTATACGCAAAAGAGGGATGCATGCGCCAACGTTCACCGATGTTATTTATTTTTTTCACGGTGCTCATCGATTTGCTCGGTATCGGGATTGTGATCCCCGTATTGCCATACTACGTCAAAATCCTCGAATCATCGGGTGATCCGTGGTTTATGGTCAACCGGGCATTGATTGTAGGTGGGCTATCCGCCATCTACGCCTTGATGCAATTCGTTTGTGCACCGTGGTTAGGCAGTTTGTCTGATCGCTATGGTCGCCGCCCGGTATTGTTGATTAGTTTGTTGGGGACGGGCATTGGCTACGTCATCTTTGGTTTTTCCGAAAACTTATTTGTCATCAGCCCATGGTTGATGCTGACCGCCTTGTTTTTGTCACGCATCATCGACGGGGTAACGGGCGCCAACATTAGTACTGCCCAAGCCTATATCGCTGACATTACCACCCCCGAAAACCGCGCCAAGGGGCTTGGCATGATTGGTGCAGCCTTCGGGTTGGGCTTCATGCTCGGACCAGCCTTGGGGGGTGTGCTCAGCACGTACGGCTTAGCCGTTCCTGTGTTTGTGGCAGCCGCATTGTCATTCATCAATGTCACCTTCGGCTATTTTGCCTTGCCCGAGTCGTTGCCTGTTGAGCGCCGTACCACGGTGGTGAGCAGTAGCAACCCCTTTACACGGGTGGCAGACGTATTGCAAAACAACAACATTCGTACCTTGTTGATTGGGATTGTCTTGTTGAATTTGGCCTTTTCGGGTATGCAAAGCAACTTTGCCGTCTATAGTGACCGGCGCTTTGGCTTTGCGGCCATCGACAATGCCTTTGTGTTTGTGGCGGTGGGTTTGATGGCAGTCATCATGCAAGGCTTTTTGTTGCGTATGTTGTTGCCCAAATTCGGCGAAGCCAAATTGGCCATGGTCGGTATGGTGATTATGGCGCTGGGCTTTGAAGGTCTCGCTATCGCCCCCACCGGCTTGTGGTTGTACCCAGCAATCATCTTGTTGGGCGCCGGTAGCGGCATGGCCACTCCGTCATTGACCAGCTTGATTTCGCGTCGTGTCGACCCCAGCGCCCAAGGTGCCACGTTGGGTGGTAGTCAAGCCTTGACGTCGCTGACCATGGTGCTGGGACCGTTGTTGGCTGGGTGGTTGTCAGACTTCGTCAATGTCACTGCTCCTTACCATGCGGGTGGGTTGTTTGTAGGGGCGGCTGCGGTCGTAATTATCGGCGTATTGTTGCCATTGGTGCGCCAAGCAGCCCAAGCGGCTGCTACCCCGGCTACTTCGGCAAACGAAACCGTCTAATTGCCCGGTATAATAATCCATCAGACGCCGTATACTTCGGCAGAAACGCCGCCGTATGCGGCGTTTCGTGTATCACAAAAGGAACACGTTCATGCGTACAGGCGCAATTGTTGCTGTTGGTGATTTGGTTTGGGATGTATTGGCGCAACCCGATACGATTTTGTTACCAGGGGGCGACACCACCGGGCGCATTGCCTTGGCACCGGGCGGCTCGGCTGCCAATGTGGCGACGTGGGTGGCTCGCCTCGGTGCACCTGCCGCCTTTGTGGGTGCGGTTGGTACCGATGCCTTTGGCGACCTGATTGTGGCCGACCTCGCTCGCGAAGGAGTGCAAGGTCACATCACCCGTACGCCAGACCACGACACCGGCGTGATTGTGGTGATGATCGATAAAGCCGGTCAACGCAGTATGATTACCAACCAAGGGGCCGATTTTCATTTGTACCCTGAGCATATCCCGGTGGCGGCATTGCAACAAGCCGCCCATGTGCATATTACGGCCTGGTCGGTGTTTAGTGATCCACCGCGGGCTGCCGCCCTCCACGCTGCCCAAATCGCCAAAGCTGCCGGCGCCACCGTGTCGTTTGACCCGGCGTCGTACCAGATGATCCGCGAAATGGGTCGCGATACCTTTGACGCGATTATTGCCCAATTACCAATTGACATTATTTTGCCCAACCGTGACGAAGGGATGATTTTGACGGGTGAGCGTGAGCCACTCTTGATTGCCCGGGCCTTGCGCAAACGCTTTAAGGATGCCGTCGTGGTGCTCAAACTCGACAAAGATGGCTGTGTGATTAGTGCCCCCGGGTACGAACATCACCACACCACCCACGAAGTGCCGGTGATTGACGCCACTGGGGCCGGTGATTCATTTAACGCAGGGTTTTTGAGTAGTTATTTGCGTGACGGTGATCTCGCCAAGGCCGCCCAACTCGCCAACAACCTCGGCAGCTGGGTGGTGAGTCATTTCGGGGCACGACCAGCGGTTGATGACCAGTTTTATCAATTGATTGCCAAAAAATAACCTGCAGCAGTGTGAATAGCAAAAACCCCCGTGGGGCATCTGCCCTACGGGGGTTCGATTATACCGTTGTACCGTCAATGTCTGTTTCGGCGAGCAAGGTGCCGAGTTTTTGCAAACCTAAGCGCACGCGTGTTTTGATGGTGCCGAGGGGACGGTCGAGGCGATCGGCGATTTCTTGATGCGAAAACCCACCAAAGTAGGCTAATTCTACCGCCTCACGTTGCGCTACAGGCAGGGTAGCAAGTGCCCCCACAATCACGCGCCGTTGCTCGTTGGCCCATACCACCGCCGGGATGTCGATGTGCTCGTCAACGAGTTGGGCAATGATGGGGTGTTCGTCGTTTTCGTAGACGGGATTGGGACGGGCCCGCATCCGGCGCATCTCGTCGATGCACAGGTTGTGCGCTATCCCAAATATCCACTGTGCTACCCGCCCGCGCTCACGCTCGAAGCTGGCACTACGCCGCCATACCCGCCAAAATACCTCTTGGACGACTTCTTCACTTTGTTCGCGTTGTTTGAGCACACGAAACGCTAGCCGGTAGACAACACCCGAATAACGATGATAAAGCTCCTCGAGTGCAAGATTATCACCATTGGCGATAGCGATGATCTTGAGCTGGTCGTCGGCGTCGGTAGCTGAAATGAGAGTAGGAAGCGACGCATGTTGTTCTTTATAGTCTGCTGACTGTTGTAACGTCATCGAGACGCCTCCTTAGTTCGTATCAGCACACCACTATTGTAGAACATGTGCAATAAAATGTCAATACTTTGTCCAGCATTTGCAAATACTCATTTTATGCTCTATTTATCCTCTACACCTAAAATTGTAGTTACAACTCTATACCACATCAGTTATAATTTTTATATAATATATCATAAATTACGATACACAAAAAATAATTAAGTATTATTTTAAGAGGATTTATAGGATTTTAGGGGGTATTTTAGGGATTCACGCACTATTTATTTGTAGAGATTGTTTGCTGTGAAAAAAGGTACATGTTGAAAAAACTGCTAAAATAGGCATAAATTCAATCATGAAACTCTCGTGCAATGTTATTGCTACAATAGTTTGCACAGGTTTGCCGATAAACCCGTAAATTACCGTGCAATTCGGCTAATTCGGGCATAATCACCCCAAAATCACCCTGACTATCACAGCTTTTGCACAGGTTTATCAAGATATATGGCGTACAAAGACAAACCCCTCGGGCATTTTATGGCCACGAGGGGTTCAATCGTTGTTGCAATTGATCGCAAAAGGGGGTATTTGTTTAGGCGGATTCGAGCACGATTGCGTCGTGGCCCACTTTGTTGCGCAAGATATCGCGCAGGTTGATGGGGTCACGGACCGTACCACGCATCCGGAGCACCACATTGCGTTGTTCGATGGGTAAATGGATCATCAAGACGGCTTCGCCATCATCGGCAGTACGGAAGTGTTCAGTGAGGGCGTAGATTTCGTTCATGAATTGGACGGCATGGTCATCGTTGTCAAACAGTGGGAAGTAGAGACGGATGACATGTTGCGGGCCGCTCGGTTCAGGTGCGGCGGGGGCTGGTGCCGGTTTGGGTGCCGATACAGCGGCCCGGCTGGGTGACTTGATGACATCGTGGGCGCCGTGATTGGAGGCGCCGTATTTGCGTTGCTCTGACATGGTGTTTCCTGTAGGTGGTGTCGTATGACTCACGGAAGGAGGCGTGGCAGGGGATTGGGTGACCGGTGCAGGATTTGTTGGTGCCGAGTTGGTCGGCGGTGGTGCTGTCCGCATTTGGGCAGCAGGTGGGGCGGCGGGTTCGTCGCTATGAATAATGGCTTCGACTTTGTCGATCATCAGTTGCATACCATCGTTGCGGCGGTCGAGTTTACCGATGATACGCACGACTGAATCGTCGTGAAGCAAAGCCCGGAATTTTTCGTAGGATTTGGGGAAGGCCACGCATTCCATGCTGGCAGCCAGATCTTCAAAGACCCCCACAAACATACTGTCGCCTTTTTTGGTGGTGACGGTTTTGGTGGCGCTGAGCATCCCGGCAAAGGTTAGTGATTGCCCGACCATTTCGTCGTTGACGGCCCCAAGCGAGGTGACATCGCTCAAATCGACGTCACGCAGGGCTTGCACGACGGGGTGGTCTGAGACATACATGCCCAGCAGTTCTTTTTCCCAGGCGAGGAGCTCACGATTGTCTTCGCGGGATTCGCGCAAAATAGGGAATTGCACGGCGGCCATATTGACTGTTGCTGCACTACTATCACTTGAACCCATCAAATCAAACAAGCTCGATTGGCCGCTGGCGCGGGCTTTTTGGGCACCACTGGCGGCATCGAGGACTTGGTCAAGCACCGCTAGTTTTTGGCGACGGGTACCGGTCAGCGAATCAAAGGTACCGGCCTTGATTAGACTTTCAATCACCCGTTTGTTGATGAGTTTCTGGTCGACGCGATCGGCAAAGTCAGCGAGGCTGGTAAACGGCGTATCGCCCCGGGCGGCAATAATAGCTTCGACGGGGCCTTCGCCGACGTTTTTGATGGCGGCCAAGCCAAAGCGTACACCCCGATCAAAGCGGATATCGCCTCCTACCACCGAATCATTGATGCGCTCAATGGTGAAGTCGGCTTGGCTGGCGTTGACATCGGCGCGGAGCACCGCTACCCCCAGTTTGGCACATTCGTTGACCGCTTTGGCCACATCTTCGATTTGCCCAGCCGATCCTTTGAGCACCGCGGCCATGTATTCTGTCGAGAAGTTATTTTTGAGGTAGGCCGTCTGGTATGACAACAACCCGTACAAGGTAGCGTGGGGGCGGTTGAATGAATAGCCGGCGAAGGGTTGGATGAGATCCCACAACGTCTCAGCTTGCTCTTTGGTTAAACCGTTTTTGAGACAGCCATCTTTGAAGCGTGGTTCTTCGGCGGCCATCATCTCTTTTTGTTTTTTACCGATGGCTTTGAGCACGATATAGGCTTGCCCAAGGGTATAGCCGGCGATGACTTGGAGCAGTTGCATAATCTGCTCTTGGTAGACGATGACGCCATAGGTGTCTTCGAGGATAGGCTTGAGAATCGGGTGGAGGTATTTAATCCCCTTGGGATTGTTTTTGTTTTGGATGTAGACCGGGATTTGTTCGAGCGGACCCGGGCGATAGAGCGCCACCATGGCATAGATGTCTTCGACGCGGGTCGGTTTGAGTTCACGCAGGTAGCGCACCATGCCCGCAGATTCGAGCTGGAACACATTGACGGTATTGCCGCTACTCAACGACTCAAAGGTTTTTTTGTCGGTGAGCGGGATATCACCCAGTTGCATGGCATTGCCGGTCGAAATTTCGATGTAGCGCAGTGTTTCGGCCACTGCCGACAAATTGGTTAGTCCAAGGATATCCATTTTGAGCAGGCCGATTTTGGCCAACGTGGGGCCTTCATAGGCGGCCATCAGCGAGTTTTCGTCTTTGGTGGTGCGTTGCAGTGGCACCACTTCGTCGAGGGGGTTGCGGCTAATCACCACGCCACAGGCATGGGTGCCGACGTTGCGCATACGCCCTTCGATGCGTTGGGCCCAGTCGATGATTTGTTTGGTTTCGTCGCTTGATTCGTAGAGTTGTTTGAATTCCGGGGCTTTTTCCAACGCATCGCGCAAGGTGATATTGGGGGTATTGGGGATGAGTTTGGCGATGCGGTCGACTTCTGACAACGGCACGTCGAGGGCCCGACCCACATCGCGGATAGCCGCTTTGGCGCCGAGGGTGCCATAGGTGATGATCTGGGCGGTATTTTCGCGGCCGTATTTGGCGGCAATATAATCGAGGACTTGGCCACGGCGGGTATCGGCAAAGTCGACGTCGATGTCGGGCATTTCGAGCCGTTCGGGGCTCAAAAAGCGCTCAAACAACAGTTTGTTGGCGACGGGGTCGACGTCGGTAATCCCCAAGCAGTAGAGTACCAGCGAGGCGCCGGCCGAACCACG
>DBCF01000104.1 GCA_002292925.1 Roseiflexaceae bacterium UBA965 | reverse complement strand
TGTGCCATCCCCAAGCCACTCCGGAGCTGTTGGCGGTCTGATTGCCAGCTGGGCCAAAACTGCCCGAGGAGCGCATAAAAGCGTTTGTTGTGCGATGGCTCGAGCAAATGCACCAGCTCGTGTACCAGCACATATTCTAGTAAATGGGGTGCATGTTTGGCTAATTCGGTGTTGAGGCGGATATGCCCGGCGCGATGATTGCAACTCCCCCAACGCGTTTTCATTTGTTGTACAAAGAGCCGATTGACCTGTACTCCCATCCGTGTGGGCCACGTCGCCAATAACGGAGGCAGGGCGGCGAGGAGCTGTTGGCGGTACCAGCGTTGCAAATACGCCGCACGATGGACATTCGTGCTATGCGCCGGTGCCGTCAACACCAGTTGTGTGGGTGTTTGTTCGATGTGGTAACGGGTCCCCACCTGCAAATGCAACAAATAGCGTGCCCCCCACACATAATGACTTTCGCGCTCGAGTAATTCGGATTCAGGCAGGCGGGCATACTGTTGATGCTGGGCTTGTTGCTGGCGAATCCAAGGTAATTTGCTCCGTACAAAGGCCTCGATGACGGGCATTGCCAACTGATGCGGCGCACTGATGGTAATCTGCCCTGCGGGCGGGTGTACCCGCAGGTGTAGATTTTTGATGGATTTCCGCGTCAGCGCTATCTGGAGCTGGTCAATGGTGATGTAGTCGGGATTCGTCATTGTATTAGTACTCAGTGCGCGCCTTGATAATCGGAAAGAGCTCTTCGACTATGCTAACATTTTTGATGACTTGAAAAACAGCTCCTTTGATGATGTTTTCTTTGGCTTGATTGTTACGCCAGTTGTCTTGTCTGTGGTGCAGAATGGCATGATCAACCAACCGTACTACATCGAGTTTGGCGTCTTGTTGCGCTACATACAACTGACGCTCTTCGAGAATCTGGCGACAATCAGCCTCAGCGAGTGATAAATTGTCGTAGAGCGCTTTGATGGGATAGGGTATCTCGCTGGTGGGAACCACAATCTGTTTCGCTAATTCGCTCATCTTGCGCAGAAATTCCCCATATTCGATTGCCTGTTGGCGCAGTTGCTGGATAATCTCGTCGAGCATTTCGGACATGCGCCGGTAGTATTGCGGGTTTTCTTTGCTTTTGAGAGAAATAGTAGCACGGGCATTGTGGGCCATCGTATCGGCAATGGCGTTTTTGTTCTCTTTGATGGGCTGTAAGCGCATCGTGATGGCTTCGTGCGCGCCGATATGCGTAATCAGCTCCATCAGCGAATAATTGTCGAAATCAGTGATGGCTTGTGGTGCCGATGCCGTGATATACGTATCAATCAGCCGGCGCATGTCTGGTTCATAGGCCTTGAGGTCAATATATTCGCCACTGGCATGTTGCAAAATCTCGCGGAGCCGCACATAGCTCTCTACCTGGCGTTTGATGTCGGCGATTTGGCTGGCACTATAGCCGGCTTCGCTCATTTGATTGGCAATTGCCGCATAACAACGCAGTAATTTGGCGACACTTTTGTAGAGGATCTCACGGACTTGCGCCGTCTGTGTGAGGGCCTGTGCATCCTCGGTATTGCCACAAAAAAACTGGATATAGGCGACATCGTCTTTGGGGTGGGGCACTGGTTCACAGAGCTTAAACAGCGATTCGAGGGCCGCTTCGAGATTTTGCCGTTCGATTTTGAGGCGGGCCTGCATTTCGATGGCGGGTGATCCACCTGGTGTCTTGTCGTCGAGGGGTACCGTGTAGACCTTGAGGGCGTTGGTGACATGCGTAAACAGGTCTTTGTAGTCGACCACATAGCCGTATTGTTTGTCGTCACCATCGAGGCGATTGGTGCGACAAATCGCCTGAAAAAGCCCATGGTTCTGCATTTTTTTGTCAATATATAAGTAGGTACACGAGGGCGCATCGAATCCAGTGAGGAGTTTGTCGACCACAATCAGCAATTTCATGCGGGCGGGTTCTTTGATAAACAAGCGCTTGGCCCAGTCTTCGTACTGTTCGGTGTTTCCTTGACCACTCTGGCTGAGGAGTTGGGTATAGGTCGCATAGACAAATTGTTTATCACTGGCCGAATATTGATGCCCCGAGTCTTCGAGGGTGATGTTGTTCGCAATGGGTTGATACGAGGTAATGACGGCGCATCGTTGCGCTAATTCGGTGCGCCCAAATAATTCGTAGTAGCGACAGGCTTCGTAGATACTGTTGGCCACCAACATGGCGGTACCACGTTGGGTGGTGAGGCGTGGTTTGGTGGCAAAGTCAAAAACGATGTCTTGGACGATGTTTTCCATGCGTGACCGTGAGCTGAGCACGCGTTGCATGGTGGCCCATTGTTCGCGTAGCGCCTGCTTTTGCCATTCGTTCAAGCCTTGGGTTTTGGCATCAAACCAAATATCGACCCGCTCGGGTGACGTCAAGGTCTGGGCGATGTCACGGGCGTCATAGACGAGGTCGAGCACGACCCCATCTGCCACCGCTTCATTGAATTTGTAGGTGTGGATGTAGTCGCCAAACACTTCGTAGGTGGTCTGGGCATCGGTTTGCAACAACGGCGTCCCGGTGAACCCGATAAACACGGCATTGGGGAGAATGGTTTTCATCGCTTTGTGGAGCCGACCGCTCTGGGTACGATGGCATTCATCGACAAATACATACAAATCCCCATATACCGGCTGGGGTTGCTGGTGTAATTGTGCGATATAGCCTTCAAAGTCGCTGTCGTGCGACCCAAATTTGTGAATCAGCGCACAGAGGAGCCGCGGTAGCGGGTGCTGCAACTTGTCGAGTAAATCGTTGCCACTACTTGCCCGGACCATGGGGGTGTTGGCGTTGTTAAATACTTGTTCAATCTGTTTGTCGAGCTCATCACGGTCGGTAATCACGGCAATGCGGGCGTTGGGTTTGTGTGCGAGAATCCACTGGGCAAGGAGCACCATGACGATGCTTTTGCCGCTGCCTTGGGTATGCCAAATAATCCCACCGTGCCCAGCCATGATGCGTTGTTGGGCGGCTTTGACCCCAAAGTATTGATGGGTGCGGGGGACTTTTTTGATGCCGCCATCAAACAAGATGAAATCGTTGATGAGTTCGAGCAGGCGTGGTTTGGCACACAATTTCCCGAGGTATTTATCTAATTTGCTACGACCGTCATCGAGATGGGCATCTTCTTGCCATTGTAGCCAGTATTTTTCGGGAGTATCAATGGTGGCATAGCGCAACCCTTGACTGTCGTTGCCGGCGAGCACGAGTTGTACGGTGCTATAAAACCAGCGGTTGAAGAGTGGTTGTTGGTTTGAAATAGTCTGGCGAATAGCGGTTTCGACACTAGTGCGGGCGTTTTTGAGCTCGAGTGTGACGATGGCGATGCCGTTGAGGTAGAGCACGATGTCGGGGCGCCGTTCGTTGTCGCCACGCAAGGTGACTTCTTCGGCGATGCCAAAGTGGTTTTGGGCGGGTACATCCCAGTCAACCAGCTTGACCGTCTGTGTCGGTGCATTGGGGGATTCTTTGATGGGGATGCCGTAGCGCAACAGTTCATAGACGCGTTTATTGGCCGTATACAGGTCGTCATTGCTGAGCGCTGCCGCCCGGCTGAGCATATCGATGGCGCGATTGCTGAGCTGGTCGGTATAGCCACGGCGCCGGAGCTGTGTGCGTACCAACTCAGTTTCGATTGGGCGATTGTCGGGGCGATCTTGCCAGTTGCCGAGATATTCGTAGCCGAGGGTATTGACAAAAAAGGCGACGACCCGTTGTTGGGTGATGCGCTCTGCTTGACCAATCATTGTCATAGAATGTGATCCTTTTTTGGTGGGCTAGATTGTGCTGGGGTGGCTGGTAGGTTTATGCGGAGCTGGGGTGAATCAGCGGGGGAGAGTTTGTTGACGATGCGGTGTAGCCCTTCTTTGAAGGTGGCCGCCCCAAAGTTGCAGAGCAAGCCCACCGGTAGATCGAGAAGTCGCAAGTAGGTGAGGAGTTGCTTGCTGTGCACGGGTGCGAGTTTTTCTACGGATTTTAGCTCTACAATGACACTTTTTTCGACGAGCAAGTCTACCCGCAGTCCTTCCTCAAACACCATGCCGTCGTATTCAAAGCGAATGATTTTTTGGCGTTCAATGGATAAGCCACGGCGTTCGAGTGCTCGTGCGAGTACGGCTTCGTAGACGGATTCCAATAATCCTGGGCCGAGTGCGATGTGGATGTTGACGGCGGCATCGATGATTGCACCGGTGATGTCATCGAGTGGCAGGGACGTCGCTGGGGTGTTAGTGGGTTGATGGGGATCAGTTTGGCCTTTCATTGGATGTTGCCTTTCGCTACGGGTGGGTGGTTTATGGGTGGGGTTGTGGTTGGCTCACGCGGAGGCGCGGAGCCTCCACTTTGGCGTCATTCCATGCCGGTTGCCCTCGCAACCGTCGTGTGGAATCTCCATGGTTGGCACTC
>DBCF01000208.1 GCA_002292925.1 Roseiflexaceae bacterium UBA965 | reverse complement strand
CCCAGCAAAACCTTTAATATCCCAGGTCTTGGTTTTAGCTTTGCCATCATCCAAAACCCTGAACTCCGTGCCAAGTACAAAAAAGTCATGGGTGGCATGGTGCCTCACGCCGGGATCTTTGGCTATGTAGGTGCTTTGGCCGCCTACGAGCATGGCCAAGAATGGTTGGATCAATCATTGGTGCATTATGCCGGCAACCGCGATTTTGCCATTGACTTCGTCAAAAAATATATGCCTCAATTGCACATCACCAACCCCGAATCGACCTATTTGTCATGGGTCGATTGTAGCCAAGCCGGTATCGATGGCAACCCCAAAGAATACTTCCAAAAATTCGGCGTGGCGCTGGGTGACGGCCGCAACTTTGGTTCCCAATCTAGGAATTTTGTCCGTATCACCATGGCCTGCCCGCGTTCATTGCTGGCCGATGGCCTCGAAATGATGCGTAAGGCCCTCGAACCACTGAGCTAATCTACTCGACGCGTGGCGGCACCCTGCACGCTGTGTGGGGTGCCGTTTGATTATCATGTAACAGGAGGACGCATATGCCCCATGATTTTGATACACACTTTGCGCGGCGTGATAGTGATAGTGTGAAGTGGAATCTCTACGACGCCGATGTATTACCGTTGTGGATTGCAGAAGCCGACTTCAAACCCCCTCAGGCCGTCACCGACGCCTTGGCTGCCCGGGTCGCCCATGGGATTTTTGGCTATACTGCTGCCATTGGCCATGCCTCAGCACCTGGTGCTGGCTGGGAATTGCCCGAAATTGGTGAGGTCATTGTCGAGCGGATGCGCCGCTTGTATGATTGGCAGATTACCACCGATGATTTGGTCTATCTCCCGGGCGTGGTAGCGGGCTTCAATGTGGCCTGTCGTGCCGTGGGTCAGATTGGTGATGCCGTACTGATGCATGCGCCTTGTTATGGTCCCATTGCTAAATCACCAGGGAACCAAGGGCGCCAAAGTCAATTTGCCCAACTCCGCGAAGGACTCGATGCTAGCGGCTTTCGTACCTACCACCACGACGATGATGCGTTTGAGGCGGCAATCGATGCCCAAACGCGGCTTTTTTTGTTGTGTAATCCGCATAATCCGACGGGTCGTGCCTTTGACCGTGCAGAGCTTACCGCTATGGCGGCGCGCTGTGTGGACCATGATATCGTGATTTGCTCTGACGAGATTCATTGCGAACTCATGCTTGATGGTACCAAACACATTCCCATTGCCACTCTTTCTCCCCAAATTGCCCAACAGACGATTACGTTGATGAGCCCCAGCAAAACCTTTAATATCCCGGGGCTGGGATTTTGTGTGGCGATTATCCAGAACCCAGAATTGCGTGCCCAATATTTGTCCGCCATGCAGGGGTTGGTTGCCAGTCCGCAGATTTTTGGGTATACGGGGGCGTTGGCGGCCTACCAGCATGGCGACGAATGGTTGCGTGACGTGTTGGCGTATTATCAAGCCAACCGTGAATATGCGATTGGATTTATGCGGCAATATATGCCTCAACTAATCCCAAATCGTGCTGAGGCAACCTATTTGCTCTGGATTGACTGTCGCCAAGCCAATTTACCTACGAATCCGAAAGAATTTTTCTTGTCACATGCAAAGGTGGCTTTAGGCGATGGCAGTGCCTTTGGTGCTGCTGGTGATGGCTACATTCGGCTGACATTGGCGACGCAACGGAGTGTGCTACAACAGGCCTTAGAAGCGATGTATGTGGCGTTACAACCCTATAGTTGATGGTATTTGTGTGAATTTGGGGATGTGGGGTGGTGATTTGACACGATATGAAATCCCTATATACTTTATATTAACCACAGATGAAATCAGATGCATTGTCGCATCACCATAAGTTCGCCCCAGTAAGGTCGACGCAGTCGGCCTTTTCATATTTTGGGGAAGTATCGGTCAATCATACGGTAAGAGGAGTAGCATGAAGCAGCAGATGGTCAGCGGTCGTACGTCACGCACAATGATGCTCGTTGTGGTGGCAATCTTGTCACTGGTGTTCAGTGCCTGTGCGGCCCAGTCCAGTGCCCCGGCAGCAGATGAGAAGTTCGTGTTCGGTCTCGTGTTGGTCGGCCCCATCAATGATGGTGGTTGGAGCCAAGCACATTACGACTCCGCCAAGTACATCGAATCAAAAACCCCCGGTAGCCAGATGGTCTATGTTGACAAGGTCAACCCCGCCGATCGCCCCAATGTCAAGGTCGAACAAGTCGTCGACGAACTCATCGCCAAGGGTGCCAAACTCATCATCACCACCTCCGATGACTTCAAAGACGGCACCCGTGAAGCAGCCAAAGCCCACCCCGATGTGACCTTTGTGCATGCCTCAGGTGACGACGTGATTACCGGCAAAGCGCCGGCCAATCTTGGCAACCTCATGGGTCGCATGGAATACGGCAAGATGATTGCTGGTTGTGCTGCTGCTTTGCAAAGCGCCACGGGCAACATTTCGTTTATTGGACCTTTGGTCAATGACGAAACCCGCCGCTTGGCCGACTCCGCCTACCTCGGTGCCAAATACTGCTGGAACCAACGCGGTGGCGACCCAGCCGCCCTCAAGTTCAACGTGACTTGGATTGGCTTCTGGTTCAACATCCCCGGTGTAACCCTCGACCCCACCAAAGTGGTCAATGACTTCTTCACCGCTGGTTCAGACGTGGTCATCTCGGGTATCGATACCCCAGAAGCTGTCGTTGAAGCCGGCAAAGCCCAAGCCGCCGGTAAGGCCGTGTTTGCGGTACCGTACGACTTCAAGGAAGCCTGTGCCAAGGGTGAAGCCGCGTGTTTGGGCGTGCCTTACTTCAACTGGGTTCCGTCATACACCAAGCTCATCAACGACGTCAAGGGTGGTACTTGGAAGCAAGAATTCACCATGTTTGGGCCAGACTGGGCTGACATCAACGCTGTCGAAACCAGCGGTATTGGGTTTGCCAAAGGTAAGGCTTTGACCGCTGAAAACGCCACCAAGCTCGATGCCTTTATCGCCGAATTGGCTGGCGGCCTCAATTTGTGGACCGGTCCGATCAACTTCCAAGACGGTACGGCATTCCTCAAGGATGGCGAAGTCGCTACCGACAAACAAGTATGGTACATGCCCCAGTTGCTCGAAGGCATGGAAGGCCAAAGCGTAAGCAAGTAACCATGATACTGATGACCAGGCTCCGAGTATTCGGAGCCTGGTATTTTCACATCACAAAGGAGTGAAATGCACGTCAGCATTCAGCAACTCAATAAGTCGTTTGGACCTGTTCGCGCCAACCAAGACATCACGATTGCATTCGCCGCTGGGCAAATCCATGGCGTCCTCGGCGAGAATGGTGCCGGCAAAAGTACCCTGATGAAGCTCCTGTCTGGTGTCTATAAACCCGACAGTGGGCAAATTTTTATAAATGGCACTGCGGTCACACTTGGCACCCCCCGTCTCGCCGTGCAAATCGGCATCGGTATGGTCGGTCAAGATCCCCTCGATGTGCCAGTGTTTAATGTATTAGAAAACATTGCCTGTGGACTACAAATGCCCAATGATGCCGAAGTACGCCAGCAAATTATTCATTGGAGCACCACCCTGGGATTCCCGCTCCACCCTGACCAACGTATGCGTGATTTGACCGTGGGCCAGCGCCAACAAGTCGAAATCGTACGCTTGTTGATTGCCGGCTCAGATGTGCTCATCCTCGACGAACCAACCACCGGTATTACCGCCGCTCAAGTTGATGCGCTGTTTGCGGCATTACGCACAATTGTCGCCACCGGCAAAACGGTGTTGTTTGTGACCCACAAACTCGATGAAATCGTGGCTCTGTGCGATACCGTGACGGTGTTGCGTGCCGGGCAAATCGTCGGCACACAGTTAGCCATGCCCATCTCCAAAGAAACAATGTTGACTGCCATGTTTGGTGAATTTGCGACTCATGCGCAAGTACCCGCCAAACCAATCCCCACAGCCGACCCCCGCTGGCAACTCAGCGATACCATGCTCCATGACGCCACCTTTGTGCTTGGCCCGCTCAATCTCTCCCTGCCCAAAGGGATGATTATTGGTTTGGCGGGTCTCGAAGGTTCTGGTCAACGGCTATTTATGCAGCATTTGGCGGGCATTGCTCGTCCCGATCGTGGCCAAATCCACTTTGATGGTGTGCCGATTACCCGTGCCAACCCCACGGCTGCCTGGCTCCCCGCTGATCGCCTGCACGAAGGCATTATCGGTGCCATGAGCCTACGCGAGCATGTGTTGTTGCTCCGGGATAGTTTGCTGGCACCCCAACAGACGGCACACGAAAAAGCCGCCCAGTTGATTGCCGACTATGCCATCAAAGCCACGCCCGATATGCCACTCCAACAATTGTCGGGGGGCAATCAACAACGTGCCATGTTGGCTTTGATTCCCGAATCGGCCCAAGGGATTTTGCTCGAACACCCCACCCGTGGCCTCGATGCGGTGTCGGCTATGGCGATTTGGCAACGGCTGCAGGTGCGGCGCGACAATGGTGCCACGGTGCTCTTTTTTTCGGCCGATTTAAGTGAAGTCATGCAATATAGCGATGCTGTCTTGGTCTTTTTTGGTGGTCACGTCTCACGACTGTTAGCCCACGACACCTTGTCCGAAGAAGCACTGGCGGCCTTGATTGGTGGCGTCGGTTTTGCTGAGGTATCTGCATGAAAACCCAATTCGTTGCCCTCCGCACCCCCGTTATTGCCATGGGCGTGGCGCTCGCCGTCACCGCCGTGCTGTTACTCTTGGCCGGCGCAGATGTCTTAGCCGCCTTTGGTGTGTTACTGGGCGGTGCCCTCACCACCCCGTCACGCATATCCGACATGCTGATGCTCCTCGCACCGCTGTTGCTGTGTGCTGTCGGCTTGACAGCGAGCTTTGCTGCCGGTCAGTACAACCTCGGCATCGAAGGCCAAATGACCGTGGGTGGCGTGGCCGCCATGTGGTGGTTGCGTGGCTATCAGGACGGTTCCCCGGTCATCCTCTACTGGATTGGCGCCGTACTGTGTGGCATGCTGATGGGGGCGGTATGGGCGATGCTGGTGGCGTTACTCAAACGCTACATGCACGTCAGCGAGATTTTTGCTGGCCTCGGGTTTAATTTTGTGGCGTTAGGACTGGCCCTCTATTTGGTGTTTGGGCCGTGGAAGCGCCCCGGGGTGGCCTCGATGTCGGGTACCGAACCCCTCGCCGATGCCTTGTGGTTGCCTACGCTTACCGGCACCCGCTTGACGTTGATTACACCGATTTTGGCGATTGTAATGCTTGCCATCGTATGGCGCCTCATCCGCCATACCCACTGGGGCTTACAGGTACGCGCCTGTGGCTTGAGTGCCTTGGCCAGCGTGCGCATGGGTGTACCCGCCACCCGCCGTACCTTCGAAGCGATGGCGTTGTGTGGTGCCTGTGCCGGCATGGCCGGTGCCTTGCAAATCATCGGGGTCTATCATTCACTGGTGCCCAATGTGGCCAGCGGTATCGGCCTAATGGGATTGCTGGTAGCGTTACTAGTGCGCGCCGATGTGCGCTGGGTGGCCCTTGTCGCGTTCTTTTTTGCCATCATCACCTCTGGGAGCATTCAACTCCCCTTGGCGCTATCAATCGATAGTAGCATTAGTGGCGTGTTACAGGGATTAATCGTGCTGGCCATCATTGTGGCGCGGGCACGTCGTGGGGAGGACGCAGCATGAACTGGACGCAACTACTCACCGACATCGCCGCCATTATCGCCGTCAGCGCCCCCTTGATTATCGCAACCATGGGTATTTATTTGTCCGAACGGGCCGGCGTCATCAATTTGTCTGTTGACGGCTCCATGTTGTTGGCAGGGATGGCGGGATTTGCTGTCGCCTACACCACCAATAGCCTCATCTTGGGCTTTGTGGCAGCGGCGCTGGTTGGTGGTCTGATTGCCGCACTAATTGCCTATCTAGGTGTCAGTTTGCGCATCTCGCAGACTGCTATTGGTTTTGTGCTGGCGCTGCTCTGCACCGATTTATCGTCGTTCCTCGGCAATCCCTATGTCCAACAAACCGGCCCCGCCGTGCCCGCCTGGCCTATTCCGGGCCTCGCCACCATTCCCATCGTCGGGCAACTGTTGTTCAGTCATGATGCCGTGATTTATTTGAGCCTCATCTTGGTGCCGCTCTTGGCATGGTGGATTATGCGCACCCGCAGTGGCTTGATTGTACGCGGGCTGGGAGAGCGTCCCGATGCCTTGTTTGCCCGGGGCATCGACGTCATCCGCTGGCGCTACGTGATGGTGATTGTGGGCGGTGTGTTAATTGGTTTGGCCGGTGCCGCCTACACCCTCGACCTCAAACAAGGCTGGACCTACCGTCACATGGCGGGTACCGGCTGGATCGCCTTGGC
>DBCF01000250.1:7524-8658 GCA_002292925.1 Roseiflexaceae bacterium UBA965 | reverse complement strand
ATTCGGCCGTTGTTCAAAACGTTACGCGACGGCTTGGTGCCGATGGTCGATGCGATTTGTCGCCAAGCACCTGCCGATGACCGTTGCTTGACTGGGCCATTCCCCATCGATCAACAGATGGTGTATGGCCGATTGTTGGCCGAAAAAGTGGGCTACGACTTCCATCGTGGTCGCCTCGATACCGCTCGCCACCCTTTTGAAGCACGCTTGGCGTACGGCGATATCCGCATCACCACCCGCGCCCGCGAAAACGACTTGGGCGATTGTTTGTTTAGCGTCATCCACGAATGTGGGCACGCCATGTACGAACAAGGCGTCGCATTTGAGCTCGAAGGGACGCCGTTGTCACATGGTACATCCAGCGGTGTGCATGAAAGTCAGTCACGCTTGTGGGAAAACATCGTCGGGCGCTCCAAAACGTTTTGGCAATATCAATACCCTAGCCTACAAGCCGCCTTCCCATCACAATTAGGCAACGTGTCGCTCGATGCTTTTTATCGTGCCATCAACAAAGTATCACGCTCGTTGATCCGCACCGATGCCGACGAAGTCACCTACAACTTGCACGTGATTACCCGCTTCGAGCTTGAGCTCGAATTGCTGGAAGACACATTGGCCGTCAAAGACCTCGCGCAGGTCTGGAAGGAACGCTACAGTCAGAATCTGGGGATTACCCCCACGGACGACCGTGATGGCGTGCTCCAAGACGTGCACTGGTACGCTGGTGTGGTGGGTGGTTCGTTCCAAGGCTATACCATCGGCAACGTGATGAGTGCGCAAATCTACGAAGCTGCCTTGGCTGCGGATCCGTCGCTTGCTGGCGCCATTAACGGCGGTAACTATGCGCCGTTGTTGACTTGGTTGCAAACCAATTTGTACGCCACCGGCCGGCGCTATGATGCGGCGGCCACGCTCAAACGGGTCACTGGTAGTGATTTGTCGGTTGAGCCCTACTTCCGTTATTTGCACGGCAAATACGGCGAATTGTATTCGTTGTAAATGTGTCGAAACAAAACGATACTCACAACCGTCAGGTGTGTGGGTATCGTTTTGTGTGCCTTGGTTATGCTGAAATAGAGGAATCAAAATGAGTAAAACAGCCATTGTGTTATTAGTGATTTGTACGTTGATTGC
>DBCF01000250.1:0-7437 GCA_002292925.1 Roseiflexaceae bacterium UBA965 | reverse complement strand
GTGGTGGTACTACCGCGGCGCCCGTACGGCGGATCGACGTGACGGGGTCGGGTAGTGTCTATGCCGCACCAGATCAAGCAACGGTGCAATTGGGTGTGACGTCGCAGGCGGCGAGTGCAGCCGATGCCCTCAAAGATAATTCTGCCAAAACAGCGGCGGTGTTGACCAGCATCAAAAACATTGGTGTAGATGCCAAAGACATCCAAACGAGTGATTTTTCGATTTTCCCAACGTATGGGAGCAATGGCAGCACCATCACAGGCTATCAAGTCAACAATACAGTAGTGGTGGTCATCCGTGATTTGGCCAATGCAGGTACGGTTTTGGATCAAGTAGTGCAAGCGGGTGCCAACAATATTTCAGGCTTGAGCTTTGATATTGCTGACCCTAGCAAATTACAAGCCGAAGCGCGCACCAAAGCGATTGCCGCTGCCCGTGCCAAGGCCGAAGCGATGGCGAGTGCCGCTGGGGTGAGTTTGGGCGATATCATGACCATCAGCGAGTCGGTATCAAATGGACCCATGCCCATGGCCCGGATGGCAATGGCGGATGCGGCGGCGGTGCCGGTGGCCACTGGCCAACAACAGATTGCCGTAGATGTAACGATTTCGTTCGAATTGCGGTAAATCAATCATAATCTGGTAGAATACAGGTAATTCGTCACATGAATTGAGAGTTACCTGTGTTCGTACCAGAAGAGCATTCACATCGTCGTTATAATCCGTTGCTAGATGAGTGGGTGCTGGTATCACCACACCGCACCAAACGTCCGTGGCAAGGCCAAATCGAAACACCCCCTGCCGAAGCACGCATTCAATATGACCCTACTTGTTATCTCTGTCCGCGCAATGCCCGCATGGGTGGCGTCGACAATCCCGATTACCCCGATACCTTCGTCTTCGACAATGATTTCGCCGCCTTGCAGCACGATGCCCCCGCTGGTGGCACCAATCAAGGCCTACTTCGTGCCGAAAGCGAACGGGGCGTCTGTCGCGTGATTTGCTTCAGCCCACGCCACGATTTGACGTTGGGCGAAATGCACCGCGACGACATTGCCCGTGTGGTGCGGGTCTGGCAAGAACAATTCACCGATTTGGGCAATGATCCCGATATCGGCTACGTCCAAATTTTCGAAAATCGTGGCGCCATGATGGGATCGAGTAATCCTCACCCCCATGGTCAAATCTGGGCCACCCAGCACGTTCCAAATATTGTCGCTCGTGAAGACGCCAACCAACTAGCCCATTTTGCCAGCCACGGGCGCACCTTGTTGGCTGATTATCTGGCCCAAGAAATTACCAGTGGCGAGCGGATTGTTTGCATCAATGATTCGTTTGTGGCACTGGTACCGTTTTGGGCGGTCTGGCCGTTCGAAACTATCATTATCCCCCGTCGTCCCCAAGCCTCCATCAACGAATTAACCATCGCCGAAGTCACCGATTTGGCTGATATTCTCAAGCGCACGGTGACCCGCTACGATAATTTATTCAACACTCTCTTTCCGTACTCACTCGGTATCCACCAAGCTCCGGTGCACGCCACCATGACCGATCATTGGCATTGGCACATCCATATTGTGCCACCGTTGTTGCGCTCGGCGACGGTGCGCAAATTCATGGTAGGCTTTGAATTGTTGGCGGAGCCCCAACGCGACATCACCCCCGAGCAAGCCGCCAAGCGCTTGCGTGAACTCTCTGAAACACACTACCGCGAGGGCAAATGAGCACTTTCACGCTGACATGGCTTGATGCCACCACCGTTACCGCTGCGTTACCCCACCTCGAAGCCGTGTTGTGCGATGCCGTCGAATCGGGCGCTAGCATTGGTTTCATGTTGCCCCTCGACTGTAGCGAGATTGCTGATTATTGGGCGGGTATTGCCCAGGCTGTTATTACTGGAAAAAAATACCTGCTGGTGGCGGTGAATGAGCATGGTGAAATGGTTGGTACGGCCCAGCTCGAGCCTGCCGGCAAGTCCAACGGGCGCCACCGCGCCGAAGTCCAAAAGGTCATCGTGTTGGCGCGCTGTCGCCAACAAGGTATCGGCAAACTACTGATGCAGGAAGTTGATCGCTTTGCGGCATCTATCGGGCGCACGTTGTTGTTGCTCGATACCCGCGCCAACGATGCCGGCGAAAAACTATACGACAGCGTAGGTTGGACCAAATTCGGTGCTGTGCCCCGTTACGCCTATAGCCCCGATGGCTCGATGGAAGGTACCACGTTCTGGTACAAAACGTTGTAGCGCGATATAAAAAAGTGCCGTGGCGGAATATTCCGCCACGGCACTTTTTCGTTGGGGTCCGTTTATATCAACAAAATCTCTTGGGCTTTGGGGGCTTTGAGGTCGTTCATACTGCCTGAGCGGTAGCCGGCCAAATCGAGGGTCACGAATTTATAGCCCAGTTCTTTGAGTTTGGCCGTCATGGCGTCGCGGTGCTCGAGTGCCAACGTGAACTGATCGGCGGTGACTTCGATGCGGGCGATGGTGTCGTGGTGGCGCACCCGGAATTGCAAGAAGCCGAGGCCGCGCATGAAGCGTTCGGCTTCGTCGAGGACCCGCAATTTGTCGGCGGTGACCCGTTCGCCGTATTGAATGCGTGACGACAAACACGCGTACGAGGGTTTGTTCCAATTCGACAAGCCAAAATTTTTGGCGAGCACGCGGATTTCGGCTTTGCCAAGCCCTACTTCCAGCAACGGGCTCCGCACGTTGAATTCGGTGGCAGCTTGGTGGCCAGGGCGGTGCGTGCCGACATCGTCGGCCATGGCACCATAGACAATCGTGCCGATTCCGAGTTCTTTGGCGACGGGTTCGAGTTCGGTAAACAAGGTTTTTTTGCAGAAATAGCAGCGGTCGGTGTCGTTGCGGGCATAGCCGTCGAGTTCGAGTTCACGAGTGGTGACGACGACATGGCGGGCGCCGATGAATTGGGCTAGTTCTTTGGCTTGGCCGAGTTCTTCGCGCGGGTAGGTTTCGGAGTCGGCAGTGCCGGCAACACACTTGTCGCCGAGGGCATCATAGGCGGCTTTGAGCAAGAGGGTGCTATCGACACCCCCCGAGAAGGCCACCATGACGCTGCCCATGTCACGGAAGAGTTGTTGTAGGTTGGCGTATTTTTCCGCAAGAGTTGGTGTGGTCATGCTATGGTTCCTTTTGTACGTGCCAAAAATAGTTTGCGGGCAATCCGGGCGGCGGCAGCACCGGCGCCGATGCCGTTGTCGATGTTGACGACGGTAATTCCGGGGGCACAGCTTTGGAGCATGGTGCCAAGGGCGGCGTGGCCTGCGCCCCCAAACCCGTAACCGACAGCAGTGGGGAGCCCAATGACGGGCATGTCAACCAGCCCCGTCACTACTGACGGTAAGGCGCCGTCCATGCCGGCAGCCACGATGATGACATCGACGGGTACGAGGAGGAGTTGACGTAATGGTTCAAACAACCGATGCAACCCAGCCACTCCTACATCGGTGACGCGGTGGATGTTGCAGCCCAGTTCGCGGCACACCGCAGCGGCTTCGTCGGCGGCCGGCAAATCACTGGTGCCAGCGGCAATAATCCCCACTTCACCACCGAGTGCAGGTAATTGGCTATGGTGGCGAGCAATGGTGATGATGCGATCAGCGGTGCCACGGATGATGATGGCATCGTGGAAGTGGCTCAGCAGTAATTCGACGGTAATCATATCGGGGCGACTAATCAAGACGCGGCTGTGGTGGGCTAGGATGCCGTCAGCGATGGCCACTGTTTGTACGGGTGTTTTGCTGGCGGCATAGATAACCTCGGGCATGCCGGTGCGGGCTTGCCGCAGTAAATCGATGGTGGCAAAGTTATCGAGATGTAATAACGGGTCGCTCATGTGGTGACTCCCTCGCGTGTTTCGCCAAAGGCGGTAGCGCCAATGCCAATCAACAAGCCAGTTAACCCAGTCAGTTGTAACGGGGCAACCTGCTCATGAAACAAAAAGAAGGCCAAAATAGCCGACCCAACTGGCTCACCGAGCAAGGCGATGGTGACGAGCAAGGCCGACAAATGGCGCATGGCGTAGTTAATCGAAGTATGACCGAGTAGTTGGGGTCCAATGGCTAACCCGGCAAGGATGAGCCACGCTGTGGGTGTCCCTGGGAGCGTGTGGTTGCCCACTGCAATGCTGGCAAGCAAGAGCACCACCGCAGCACTGCCATAGGTCATCCAGATATATTGGAGCAACGAAATGTCATTACGCAGACTGCGCCCCACCAAAAAATAAGCCGAGCCACTGATGGCGCCGAGGAGCGCCAAGCCGTTGCCGAGCCAGGGGTTGCTGGCACTGGTCTGTTGGTGGTCGCTGACGGCGATGAGCACTGACCCAGCGATGGTCAAGGCCATGCCGGCAATGCGCCACCGGTTGAGTGATTCTTTCAACAAAAACCGGGCTGCCAAGCCGACCCACAGCGGTGTGGTGGCGACTAGTGCCGCCGACGAGGCGACGGTGGTGTGTTCGAGGGATTGGATCCAGGTGGCAAAGTGAATCGCCAGACAGATACCCGAAACTATCGCCAATCCGGCGTGACGGGGCGTAATCGTCGCCGTCCAAATCTGGCGTCGCCACGCCACAATTAGGCTCAAGATGCTCGCCGAAATCCCCAATCGTGCGGCGGCAATCACCAACGAGGGGATGTTGTCCGCTTGGGCATAGCGGATTAAAATTGATGCCGATGCGATGACAATAATCCCCAAAGTGAGGGCGATGGCTGCAGTGATGCGTGTCGACGACAAGGTACGTGTATTCATGGGGGTATTGTACCATTTTGTGTCGCAGTTGGCAGTGGCAGGGAAGTAAGCGAAATAGGTTGTTTATGAAGCCAAAATGAATTTTTGGCGAATAATGCGGTAAATTGAGGAATAATCGTGAGATTTTGAAAAAATAGAAAGAAAGTTGTTATAATGGAGCCAACCAACAAAAGGAATCCTCATGCGTATTTTGATGATATCGTGGGAATACCCCCCACATATGGTGGGTGGGCTTGGTCGTCATGTGGCCGACATTGCTCCGCGGCTGGCTGCCCAGGGAATCACATTGACGATTTTGACCCCGTGGTCTGCGGGGGCTGCCCAACAACACACGCTCTCCCCCAATTTGCATGTGATTCGTGTGCCACTGAACGAACGAGCTTCTGACATTGTCACACGTGTCAGTGACGCCACTCCCACATTCATCCAGGCTGCTCATCACATTTGGCAGCTGAGTGGTGGTTTCGACATTATTCACGTCCATGACTGGTTGCTTGCCGATGTCGCTATTGCCCTCAAACATCATTATCAACGGCCATTGGTGGCCACTATCCATGCCAGTGAGCGCGGGCGACGCCGTGGTGATATTAGCGCCCCCGAATCAACTGCGATTGATGCCATTGAATGGCGTTTGACGTATGAAGCCTGGCGGGTTATCGTCTGCTCCCATTTTATGGTGACACAACTCATGCATGATTTTGGTTTGCCCCTCGACAAAATCGACATGATTCCCAATGGGGTGGTCATGCCGGAACTCCCATTTGATACCGCCTCGCAACGCCAAAACTTTCGTCAGCGCTATCAACCCTACGGAGCCCCATTGTTGTATGCCGTTGGACGTTTGGTCTACGAAAAAGGCTGGCATGTGCTGATTGCCGCCTTGGCCAAGTTGCGCATTAACTACCCCGAAGCGCGCTTGGTATTGGCTGGGGTTGGCGGATTTCGGAGCGAACTTGAGCGGGTTGCCCGAGCGCATGATGTCTTTAGCGCGGTCACGTTTGCTGGCTTTATTGCTGACGATGAACGCGATGGTTTGTATGCGAGCGCTGATATTGCCGTATTCCCTTCGTTATACGAGCCGTTTGGGATTGTGGCGCTCGAAGCAATGGCGTTGCGCTGCCCTGTGGTCGTGTGTGATACCGGCGGCTTGCGTGAAGTGGTCAATGATAACCGGACTGGGGTTTTGGTTAGCACTGGTGATGTTGATTCGCTGGTGACAGGCTTGCGGTATACTCTCGATCAGCCAAATTTAACCCAACAACGCATCGAAACAGCCTACGAAGAAGCCCGCATTACCTATGCGTGGGAAACGATTGCCGCGGCTACTGCGGCGGTGTATGGCCGGGTAGTTTCTGATTGGCAAAAAGGTGATTGGGGTACAGGGAGTGCGTAACGTGGTTTTTTGTATGGTGATTGATTAAAAAAAGGACGGTCACGCAACATGCGTGACCGTCCTTTCAGTGTCACCTCAGCCACGGAGCTCCGTGACTAAGGCGACTCGGTGTTATCCAAGACTACTTGGCGGCTTCAAGCACTGCTTGAGCGGCTGCCAAACGGGCAATGACGACGCGGTACGGGCTACATGACACGTAGTTGAGCCCCGTGTTGTGACAGAACTTGACGCTGGCTGCTTCGCCGCCGTGTTCGCCACAGATACCGGTTTTCATGCCGGGGCGGGTGCTACGACCACGTTCCACACCCATCTTGACCAATTGGCCGACGCCTTCTTGGTCGAGAACTTGGAAGGGGTCTTCGGGCAAGAGCTTTTGTTCGACATACTTGGGCAAGAAGCGCCCTGCATCGTCGCGGCTCATACCGAAGGTGGTCTGGGTCAAGTCGTTAGTACCGAATGAGAAGAATTCGGCTTCTTGGGCGATTTTGTCGGCAGTCACACAGGCGCGGGGCAATTCGAGCATGGTACCAACCATGTACTCGAAATCGATACCGCTCTCGGCCTTGACTTCTTGAGCGACACGCACCACGATGGCCTTTTGGATGCGCAATTCGCTGACATCGCTGACCAACGGAATCATCACTTCGGGCAATACCGTGATGCCACGCTTCTTGACTGCCACGACGGCACGGAAGATGGCACGGGCTTGCATTTCGGTGATTTCGGGGTACTCAATACCCAAGCGGCAGCCACGGAAGCCCAACATGGGGTTGGATTCGCGCAAGCTTTCGACCTTGTTCTTGAGCAATTCGCCGCTGATACCCATCTTGGCAGCCAAGGCTTCGATTTCGTGATCGCCATGGGGCAAGAACTCGTGCAAGGGTGGGTCGAGGGTACGGATGGTAACCGGGAAGCCGTCCATTTCGGTGAACAAGCCTTCGAAGTCAGCTTGTTGCAATGGCTCGACCTTGGCCAAGGCTGCCTTGCGCTCGTTCAACGACGAGGCCACAATCATCTGCCGGATGGCATCGATGCGGTCGCCTTCGAAGAACATGTGCTCGGTGCGGCACAGGCCAATACCTTCCGCTCCGAACGCCACGGCCTGACGGACCTGCTCCGGAGTATCGGAGTTGGTGCGAACACCAAGTCGGCGATAGCGATCCGCCAAGTTCATGACAAACTCAAAGTCACGCGCCACACGGCTCTCCGATGGCTTCATGGTGCCAGCCACCAACACCTGCTTCAATTCACTGTCAGCAGTGTCGATCTTG
>DBCF01000276.1:3646-4537 GCA_002292925.1 Roseiflexaceae bacterium UBA965 | reverse complement strand
ACTAAATCGCACGTGCGATGGCATCGCCTCGCACCCTGAATCCGCCTCATGCGCCCCTGCAATCATCCGATGGCACGCCAAGGAGATTCCATGCCGGCTGCACGTGTGAGGCATGCCTCACACTAAATCGCACGTGCGATGGCATGCCTCGCACCCTGTAGCATCGCCTCGCACCTACCCCAACACCCCCGAGGCACGAAAGCCCGCGATTCTCGCAGCATCAAAGCCCATTTCGGCCAAAATCTCGTCGGTCTGCTCACCCAACAACGGTGGGTGGTGGCGCACCGTGGCCGGCGTCTCCGTCAAACGATACGGCGCGCCCACCACCCGGATGTCACCCACCGTGGGATGGGCAATGGTCACCACCTCGTCGAGGGCTTTGACCTGCGGGTCGGCAAACACACTGGCCATGTCGTGGATTTCACCAATCGGGACCCCGGCCGGAATCAGCTTGTCTTGGAGCTCACGCACCGTGTGTTGCATAAAAATTTTGTCGAGCTCGGCGTTCATTTCGCGATAATGCAGCGAACGCTCGTGATTGCTCACGAAACGTGGATCGTCGACCAACGCACTCGCCCCCAATGCCGCCAAAAAGCGTTGCCACAACACATTGGTGCCTACCGCCAAATTAAACCAGCCATCTTTGGCTTGATAGACGCCGTACGGCGCGATTTCGGGATTGTGATTGCCGGTACGCTGTGGCACATGCCCGGTGGCCAAATAGCCCGCTGCATGGTACGACATCATCGCCAATTGCCCCGACAACAACGAGGTGTCGATGTATTGACCGATCCCCGTGCGCATGCGATGAATCACCGCCGCCAATATCGCATAGGCCGCATTCATGCCACTCATCAGGTCCGACAAGGCGATACCCACCCGCATCGGGTC
>DBCF01000276.1:465-3552 GCA_002292925.1 Roseiflexaceae bacterium UBA965 | reverse complement strand
TTGGCCAAACCCCGAAATCGAACAGTAAATAATATCTGGCTTAATTGCCGTGCAGGCGTCATAATCAAATCCATATTTTTGCATGTGGCCAGGCACAAAATTTTCTATTACGATATCGCTCTGTGCCACCATGGCCCGCATGATTTCGGCGCAATCAGGGTGGCGCAAATCAAGGGTGATACTGCGTTTGTTGCGGTTGATACTCAAAAAATAGGTACTCTCGCCCCCCACAAACGGCGGCCCCCAGGCCCGCGAATTATCGCCCACGTGGGGTTGTTCGACTTTGATGATATCGGCGCCCATGTCGCCCAACATCTGCGTACAATACGGCCCCGTCAAGGCCCGGGTCAGATCAAGCACGCGTAAATTTTCTAGTGGTAGGGTCATGGCAATTATTCCTTGTGTGCGCAACTCAGGATCATCCTGCGTGGCAATATGCTCCCATAGAATACCACGCGCTACACAATCTGTGTCCCTTCCGGAATATGAAT
The DNA here is from genome assembly GCA_002292925.1 of Roseiflexaceae bacterium UBA965. GTDB lineage: Bacteria > Chloroflexota > Chloroflexia > Chloroflexales > Roseiflexaceae > UBA965. Next base: position 3,061 of record DBCF01000276.1, on the reverse strand, counting down.
GCTCGCCAACGGCGTATCACGCAAATCACTGAGCAATTGCCGGCGCGCCTTGCTCCATGGCCCGTGCAAGGCACACGGACTCGCTTCGCTACAGTTGCGGTCAATCAACACACAATGCGTGGTGTCGGTGGTACCCTCGATCGCCTCAATTACATCGAGGATGCTGATGGCCGCGAGGTCTACGGTGCACGTGTAGCCTCCCGTCGGCCCAGGGTCAGAGCGCACCCAGCCGTTGGCAACCAACGGCGTCATCACCTGCGACAAAAACCCCGTGGTCGTCCCTACCGCCTCCGCCAACTGACTCGCTTTGGTCTTGGTGCCCAAGCGGGTCAAGGCAATCATGGCCCGTGTCGCAAGATCACTCTTGCGGGTGATTTCTAATCGCATACTGTAATCCTATAGGTTTAATATTATGTATACCAAACAACATAATTCCTACCAGCACACTCGCCGCCCATTTGCGTATTATCCTGCGTAATTGCGCTATTATACCCTTTTTTTATAAAAACAGTTAACACGGACAAAATATACATTAAAAAATCGCATTTATTTGCACCGTTTTTTTGTAAATTGCTATTGACAAATATTTCACAATCGTATAGTATGCAACTTAACGATTTACAAAAAAGTTAAATCGTATTGCTTCCAAGGAGCATGATCATGGACACACACATTGCGGGGAACACGCTTGGAACCATGGTAAAACACATATGGCTGGTGCTGATTTTGATAATTGCGATGGGGTTAGCGAGCTGTGCTGGCACCACCGCCAGTAGTGCCGAAAATGCCGAAGCAGTCGCCGCCAGCGCCGTCATCGAATTGGAACTGGGCGACATGTACATCAAGCCCGCCAGCATCGACGTACCCGCCGGTCAAACGGTGACACTGCATATCAAAAATGTCGGCGCCATGGCTCATAATGTCAAAGTCAACGGCGTCGATGGCAGCAAAGATTTGGCCACTGGCGAAGAGCAGACGATTATCGTCGGGCCATTTACCACGGCTACGCCAGCATGGTGCACCCTGCCTGGGCACAAAGAATCGGGCATGGAGATGATGATCAACGTCATCGGGGCTGCCGCCGCCGACAGCCATACTGCCGCCGCTCCTGCCGCTGACAGCGCTGTGGATGGTAATGCCAAAATCGACGCCAAAGCATCCCCTGCCGAAGCATGGCAAGCACGTGACCCCATATTACCCGCCAAGGCCAGTGGCACCGTCCACGAGATTGCCCTCGATGCCACCGAAACGCTGATCGAAGTGGCACCCGGTGTCACACAGATGATGTGGACCTTCGGCAACACCGTGCCCGGTCCGATTTTCCATGGCAATATCGGCGATACCTTTAAATTCACCTTGACCAACAAAGGCATCATGGGGCATTCGATTGACTTCCACGCCGGCAGAGTCGCCTGGAACAAGAGCATGCGCACCATTGCCACCGGCGAATCCCTAGTCTATGAATTCAAAGCCGAATTCGCCGGCGCCTACATGTACCACTGTGGCACCGCCCCCGCCTTGCACCATATCGGCAACGGCATGTACGGCGCCATCATCATCGACCCACCCACACTGGCACCAGTCGAAAAAGAGTTTGTTATAATCCAAAGTGAGCTCTACCTCGGTCCCCAAGCCAAAGAAGGCGATTTGGGCAAAATGTTGGCCGAACAATGGGACGCCGTGGTCTTTAACGGCTACTACAACCAATACAAGTTCCGCCCCATTCATGTGGACACCAACAAACGCTACCGGGTGTGGGTGGTGGATGACGGCCCCAGCGAAAACTCGGCCTTCCATATTGTGGGCACCGTGTTTGACACCGTCTACAAAGAAGGCAGCTATTTGCTCCAGCCCGACGCCCGCCAAGGGGGCTCACAAGTCCTCGATTTGCAACCCGCCCAAGGGGGATTCGTCGAATTCAGCTTCGCCGAAGATGGCCTTTACCCGATGGTCACGCACAAATTCGCCAATGCCAGCAAAGGTGCCCTCGGTTTCTTTGCCGCCGGTGATGTCGATACCAGCATGGTGGGTGGGCATTAGTCTCATCACTATATCAAAGGGCGGAGTGGCAGTTGCCACCCCGCCCTTTTTGCATTCCTGCTTACGCACCCACTACAATCCGCAATTGGATTCCCACACCGTCTCGTACCCACACCACGCCCGCTTGGACGGTATGGGGGTGTTTGGCCGCCACTAGGCGGGCAATCACAGCGTTTTGGGCATCAATATCAGGCAAATTCACCGTCCACCATACCAGTCCGGTGGCATTTTCCGGGGCCGGCGCAATGTTTTTGCCGCGCCACAAGTTATAGCCGAGGTGGTGATGGTAGCCGCCCGCCGACACAAATTCGGCTTGGCCGCCGTATTGTTGCATCAAATCAAAACCAATTACATCCACATAAAACGTACGCGCGGCCGCCAAGTCAGCCACATGCAAATGCAGATGCCCCACGATAGGCGCTTGGGTATCGTCGGGTTCGGCCAGCAACGACGGGAAGTCCAAGGGATCGGTGGTCATCGTCAATTGACCGTTTTGGCTGGGCCAAGCACTGCGTGGGCGATCGACGTACAATTCGATGCCGTTGCCTTCGGGATC
>DBCF01000276.1:0-429 GCA_002292925.1 Roseiflexaceae bacterium UBA965 | reverse complement strand
ACACCATGATCCGACGCGCCTTGGAGCTTCAAACCAGTGCTCACATAAGTGCGGATAGCCGTCGCCAAAGCTGCCCGGGTGGGATAGAGATACGCCACATGGTACAGCCCCGCATTGCGGGGCGCTGGTACGGCGGTGGCATCGGGAATTAAATGCAACAATACCTGGGTCTCGCTGCCGAGCAGGCATGAGCCATCGGCATCGGATTGGGCGTGTAACGTCATCCCCAAGGCTTGGGTATAAAACGCATACATCCGTTCGATGTTGTGGACGCGTAAGGCCAATGGACCGAGGGTTAATTGGGCAGGCAACATGACGAAACTCCTGTGATAAGCGATTTTCTCTACTCTACCAAACAATCATCTACAACACCGTGAACAATGCGTGTACAAAAAAACGGTACGCGTGATGTGTAATCACGCGTACCGC
>DBCF01000221.1:2465-4149 GCA_002292925.1 Roseiflexaceae bacterium UBA965 | reverse complement strand
GTGGTTGCCACGGCAACCGGCATGAAATGACGTGGTGATCGTATTTGCCGCGGTTACAAACATCCTGCTGCGTCTCCACCATGCCACGCATGGTGATGTATAATCAGGCGACACACTTACAGGGAGTACCCCCAATATGGCGAATTTTTTCCGGCCGTCACGCACCATCCCCGTGACCACGTGGACGGCGACCTCACGCTGGGATTTATCCCTGCCCCGCCTGGCGATTTTGGCCGCCGGCTTGTTTTTGTTTGGGCTAGGTGAGGCGTTTTTTGTACAATCCAATCAAGGTAACTCGCCATGGGCGGTGTTTGCATCGGGCATCACCAATATTACCGGCTTGTCGCTAGAATGGGCCACCTTTGCAATTGGCGCCGTGATTTGTCTGCTCTGGATCCCCCTCGGCGAAAAGTACGGCATCGGCCCGATCGCCAACACCATCATCGTGGCCTGGGCCATGGGCGTCGGTCGCTCATTCATCCCGCTCCTCGACTCCCAACAATACGGCTTGAGCCTCATTTATATTTTGGTGGGGCTGAGCTGTATCGGCTTTGGGTCGGCATTCTACATCACTTGTGGGCTGGGCGCCGGCCCGCGCCAAGGGGTGATGGCCGCCTTGCACCGCATCACCGGCATCCGGGTGGCCCGCATCACCACCGCCATCGAAGTGGTAGTCTGTACCCTTGGCGTACTGATGGGTGGCAAAATCGGCTTCGGCACGCTGGTATTCGCTATATTGGTGGGCCAAGCAGTCGCCATCGCCTTTGGGGTCATCGGCCGTCTCGGCGCCGTCACTCCGGTAGCCAGTGTGCCGAGTGACGACGATAGTGCTGCCAGTAGTGCTGTTGATGGTTAGTGTTTGTTGGTAAAAAATAACCCTACACGACAATCCCCCCAATACCATAGGCGTATTCCGCCACGGTTTTTGGGGGGATCATCCATCTATCACCGGTCCGACACTCGGTGCCGCGGGTCGCCATAAATGGCGCCCCACGCCACTGCTCGCCAACCACTTGCCGCGCCCACCAGCCAAATGCAACCTTGCGTCTGATGCCGCGCTGTGCTTATTTGAGGCGTTGCTTGCGCTCGCGCTTGCTCGCGCCGACGGTGGCCAAGGTCTGGCCCAGCTGTTCGACGCTGAGCAGATTGTGTACCGGCAAGAAATCGTCGATATAGGGCAAGGCCGCCTGCATCCCTTGGGTGAGGGGCTGATAACGGGCATTACCCAGCAACGGATTGAGCCAAATCAAGCGGTGACACGAGCGTTGCAGGCGGGCCATTTCTTTGGACAACAAGGTAGGGTCGCCCCGATCCCAGCCGTCGCTGATAATCAGCACCACCGGCCCGCGTGACATCACTCGCCGCGACCATTTGACGTTGAATTCGCGGATGGTATTGCCGATGCGGGTGCCTCCCGACCAGTCCAGCACTTGCTTGCTGACCAAGGCCACGGCGTCATCGACATCTTTGGAGCGCAACAAGCGGGTCACCCGCGTCAAGCGCGTGCCAAACACAAACGATTCGACCATGCCCACGCCGTCGTTGAGGGTATGCACAAACTGCAACAACATGCGGCTATAACGATCCATCGAGCCACTGATATCACACAACACCACCAGCGGGCGCTGGCGTTGGCGGGGACGACGGTAGGCCAAATGCACCGGCTCGCCGCCAAAACGCAGGC
>DBCF01000221.1:0-2422 GCA_002292925.1 Roseiflexaceae bacterium UBA965 | reverse complement strand
GCGGATAATCCGGCGCATGTCGACGCGCCCGCGCTGTTTGGTGCGCTGTGTGCGGCGAGTGCGGCGCATGGCAGGGCGCCAGCGCATTTGGCGCATCATCACGCGGGCTTGCTGGACTTCGTCGTAGCTAAAGCTCCCGAAATCGCGGGTGCGCAGGGTTTCGCTGGCGGTATAGGCCAACGTCACCCCCACCTTGTGCTCTTCGGTATCGCTACTATCGTCGCCGGGGTTTTCGCCGGCCACCGGCTTCTTGCGGGGGATGCGCAGTGGTCGTTGCGGGATGCGCACGATGGGGATGGCCATTTGGGCCGGATCAAAGCCCGAAATTGGCCGGAAGTAGAAGCCAAAGGCGGCTTCGAACAACGGCAAATCTTCGGGTTTGGTAATCAGGGTACAGCGGGCCGCATCGTGCAAGGCTTCGCGATCGGTCAGCGACACAAACGTCAACCCCTGGGCGAGGTCGATGAGTTGGCCGCTACCGACTTGGATGCCCATGCTCCGCAACAGATGGACAAACCCGACTAAATGGGCACTGATGTGGCCGTCGCTCATAGTGAATTGACTCGCGCCAACAAGGCTTTGACCGCCTCACCTTTGACTTGTTGCAAGTCGTCTTGGTATTTGAGGATGGCGCCGAGGGTGTCGTCGACGGTCTCGAGGGTCAAGGCGGTGGTATTGAGTGCCACCAAGGCATTGGCCCAGTCGATGGTTTCGGCCACACCGGGGATTTTGAATAAATCGAGGCGCCGCAGCTCTTGCACAAAGACCACAATCTGACGCGCCAAGGTTTGGTTGATGTTGGGCACGCGGGCAGCCAAAATGGTCAACTCTTTGTCGAGGGTGGGGTAATCGACCCAGTGGAACAGACAACGACGCTTAAGGGCATCATGGACTTCACGGGTCCGATTGCTGGTGATAATCACGATGGGGGGATATTTGGCTTTGATGGTGCCTAATTCGGGGATGGTGATTTGCCAGTCCGACAACAATTCCAACAAAAAGGCTTCGAATTCTTCGTCGGCGCGGTCGAGCTCGTCGATCAGCAACACGGGGGCCTGGGTATGCCCGCCGTCGATGGCATGGAGCAAGGGGCGCTGGATGAGGAATTCGCGGGTGAAAATATTGGCGGCCTTGTCGCTGCCTTGGGTTTCGGCCATGCGAATCTGCAACAACTGGCGGGGGTAATTCCATTCGTAAATGGCCGTCGAGGCATCGAGACCTTCGTAGCACTGCAAACGGATCAACTCGGTGCCGAGAATGGTGGTTAGTGTTTTGGCGATTTCGGTTTTGCCGACGCCCGCTTCACCTTCGAGCAAAATCGGTTTGTGCAACTTGAGTGCCAAAAAAAGCGCCGTGGTCAACGAACGATCGGCGATGTAGTTGTGCTGGGCCAAGGCCTGTTGCAAATCATCGATGTGGTCAAATTGCATGGGGAAGCTCCTCGTATGCGGCATGTAGGTATTGTATCAAATTCCGCGCGTTATAGCGCCCCCCACGAACTGTGTGCAACCGGACAGATGTGTTATGTCAAATTCACCGACCGCACCTCACGCATTTTCTACAAAAAAAGCACACTACAAAGGCTGACTCGCCCGAATAATTTGGTAGGCGGGGGTGGTAGCGACGCTAGTGACCTCGCTAAATGCGGTGCTGAGCAGTGCACGATAGGGCAAAAAGGCGTTGGCCACCAGCCAAAAGGCGCCGTGGGGGGCGAGGTGCTGAGCGGCAGTGGACACAAAGGCCCGCACCATGGCGTCGTCGCGCTGTTTGCCGGCGTGGAAGGGGGGGTTGCTGATGATGACGTCGTATTGTTGCGGCCACGGCAGGCCATCGAGTACGTCGCCCCAAGCCACCCGCACCGCAGGGCAATCGGCAAAGGTACGGCGCATGCTGGCCACGGCGTGGGCATCGACGTCGATCAGGTCGACGAGGGCGGCACCGGCATCGAGGGCCCAGCCCCCCAAAATCCCAGCCCCAGCCCCCAAATCAAGCACGCGCTGACCGGCCAGTGCCGGCAAATGCTGGCACAACCAGGCGCTACCGGCATCGACGCGATCGTGGGCAAAGACCCCTGCTTGGCTGACATAGCGCCGGCCGTGGCAGTCGATGTGGGTCCAGCTGTCGACGGCAATACCGGGCTGGTCAAACCACGCTGGCTGACTGTTGAGTGCGGCGGGTTTGATGGCGGTCAAAAGGCGCTGGTGGTGCTTGGATTGCTCGTTGCAACGCCCAAATAGTGCCTTGACATCGCTGGCAGCGATTTTGCCACCGGCGTCGTTGGCGCCACAGGCCACCAGCACGCCCCCCGGCGCCAACAGTGCCCAGGCCTGACAGAGGCGCTGGCGCCAGGCTTCGCGGGTGGGGGGCACTTCGATCAGGATGGTCTGGTAGTGGCCGGGGATTAGGGTAGTGGCATCTGCCC
>DBCF01000211.1 GCA_002292925.1 Roseiflexaceae bacterium UBA965 | reverse complement strand
CAAGAGCCCCGCCACATCGGCCACCGCAGATTGAATGGGGTATAAACGTTGCGCGATGGCGCGCACCAGCACTACATGGACCAGCGACAACAACATCTGACTAAAAAAGACCCAATATTCGGTGCCACCAATACGCAAATGGGCGGCCACAAACAAGGGATAGAGGGGCGCACGCGTCCAGAAATAGTCGAGGTACCACGCAAAGCCACGCCCGTAGCTCAGCCACGTGGCTGCAGACAGGTATTCGCCTTCGTCCGAAATCCACCCGGCGCGTGGCAATACGACCCACACAAATATCCGCATCACGATGGCGATTAATAAACTGAGCCATAACCAGCGACGTTGCCAAAGTGCAATCATACGCGTTCCTTTGTGGTGATCAGGAGTCTTCCTGATATATCAGACCAAGTCACGTAGACGTTTTTGCAATACACAGAAATAATGGTGTGGGAATTCTGACGCAATTTGATTGGCATCATTATAACAGTTACGAAGTCGAAAGCGTGAAGTATAAAGTCGAAAGTGAAGTTGGAAGGAGTGCCATTACCAATGCCCGTGCATCCATCGACCCACCGCAATCATCAAAACGCCTCTGTGACCTCTGTGTGCCCTGTGCGAGCCAAATAGCATTTCGCACAATCAGCTTTGCTTCGACCCACCGCAATCATCAAAACGCCTCTGTGACCTCTGTGTGCCCTGGTATCTGTCCTACCACTCGGAGATTGCACTGCGCCGTTGGCGCCATGCAATGACGTTGGGGTGTGCTGTGACATCTGTGTGCCCTGTGCGAGCCAAATAGCATTTCGCACAATCTGCTTTGCTTCGACCCACCGCAATCATCAAAACGCCTCTGTGACCTCTGTGTGCCCTGTGCGAGCCATTACGAAGTCTAAACCTCGGTATTAAACACAATACGCTATACTAAGTCAACGTACCATCCTTTTTGAGAAACAGCATGCTCACGCTTACCAATATTCATTATGCATACGACCAAACCCCTGCGGTTATTGATTGTAATTTCACCGTAGCTCCCGCCCAACGATTAGCCATCATTGGGCCATCGGGGTGTGGCAAAAGCACTTTACTCCGGATTATTGCCGGACTCGAGCCGGGCCACCGCGGCACCATCAGCTATGATGGGGTCGATATCACCCAACAACCAGCGCAACAACGGCGCATCGGCTTGATGTTCCAAGACCACGCCCTCTTCCCGCATCTCAGCGTGGCAGCCAACATCGGCTACGGACTGCATGGACAAGCCAAATCAGCCATAGTAGCCCGGGTAGAATCCTTGCTCCAATTGGTCGGATTGCCTCATTTGGCGCAACGCTACCCCGATCAATTGTCGGGTGGCGAGCGACAACGGGTGGCACTAGCACGCAGTTTGGCGCCTAGCCCACGGTTGTTGTTGCTCGATGAACCCTTTGCCTCGCTCGACCGCAGCCTGCGTGACCGCCTGCTCGATGAATTACCCCAGTGGCTAACCCGTGAAGGAGTAGCCGCCATCTATGTGACCCACGACGCCAACGAAGCCTGCCAAATCGCCAGCGACATGCTGGTGATGCGGGCGGGGCAGATTGTGCGCCAAGGCCCCGTCGCCACCCTCTACAACGATCCGCAAAGCCAATTTGTGGCCAGTTTGCTGGGAATGCCACATAGTGTGGCGTACACGGCCACGCCGCACGGCATCACGACGCTATTTGGTGATGTGGCGATTGCCGCACCAGCCCATGTGGGTCGACTCCTCATCCCGGCAGATGTGGGAATGATACTTGACCCTAATGTGCCAGTGGCGCTCTTCCACGGTGTGGTGACTGCTAGTTTTTTGCGCGCCCCATGGCAACGACTCCGGATTACGAGTTTGGCAGGAGATGCCCAATTCGATTATGATATGCCTCAGCACCTCGCACCAATAATCGGCACCACCGTCACCCTGCCAGTCCGACTCGATCGGCTGACATTTGTGGCGAGTGATGACTAATTTTCGGGATGTATTGTGGATAATCTGTGGATAAAAGGAGCACAACTATGCGAGTAGGACTCGTCCAAATCAATTCGCAAGAAGACCGGCACCGTAACGTGGCGCGCGCCATCGAGCTCATCGACCAAGCCGTCGCCCAAGGGGCGCAACTGGTGGCCTTGCCCGAATGTGTGACCTTTTTAGGGCGCAAAGAGCATCATGCCGCCAATGCCGAAACCCTCGACGGCGAAACCGCCCAAGCCTTTGCGGCCACCGCCAAGCGTCACGGGATTTGGTTGCATGGTGGCTCGATTATCGAACAAACCGGCCAAGGCAAGGACTACAACACCACTATCATGTTCAATCCGCAAGGCCAAATGGTCGCCACCTACCGCAAAATCCATCTCTTTGATGTCGATATTGCCCCAGGCAGCTACCGCGAGTCAGACACCTATTTGCCGGGCACGGATGTGGTCACCACTGATGTCGATGGCATTACGTTGGGGTTGACCATTTGCTACGACATGCGCTTCCCCGAGCTCTATCGCACCCTGGCCCTGGCCGGCGCCAAAATCATCGCCGTGCCCGCCGCCTTTACCGCCTTTACTGGCAAAGATCACTGGGAAGTGTTGTTGCGGGCCCGTGCCATCGAAAATCAGTGCTATATCATCGCCCCGGCCCAATGGGGTGAACACCCCGTGGGGCGGCAGTGCTATGGCCGGAGCATGATTATCAATCCGTGGGGCACAGTCATCGCCCAAGCCCCCGATGGCGAAGGCGTCGTCGTCGCAACCCTCGACATGGCCGAACTCGAACGCCTGCGCAAAAGCGTTCCCTCATTGGCCAACCGCCGCCCTGCCACCTACCGCGTATAAAAACAACAGAAAAACACGCCCCGTACCGCGTGGTACGGGGCGTGTTTTGGGTATTAGGACCCCAGTTGCAAAATAATCTTGCCGGCGCCCATATTGTCTTGGTAGGCCCGGATGCCAGCGGCGGCATCAGCCAAGGCATAATGCCCAATGGGAGTTGTGTCGATGGCCGGTAATAGCCGTGTTTGCAGTTCAATCATGGCGGGCACGACCCGGCGCATGCCGTATTTGGCAATCCATTCAGACAACCAAAACCCTTCGACGCGGCGCTGACCAAACAACAACGTGCCCACGTCGACCTGCACCGGTGCAAGTGACAATGCCCCGTACACCAGCACATGGGCACCACGAGGCATGGCATTGAGCAATTCGCCCGTCTGGGCACCGGCAATTGCATCAAATGCCATGGTGACCTTGAGACGTTCACTCGCTTCACGCAACTGTTGCCCAAAATCAGCATCGCTACTCACCAACACCTGCGTCGCCCCTAATGCCGTTAATTCGGCGACATAGGTGTTGCTCCGCACAACAGCGATGGTTGGTATGCCACGCACAACCGCCACCCGGATAATCATGCGTCCCAAGGCACTATTGGCGGCATTGATAACCACGCCACGATGGCCAGCACGTTGGGCGGTATCAAGCATGGCCCAGGCGGTCAACGGGTTGACCAACATCATGGCACCTTGGTCGTCGTTGACGGCGGCACGAAGCGGGAAGCAGCTCGTGGCCGACGCAATCGTATATTCGGCCCAAGTGCCAAATTCGCCTTGGGCTGCACACGCAACCCGGCGACCAATCAGCATTTGACCAAACCCCGAGCCAGCCGCGACCACCACGCCACACCCCTCAAAGCCGGGGGTGGTGGGTGGCTCGCGGCGCACCCCGTAGCGGCCCCGCAAAAACATCAAGTCAGATGGGTTGACTGCCGCTGTACGCATTTTCACCAATACCTGCCCGGCTCGCGGAGTCGGTATCGCTACCTCACGCACAAACAACCCCTCTGGACCAGCAAACGACTCAAGCCGCAAGGCCTGCATATTGGTTGGGAGCGCCATCGAAACCTCCTTGTGTGACGATTCCCGCATACGGATGGTCCGTACACGGGAATCACGTTTCATCTATTAATTACTGTACCGCAATTATGCTCCCGCCGCCACCACCACCGTCACCGCCCCATCAGCCACGGCCACCGTTCAACTATTGTCACTCCGCGCAAGCACATGGCCAGGGGTGGCGTGGGGCGCATCTGGTACTACTTGAACTTGCTGAACGACATAGGGCGTCCCGTCAATCACGACGTTGGCTGGATGCCCAAAAATCTGCAATGCCAACACCCGGCGCTGGAATAAATACGCCGGCACATCCCAGCCCAACTGCTCGTCGTCGGCGCTAAATTGGGCGGCATACGAGGCGCCTTCGCTGGGTTGAGGCGTGCCTTTATCGCCAGCAATGGCCCGTTCCATACCTGCTTCGAGGGTAGCAGCCGATACGTCAAACAAACCCATACCAATCCGCTCGGCCGTTAATTCAGCAGGAATTGGGCGGGTGAGTTGACTAAGAATGGCGCCGATATCAAACTCTCCATCGGTTTGCTCACGCCAGTGGCGCCACATTCGCCATCTCCGTCGTTTGCCAAAACTGCACCACGGCGGCGCTAAACTGCGTCGGGCATTCATCTTGGACCGCCATGCCGGCGGTAAAGACTGCCGTTTGGGCATGGGGCATGGCTGCCACAAATTGGGGCATCCGACTGACAGGGGTGGTCATGGCGCCATCGCCCCACACAATCAACACCGGCTGATGCACCAACGGCAATACCGCACGCAGGTCACAATTCAACAAGCCACTCACAAAACAAATCGGCGCCCAACGAGCGCCGGGTCGTTGCCCAGACCGCCAACAGGCATCGATCATGGCAGCGTCACAGGCCAGTGGGTCGACATAGGCCATCGAGCGCAAAAAATAACCCAAACTGGTACGACTCACCAGTGCGGCAAACAACCCCTTGCCAATCCCACTTGCCAACAGTCGATACGCCCGCCCCACCGGTTGTGGTTCAACCAAATCCTGCAGACCGGTGGGGCAGACGACAGTGACGGTACGAATTGCGGTGGGATACTGGGCGGCTGCGGTAAGCGCATAGGCGCTACTCAACGACACCGCAACGAGATGCACAGCGCCACCGAGCAGTTGAGCGATATCGCCAATCAAGGCACTATATAGTTCGGCTGTGTAATACATTTGGGGGCGATCAGAATCACCAAATCCCAACAAATCAATGGCCACCACGCGATATTGGGAGGCCAACAGACGGAAGGGGGCGCGCATTTCGTAACACGATGCCGCTGCATTGATGCTATGCACCAACAACACGGTTGGTCCGCTACCCGCCTCGTGCAAGGCAATCTGGTGACCACGCCAAGTCACAAATCGTGGGGTCACACCCAACGGTGCCAAGGGAATATTCATTTCGTGGCTCCATACTTTTTCAATATAGCTTCATATATCGGTATACCACGTTTCTTGGAGCCATGCGAGGGCTTGTTCACGGGTGGCAAACACCCCATCGAGTTGGGCGTCATATGCCCGCTGGAGCAAATCACCGATTTGGGGGCCTTGGGGGACCCCAAGCCGCATCACATCTTCGCCGCGAATCAAGGCCACCGGCTTACCCGTTACCACGCCCAACGACTGCGCCAGTGCCACACAGGTGGCACCAGAGTTCACCGCCGGCAACGGCGGCCGCCCGCCGCCATCGGCACCGGTAATCCGGCTCCACAAATCGATGGTGGCCGGTGCCAAACGCTGCGCCAAGCGCCGCACCATGCGTGGCGAGGGCTGACCACTCACGCCGACCATATGCTCACGCACCAACGCCGTTACCGGGGCAACATAGCGTTCGGGTGCATTGATGAGCGCCAAAAATGCTCGGGTGGGGGCATCTCCCGCTTCGGCATGCCCAGGACTAACAATCCGCCCCGCATCGTTGCGACTCGTCGTGGTCGGTTTGCCCAAATCATGGCATAGCGCCGCCAGCATCACGATTAGGCGTTGCTCATCGTCGAGGTCGACAGATAGCCCAACTGCCGCATTACAAACCCACAACGTGTGTTGCCACACATCGCCTTCGGGATGATAGGTAGGGTCTTGGGGGCAATCGACGAGTGCCAGCAACATCGGGTAGTAGTCGAGCCAGCCACACTGGTGCAAGGCTTGTAGTCCGGCCCGGGGATTGTGGCTACGGAGCGCCCATTGCTGCCATTCGAGCCAGACCCGCTCACGGGTCAGCTGCGCGGCGGCTGGACGCAGGGCCTGTGACTGGGCAGCGGTCTCCGGTGCCACTACAAAGCCATATTGCCCAGCAAAACGCATCAGCCGCAACACCCGCAATGGGTCATCGGCAAAGGCATCGCTACAATGGCGCAATATCCCCGCCTGCATATCAGCCAGACCACCACACGGGTCTACAAATCGCCCGGTCGCATCAATCATCATGGCATTCATGGTGATATCACGGGCCAAGGCGGCGGTGTGGAGATCGGCCGTGGCCGTCACACTAATATCTATCCAATCAGCATCCATACGCAACCGAATAATTGGTTTTTCGTGGCCTACAATCAACGCCTGCGGATAAACCGCGATGATCCATGTATTGACTTCCGTAATGTCTGCATGCACCACTTCGACATCGATTTCGCGGGCAATTACTCCACAAACCGCATCACGCACCGCCCCACCCACAATCCGCCACACTACCTGTTGTGCGTCGAGGAGTGTGGTAATCGGGTTGATGCGTACCATTAATGTGGCAGTAATAGCAGGTGTTGGTGCAATCATCGGTATCAATTCCTCTGTCAGATTATTTACGCAACCTTTGTGCTCATTCAGATTGGTGCAGAATGAGTCTGCTACGGGTTTAATTAGTCGCCGCCATTTGCCAGACATCGAGCATTTTGATGACCGTAGGTGCGCCGACAGTAATGCCATACAGCGCGGTGTGACCGACATAAGCAGGGTATTCAGCTACCATGCTTTGCCGGTCATTGACAAAAACCTCAACCAAGAAATGGTCAATAAAAATTCGTAGCTCAAGATCCTCGTCGGGGGCCAAGCTGGTCATTGCAAACGGTGATTCGGCGTTGCCCAGCCGCATCGTGCCCGTCTCGGGGCGAAAAATCAGCGCCAGCCCATTGCCCGCCATATCGGCACACACCACAAAGCCAAACAATTTGCGCAGGGCTTGTTGGCGGTCAATGGTAATGCGGATTTCAACGGCCGCACCTGCATAGTCGACCAGTTGCTGTACTCCCGTGGGGTTGAGTGCGAGATTGGCCTGTGGCGGACCCATGTCGACCCCGTGGTATGCCATGTGGTCATGACGCAATGTTGCCAACTCACGCAGGGGCGTGATCCGCAACGTACCATCATGCGCCAGCGCCAGCTCGCGGGGCAACGATTGGATGGTGCGCGTATCCATACTGCCGTCATTCCGCCCGATCGTCGCCAACCACGCCCACATCACCCGTCGCCCGTCGGAGGTGCGCAGGCTTTCTGGTGCAAAAAAATCGACGCGCCAGCGGTGCATACCAAACAAGTCTTGATTATCGCGGCGCCAATTCATCCGGCCATGGCTATGCGGCACAAAATGTTCGTTGACCGCATCCCAATCGCCGATGTAGTAGCGGCAGCCGATGTGGTGGCTGATGCAGAGGAGCATCCATTTGTCGCCAATAGGAAAAAAATTAGGGCACGAGATATCTTCGCCATAGGCCACATCGGGCAGGTCGTGTGCCAAAAACGGCCCCACATACGTCCAGGTGCGTAGGTCGGTCGATTTGAGCAGGGGCGGGTTTTCCCCCCCCGAAATAGCGTAGTAGGTGTCGCCAATCACGAAGCAATCGGGATCCCAGTGATTGATGTCGGCGACACTACCATCGCGATTACGCACATCGACGGGGTAGGGCGGTTGCCAGCCCGACAGCTGACGGTCAGTGGCAATAACGATTTGGTTGCGCCCCGACCCCTGCCCGTGGTAGATGATGGCCGGTTGGCCGCTATGAGTAAAAAAACCAGTGCCGCTAAACATGCCGTGTCCGGTAAAGTCGGGGTGCAACGTGGTTGGGTGCCACGTCCAATGCAGCATGTCAGTGCTACTCACATGCACAAAGGCAAACGATTCTTGGCCCTGCCACGGCTGGGCGACGATATAGTGTAAATGGTAGACGCCATCAATGCAAAAGGCTGCATTGGGGTCGCCAGGCAAACTCGGGTCACCAGGGTGCATGAGGTGGAAGTACTGGGGAGTAAGCATGGTGAGCTCCTATGAACAATTGAGCATGGGTTATGTAAGAATGAATCATGGGTACTCATATTTTACGGGTAAATGCGTTTTGCCAATACAACATCGCAAACGTAGCGCTACTGCATGCAGCGTCTTGGTATTGTCACCTCAACAAACAAATTGTGGGTGATGTCGAGGTTCACTAAATAGATTTTTTCCATGAATGTATATATTAATCGCATGTTTTCGATGAATGTGGTACCTCGAAGTATTTCTAGACGTTTCACGATATGTTCTACGATTTGCGATGCGCACGAATCTCCTTTAAGTGGTTTCAACACGTTCATTCAGAAGGATTTCACAATGAATCAGTTTCAACAGTTTTGACAAACAATGGGGCTTAATCCGTTCGCTCGATTTGGGATGGCTGGAATAGATTGAAGGTTATTTGCAACCGCAGGGACAAATTTGGTGAAACTTGAGTTATTTCAATTGGTGTTCTTGCTGCATCTACTATAGTATAGTGCAACGGTTAGATTTAACGATGATTCTGGGGATGCCGATAAAGGGACAAATAATACTTGGTCTGTTATTCCTACACCATTACTGTGTTCCTGTCGTCATGACACCCAAAAACATCAAACCACACACCGCCAATCATCCACATAGGAGTCTTTCTATGACCCACTTGATTGATCTCACCAGCGACCGTTTGTTCCGCCATATGGCGTGGGCCAATGCCCAAACCTTTGCCGTACTCGCCAGCCTCCCCGAAACAACGTTTGTTGCCTGCGAACCGGGCAATGACTGGAGTGTGGGCATGATTACGGCACACCTCGCCGAAGCAGCCACGAGTTATGCCTCACGACTCGACGGAATGCCATACGCTGATCTACCGTTTGACGCAGTGTCTACCCACGCCGAGCTCGCCATCGCCGCGGCAGCATGTGCCACTGCCGATGCGCGTTTGCGTGTCTCTGCGCACACGCCTGATGGGGTGGTGGTACGCCAAGATAATCCAGCGCTGACGCGGGCACGCACCACCGTCCTCGCCCAAACAATCCACCACGCGACCGAGCATCGTGCCCAAATCGCTGGGGCACTCATCGCCAATGGCGTCACAGCCCTCAACCTCGATGACCTTGATGTGTGGGCGTTTGGCGATGCCGAAGGGCTCGGGGCATAAAGTAAACGGTGCAATACATTCTCCTTGATAATCTGTGTTACTATAGCGTCTGAGGATTTGTGACAAATGGAGTATGTAATGAAGAAGCCTTGGACTTTAATTGCATTAATCATCGGTGCCTATCCGTACCTTGCGGTCGGCATTAAACTGGCGCAAGAAGAATCAATCACTACCGCAGGGATTTATTTTGTGATTGTTGCAGTATTGGTAGCGGGTATTGTACTGGCGTTGCGCCAACCTGCCACACCAGCCAAAGCCACCAAGCCAGCCTGGGAAGAATCTCTCAACAAACGGTAATTACCGTACTACCAAACGACCGTAACATCACTGTTACGGTCGTTTGATTCGAGCAACGTATGCTCAATGCATTTTTGAACAACACCCCACTCTCTCCCGAAGAAGCGCAAACCCAACGTAATCAACGTAGTGTGATTATCGACGGCATCGGCGTAGGCATTGTGACGGGTATCGCGACGTTTTTGGCGGTATTTCTGGCCCGGCTCGGTGCATCACCGTTGCTGGTAGGGCTCTTGACCTCAATGCCGGCATTTACCGGATTACTCCTCGCAATCCCCGTAGGGCGGATGCTCGAGCGTCAGACCAACATCGTGCCGTGGTATTCACGGGCCCGGGTCTGGGTTCAAGCAACCTATGCGTTCACCGGACTATTGCCCTTTTTTTTGCCGCTGGAATATATTCCGGTGGCGATTATTGTACTCTGGGCCATTGCTACCATCCCCCAAACCATCGTCAATATCACCTTTACCGTCGTCATGGGTGCTGTCGCAGGCCCACAACGCCGCCAGCAACTGATGAGCTGGCGTTGGTCGACCCTTGGGGCAGCCTCAGCCATATCGGTGGCAGGTGCCGGCTGGCTCCTCGAACAATTTGTTTTCCCCCACAACTATCAGATTGTCTTCATTGCATCTTTTGTGGGTGGTATGCTGAGCTTCTTTTTTAGCTCACGCATTACCATGCCCCCCATCGTCAACACCAGCCAACACAAGCCGGGGCTGCGCGCCCTTCTCACCGATAGCGTCGCCATGCTCCGTGATGTGCCGGCATTTGGGCGCTTTGTGCTGGCCACGTTTGTGTTTAATTGTGGGATCTGGATGGCGATGCCGTTGTTCCCTTTGTATTGGGTGCGGGTCATGCACGCCAGCGATTTTTCGATTGGGCTTATCAATACCGTCAATAGTGGCGTGCTGTTGATTGCCTATTTTTTGTGGGCCAAAGTAACGAGCCGCAAAGGCAACCAACCCGTGTTGTTTGCCTCGACCATTGCCTTGGCCTGTTATCCATTTTTGACAGGGCTTACCCAATCGGTCAATCTCATCATTGTGTTTGCAGCATTAGCAGGCTTTATTGGTGCCGGCAAAGATTTAGTTTTTTTTGATATCGGCCTTAGTACCATGCCCAAAGACCGCGTCCCTTCGTTTGTGGCACTCCAACAACTCACCGGCTATATTGCCACCTTGATTATGCCGCTGGTTGGCACCTGGATGGCCCAACACTTTGATTATCAGATTGCCTTGTTTGTCGCAGCCGGGATCCGCATGGCCGGTGTCTTGTTGATTTATCTGCTCAAAATCGGTCGTACTCCTCTCCCGCAAGAAACCCTCACCGCCGAATAACTTGCTTCATTTGGCAAATCATCGCCACTTGCAAATCTCCGTGCCACATGCAACACGCTATAGTCAACACGCCTGACCCGTGATCAGGCCTTTGTCTACACTCTTTACTGTGTGTGGACTCTCTCCCTCCATTGCGAAAATATTATTGGCTCCGTCATAATGTAAGTGTTTTGTGTGATTCACCTCATATCGCTTATTTTGCAAAATAATTTGTAAAGCAAATATATTACTTGTCCTCTCCTCTTTTTATGCATACAAACCACGACAAAAATATGTATTTTTATTTATTGTTATGCTTTTTTATATAATTAGTGTAATTTATTAATCGCACAATTAGCGCAATATCCGTCGTAAAAGTTCAATTACATTAATAAGATATCGTATGTGTTTTTGTTTTTTTGCTAAAAACATTAATTTTTTGCATAAAAAACAGTATTTTATATTATTTTATGAATTTTCACAGTGTTATTATACAAAGAATGGCAACACCCTACGAATAGTAATATCCTAAAACAAGATAGCGCATACATAATCATGACTGATGTTTGTATTTACACACATAAAACAATACATACGGGGAGTTTTTTTGCTATTAGCGACAAAAAAACCCGCACTCATCTCGTTGGTTGCACCGTCTGTCGTAGCGCACTGCTACAAACAACATTACACCGATTTACCTCATTCGTGCAGTACTATCTCAATACACTATTCACTGCAATTACCACGTCAACGCCGTACCCGACACAAACCACCGCATCCGCACACATCCCAAAGCGTTGGATTGGGCAATTGCGCAACGATGTACGTATGCATCTCGAAAACTGGGGGTGGACATATGTAATCATCCTTTGTAGCGCGCTCTTGCCATTGTTGCCACTGTTCGTGCATCCAATGCACACAGTACTTACCCAAGCAGACGGCGCTATTTCTAGTGATACGTACAATTATTTGTATATGTTATTGCGCTTTGCCATGAATGCTGGTAGTCATGTCAACCCCTTTATCGACCCTACCCAAAACTACCCTGATGGATTAGATTTAATTTATATCGATATTCCCTGGCTCATGTATTGGATGCTTCCGCCATCCTTGGTACTCGTCTCACCGACGCTTGCCTTTAATCTGCTTATTTTGGGGGCACACATCCTGACTGGCATCACGACCGCCTACTGGGCATATGTGTTGGGAGTGCGCAATCATTGGGCCTTACGGCTTGGCGCAATTGCCGCCATCTTGTTACCGTTTCGGGCGATGCATGCCATCGATCACCCCAATATTGTGACGACACAATTTGTGGTGCTCTGGTTTCTCGCCCTAGAATGGTGGGTCCAGGCCCCCACACAGCGCAATCGTCACTATTATGCGCTGGCAGCTGTTGCATTTTTGTTGGCGGCAAATTCATTTCAATATACGTTTATCTGCATGGTGCTCAGTATCGTGTATGTGGGGGTGCGACTGCACATCACGCGGTTCGCCGACATTGGCAAATATTACCGCTTGGTATGGTACGTCGTGATTGGCGGTACCATCGGGGCACTCCCACTCCTGCGGGCCCAGCAAGTCAACCTGCGGCAATTTAGTGCAGACGAATCACGCAAGTTTAGTGCCTCGCTGAGCGATTACCTCATCCCTTCACCATTAAGCCTCTGGCAAAAACTGCATCTATTACCCATAGATTGGCAGGTATCTAGTGAGCAAGTACTCTATATCGGGGCAATTACAACCCTATTTGCCCTAATCGGCATACAATGCATTCCACGCAAATCACGGTGGAGCATCATTGGCATTATCACCTTTGGCCTATTGTTATCATTGGGAACGCGCATAAACGCACCCCTGCAATTTATTGATCAATGGCCATTACCGGCGCAACTACTCCAAACCATGGGGCTCGGAGCATTCCGGGCCTGGGCGCGCTTTGGGGGGGTCGTGGCACTTTCGCTGTGTGTATGTGCTGCCTTTGGAATTGAATACGTACTCCAACGCACACAAAAACACCAAACCCGATTTTTTCTCATTGGGGCACTCATAATCGGAATCGCAGTAGATACGGCACCGTTGTACCGCACGGCTCCCGTTCCGGCCAATAGTGAATTAACCAATCAGCTAGCCACACTCCCTACCAATGCAGTCGTAATGTTTGTGCCGAATGTCGCGTCACGGTCGATTGCCGATACACTCTACACCACCCGATATCAACTACTACAACAATTCACCATCCAGCATATGGTGTCGTATGGGCATTCTGCCCATTGGACACACGCATATACCCAATTCGAACGTGATATGCGCCGTATCGAGGATCCCGTTACGAGCACCGTCTTATGCCGCAAAGGGGTTACGCATCTTGTGATAAGTAATCAATTATGGCAACGCACCCCAGCATTTGCACAAAACAACGTCATGCATGTAATTGCAACCACGCAATATTGGCGCATCATCGCCCTTGTCGACTGCAAATAACAATCACGCACACCCTTACACACCCCAAAAAGCCCACTTCAGTACAAATAGTACTAAAGTGGGCTCACATCATCCTACAAACGCTATTAGGCAGCCACGATGTGGTTGGTCAACACGCCGATTTTTTCAATTTCGGCTTCGACTACATCGCCAGCCTTCATGTACGCCGGCGGGGTCAACCCCATGCCCACACCTGCTGGGGTGCCGGTGCAGACAATTTGGCCAGCTTCGATGGTCGTACCCAACGTCAAATATTCGATACCCGACGGGATATCAAAAATCAAATCGCCGGTATGTGAGCTCTGGCGCAACTCGCCATTCAAGCGCAACTTAATCGCAAGCGTGGCGGGGTCGGGAATTTCGTCGGCAGTCACAATACATGGGCCAATTGGTCCGCTATTGTCGAGGCTTTTGCCTTTGAAAAACTGCTGGTGGCGGTTTTGTAGGTCTCGTGCCGAAATGTCGTTCAAAATCGTATAGCCAAACACATAATCCAAGGCATCGGCTTTTTTGACGTTTTTGGCAGTACGCCCAAACACATACGCCAATTCGACTTCGTAGTCGAGTTGTGACGTCACGTTGGGGTCGAGTGGCACGCTATCGCCATCACCACAGACGGTATTGAGGGCTTTGGTGAAAAAAACCGGGAATTCGGGCATTTTGATCTCACTGCCACGGGCGCGCAGTGATTCAATGGCGTGCGCCACATAATTCATTCCCAGACACATCACGTTTTGTTTGGGGCGGGGGATGGGTGACAGCAAACGCACATCGGCGCGTGCTACTACTTTGGCAGCAGCAGCCAAGGCTGATTTGGCTTGGGCCAATGCCTCAGCACCACCATCAATCAATGCCAACATCGAAGGGGCAACGCTGTCAAGTACCACGATTTCGTGGTCGTCGGCGCGCAACGCTCCGATGTGAATAGTCCCTGCTTTGGTTTGGAATGTC
This sequence comes from Roseiflexaceae bacterium UBA965, assembly GCA_002292925.1. Lineage (GTDB taxonomy): Bacteria > Chloroflexota > Chloroflexia > Chloroflexales > Roseiflexaceae > UBA965. The sequence continues at coordinate 5,786 of DBCF01000211.1, read as the reverse complement.
ACGAGTCGCATTATCAGCTCCTTTGTCGATTGCGGGTAGGGCTATCCTACCATATCTTGGCGGGGTGCATGTGCCATATCAACAACGATTTCAGCAATTGCGCATAGGTGTGCATACGCGTCGCGCGTAAGTCACGCTTATGCCCCACCACCCATTTGCCCGCCTCAAGCAGCCATTCACCACCATACATCACGAGTAGCCCCAGCCGTACCAGCAACGCCACCCCAGCGCCATACGCCAGATAGGCGTCACGGATGCGGCTTTGAAAAAACCACACTAGGCGTTGCGCCGGAATCTGGGCGCTACTCTGTCCTTCAAAATGCGTCACCACTGCTTCGGCCACATAGGCGATGGCACCGGGTTGCGCCGCCGTCAAGCGCCGTTGCCATTCGATTTCTTCGGAATACAACGCGAATCCTTCGTCAAACAAGCCGCGTTGTTGCACCACGCTCGTACGCACCACCAGCGCCGCCCCTACCAACCAATCGGCGCGACAACTCGTCGCCGCAGGCAGGTCAGTCATCAAATAGCGCTGGCGCCACGGATTGTGTGGCCAATACTGCGCGAGGGGCGTGCTTTCGCATAGATATGATCCGAGCGTCGGGTAGCGCCGCCGCGATGATTGCCACTGCCCATCCCCATACCGCAGTTGCGGCCCACACCCCACCAACGTGGGTTCGGCATCCATCGCCGCTACCAATTGCGCCAAGGCACCCGGCAACACCACCGTATCGGGGTTGAGCGTACAGACATACGTGGGGGGTGTTTGGGCAGCAAGCACTACCCGCAAGCCGATATTGTTGCCTTTGGCAAAGCCGTGATTGATTGCTTCGGCGATGCAAATCACCTGGGGAAACTCGTGCTGGATCATGGTCGCACTGCCATCGTGCGAGGCATTGTCGACTACCACCACCTGCGCCACAACCTGCTCGGCCAGCACACTCCGTACACAATCGCGCAGGAGCTCACGGGTGTTCCACGACACAATCACCACCGCCAATGATTTGCTCATACCGACCTCGCCTGATTGATGCGCCACAATTCGACAAAACTCATCAGCGCAAACCACGCCATCACACTCGCCAATACCAACCCCACCCAGCCATCACGCCAGCCCCCATTACGCAAGTAGCGGTAGTTGAATTCACGCAGTGGCGCCCCCACAAAATTGCGCCAACGCGCCCGCCGCCCCGCTTGAGCCATAGTCGCTGCTTCACGCCGGGCATAGGCGGCTTGTTTTTGCCATAGCTCAGCGAATGTCTCGATATTTAAATGCGTAATATGCCCGTGCAACTGTTGCGTCGTGCCGCTAACCGTTGCCACCTCGTGCACTTCGATTTTTTCATCATAATGGGCACCGGCGCGGCGCACCAGCCGCAATTGATAGTCAGGGTACCAGCCCCCGCCCTGCAACACCCGCCCAAAAAACAAGTTATGCCGGGGCACCCATAACCCCGCCACATCGGCAGGAATAGCATCAATTTGGGCAGTTAATTCGGCCAACAAATCGGCTTCGACCCGCTCATCGGCATCCAAAAAAAAGACCCACGGCGCACGACAATGTGCCAGCGCCAAATTGCGTTGCCCGGGGAAACCCCGCCAGGCCTCGTGATACACCGTCGCCCCAGCCGCCTGGGCAATCGCTGCTGTAGCATCACGCGAACGCGCATCAACCAACACCACCACCTCGCTGGCCCACGGCAGCACACTAGCCAAAGCTGCCCCGATGTGGCGCGCTTCATCTTTGGCGATAATCGCCACACTAATCGGTAATTGTGTACTCATGCCCCCACCTCACGATAAACCGCAATTTGGGTCTGGTAATCAGCACGACTCAACTGCCCGCGCTGGTACTGCCGCCATGCCAGCCAGCGCTGCCGGCACATCCCCCAGCGCAACCAAAACAGATGCCACCATTGATCAGATGGGCTACACCAGCGCTGCCAATATTGGCGCCGGCTCTGCCACAACGCCCGCAACATAGCCGCCTTGAATTGGCGCGACGACGCCCCGCCCACATGCGTCACCACTGCTGCTGGTGCCTGCCAAATCACCCAGCCGGCAGCATGCACCCGCTGGCACCAGTCGACTTCTTCGGCATACATGAAATACCCATCATCGAGCATACCTACCGTCGCAATCACTGCAACGCGCGTGAGCATACAGGCTCCGAGCGGGTGATCGATGGCAAATGGTGCACTGCCGACTACTTCTTGGGCGTAGCGCCCGTTCCACCACGAATCATACAAGCGCCCAGGGGTTACTTCGCCCGGCGGAAATAACTCCAGACAGGTCATACTCGGTGTGGGGAAGCGAAACGCCGCCCGTTGCAACGACCCATCACTATTCAATAACCGCGGCGACACCACCCCGACCCGCGGATGCGCCTGCAAAAAATCAATCAACGTTGCTAACGCACCGTCATGCACTTCGGTATCAGGATTGAGCATCATCATGAATTCCATGGTGGGGTGGGCATCACGCAGGGCCTGCATCGCCACGTTGGTGCCCTTGGCAAAACCCAAGTTGGCCTCAGGCACAATCACCAGCACCTCTGGGAATTCGCGGCGCATCATCGCCACACTCTCGTCACGCGAGCCATTGTCAACTACCGCCACCGCCGTAACCACACTGCTCCGCCGTAACGACGCCAAGCAGGTACGCAACAATTCGCAGGTGTTGTACGACACAATCGCCACCCCAAGTGGCACAATGGTAGCGTTGGGATGATCCTGCATACGCCCTCCAACAAAATACACCTTGAACATGCACAAAATGCGCTTCAAGGTGTATTTATTACATACTGATTACAATCCCCAAAATGTGGATAATGTGGATAACTTCGTCAAAAACAATACACGTCAGTGTATTTAATCATTATTTAATCTTTAGATTGATCAACATCAATCCAGCGCATGCCAATATCACGTGACGCAGATGATAGCACTATCGGACCACTGTCGTGTAACCAGGCAATCAAATCGTCGATGGTAAACCAGCCAACCGTATAGCGCGTAGTATCCATTGGATTAAGCCAAAAACGAATTTCGCCATCCATCCATTGCCAGCGTTCGAGGGTGCGCCATTGGTGACCATGGTCGGCCAACGCAATTTTGGTTTCTTCAAATAACGCCAACAATTCATCGAGGCGCATGGCTGGGGTGCGGCGGAGTGCCAAGAGGCGTTGATTGATGTCATCACGGAGTGCGATTAAACTCGCATAATCGAGGTGGGAAATGTCGATGCCAGTCATATACGCACCATCCTTCCAACTCTATACGCAGATGAAACACAACCCCCCTCAGAACCGCCGACGATTCCGAGAGGGGTGTAATGGAGGCGACGACCGGATTCGAACCGGTGAATAGAAGTTTTGCAGACTTCTGCCTTACCACTTGGCGACGTCGCCACGCCATATGGCAATGGTAGCACATGCATACCCCAATGTCAAAAAAACCTAGTTGTATGTCTCGCACAGGGCACACAGTTACGTTCATAATTGTCTCGCACAGAGGGCGCACGGAGGACACGGAGACGGTTTGGTGATTGAGGTGCGTCGATCAATGCCTGCCTATGCCGTGCCGTAGTCATAATTGGCTCGCACAGGGCACACGGAGGACACGGAGACGGTTTGGTGATTGATGTGTGTCGATCAATGCCTGCCTATGCCGTGCCGTAGTCATAATTGTCTCGCACAGAGGGCGCAGAGAGCTCAGAGGCATTTTGTTGATTGAGGTATGCCGATGAATGCCAGCCTATGCCGTGCCGTAGTCATAATTGGCTCGCACAGAGGGCGCAGAGAGCTCAGAGGCATTTTGTTGATTGATGTGCGCCGATGAATGCCAGCCATTTCGAGATGCCCTTTTTTCGGAGGCGCGGAAGCGTACGATTATCTCTCTGTGCACGGAGATTCCACGCTACGGTTGCTGTGGCAACCGGCATGGAATGACGCTGGGTGTCGGGACACTTCACACTTCCTACTTCATCAATGGTACAATGGCTCAAATCTTCACACAGCAGATTCATGATTATGCCCAACGATTGTCACTACATCCGTAAACTTGTCCGCACCAATTCGATCCTCCCTGGGAGTATCGAACAACTCGTCGTTGACACCCACTTGACCCAATGTGCCGAATGTCAACGGCTCCTCAATATGCCATCGCCCAACCTGCTTGGAGATCTCCTCAATACCCCGCCAACGCCACCCCAACCACCAAAAATCAAACCCGCACCCGACCAACACCCACCACGCAAAATCAAACCCACACCCGACCAACCTCAACCACGCAAAATCAAACCCACACCCGACCAACACCCACCACGCAAAATCAAACCGGCCAAAATTCCACCATCGCGCGGTATGGTCTGGGTACAATCTATCGTTATTTGTATTGCCACAATTGTCATCAGTTATTTGGTGGTCGTGGGGGCGCGCAGTGGCTGGGCAGCCATACGCATTGTCCGTAATCTTGACCAAATCAGTACTACCGAAGTAGCGTCGACTCCTCCCATCACCGACACCACTGCCACCGTGGCAGCGAGTACCGCCACGCCCGTCCCGGCCTTCGTATTACCCGCCGGGAGCGACCAACCTATCACGGTGCTCTTGCTCGGGTCAGATCGCCGCCCCCAAGAAAAAACGCCGTCACGCACCGACGCCGTCATACTGCTACGGATTAATCCGCAAACCCAACGAGTATCGCTGTTGTCGTTCCCCCGCGATTTAATCGTTTCGATTCCGGGCTACGGTGCGGCCCGCATCAATGCCGCCCATGTCTATGGCGACGTCTACCCAGCGTTGGGGGGTGGTAAGAAACTAGCCACCAAAACCGTTAGTCAACTCATCGGCGTGCCCATTGATTACACCGTACTCACCGATTTTGCCGGATTCATCAACATCATCGACACCCTCGGTGGCGTGCCCGTCGATATCACCAAAGATTTGTACGACAGCCAATTCCCCACCATGGATTACAAATATCGCGAAGTGTCGTTTCAGGTGGGGACCAGTACCATGGATGGCGTCACCGCCTTGACGTATAGCCGCATCCGCCACCCCGACAACGATTTTGAGCGCACCAAACGTCAACAACAAGTGATTACCGGTGTCGCCAAACGCCTCCAGACCGGGAATTTTGTTGATACGCTCGAGGCGACTGCCAACGTCACCGATGCCTTGATCGGCCACGCCCAGACCGACATGCCCCGCGACCTTATTATCGCTATGGCTTGGCAGATGCGCGCCGTACCGCTAAACAATTTTTCGTACAATACCTTTAGCGACATTTATTACGGCACCGGCGACGATCGCTATGCGATGTACCCCGTCGGTGGTGCCATCAAACGGATTGTTACCCAGTGGTTAAGCGAATGAACAAACTTTCTACCATCATCACTCGCCACGGCCCTTGGCTCGGCTGCCTCGTCGCCCTCATCGCCACCACCATGCTCGACAACGCTTGGCACCGTGGGATTGTGACGGAGCCGACCCCGCACATCAGCCCCTACGCCGACCAACAATATTTGGGCGTCAATCTTTTTAACATCCAGTACGAACCCGACCCTGCCGTGGTCACCCAATCATTTGCCACTGCGGCCCAATTGGGGGCACGCTATGCCCGCATCCAGATGCCGTGGGAAGATGTCGAAATCCATGGACGCGGCGATTTCGAAGATCGCCGCAATGCCAATGCCATCCAAAGTGCGTGGCTCAAATACGACCGCATCATGGCTCAGGCCGAAGCCCACAACATCGAATTGATTGTGCGCATCGATCGACCACC
>DBCF01000118.1 GCA_002292925.1 Roseiflexaceae bacterium UBA965 | reverse complement strand
CAAATCGCACAGTGGTTCCGCCAGTGGTTTTTTTTGTATGGTATGGCGATTGTGACGATTATCTACTTGATGATTGGCTGGCAAGGAATCATGCAAGGAGGCAGTGCTGATTTCAATGTCTGGATGATTGCCGCCCGGCATTGGCTCGCCACCGGAAGCCTGTATGATGTGCCAGCGATTGCTGCCGACGTGTTTGGGTATATTTATAAATACCCACCGTTTTATGGCATGTTGTTTATTCCGCTGGCGGGGTTTGCTGATAATGCGGTGTTGCAGATATATCGCTATATTGACATTGGTTTACTGATTGCCACTGCGTTGATTTGGCGAAATATGATTGCAGTGCGTTCATGGTGGTGGTGGATTCCTACCCTGATAATTTGTGCCAATTTGAACCCTGTGCTTGAGACATTGCGTTATGGCCAAATCGACATTGTGATTGCGTTGCTGTGTAGTATCTGTTATTGGTGTCTTTTGCGTAATCGCGATGATGCCGCCGGCTGGCTGATTGCCCTCATGACGACGATGAAGCTCTACCCAATTGTGTTGCTTGGATACATCATTTTGCGTCGGCGTTGGCGTGGCGTACGTGGTTTTGCCATTGGGATGGTGGTATTTAATCTGATTGGTGTGGGTGTGGTTGGCTGGGCTGATTATGTGACTTTTGTGCGAGAAGTATTGCCAATTATTGGTGGTACGACGGCCTACGTCGAAAATCAAACAATCTATGCGTTTGTCGCTCGTCTCGTGGCACCATCATACCCACTTGCGCCATTCTACGACGGGGATTGGACGGCGGTGGCGAGTGTGCTGGCACTGGTGATTATGGCCCTTTCGGCAGTGGTGACGATGCGTGATGTCCCAGCCGATAGTAGTTTGGCTGCACTGCAATACGGATTGTTTGTGATGGTGATGGCACTTGCGATCCCAGTGGCATGGGTCGGCTATCAAGTACCGCTCTATTTGATTTGGGTGATGGTGCTGTGGTATGCCATTACTCAGCAGGTAAGCATCGCTCGTGTAAGTATCTTGGCGGCCAGCTTTGCATTGATTGGATTTGGTAATTTTTTAAGTTTTGTGTTTCGGTTGGATGTCGGTATAGTGGCTACAATTATTGATTCATACAAACTCTATGGCATGCTGGCACTGTTGGGGATGATGTGGTTCCTTGTATGGCAGGAACGGACGTCGTGGGGGCGGGAATGGCTGGCTGATGGTCACCGGTTGTATGCGTGGGTACGTGATTGGAGGGAAATCAAATGAGTTTTTCACACAACATGTGTATATGGCTGGCGTAGGTGATATCGCTACACCACATAAAACCTGCATTGTGCGCAAAGCGATGTGATTCGCTGATTTCGGCATATAAGTCGCAATGAATAGCACCATACCCTTGGGTAAATGCGAGCTCTACGGCTTTGCCGGCACACCACAATCCTACTCCTTGCCCTTGAAACGACGGGAGTACGCAGAGATTATAGAGGTAACTCACTGGCTTAGGCGTGGGGGTAAAGATATCCGTCGGGTACCAACTGGGCGTCGTTGGCGCAAGGGTAAATGTAGCGACCGCCACACCGAGATAATGTACCAACATGATGTGATGCCGTGTCATGTGGCGCTCCATCTGGCGTGCCGTCGTGGCTATACCCCATGGGCCAATGCCGTAGCGTACCCGTAAGGTTGCGGCACAGTCATCGAGTAATGCTTGTAGTACCCCAAAATCCGTTACGCGCGCGCGATGCAGTGATAGATTGGCATGGTTTAATATCGAGTCGGATTTGGCAGACATCGTGCGCTCCACCAATATAATCGTGTATAGTTCTACAATGTATAGTAACAGAAAAATACACATTTTGCGAATAATAAGCGGAATAAAAAACGTTCTTTGTAAAATTGTATTTATTTAAAATAATTAATACAGCCGCCAATATTAATAATGTATTTATAATTTGTTCGCACATTCAGTAAGCGCACTCAGTAAATTCATAGGAAAGATAGTTGATTTTAAAGTATTGCACATGCAAGGCCTTCGCCATCATAACGTATTGATACGGGATGATTATGGTACTATCGGTGAAATATATTGCCGATTTGATATCCACACAATTACCGTAGCCTCACGTTACGAGATTGCAAATGCATTGTTTCTCAGTATTTGAGGTGTGAATTGGTGGGTAATTTGATGATTATATGGGTAATAGCAACGATTTGTATAATTGTTTGTAATCTATGTGCTAGTATACAACTATTGTGTAATTTATTGAATAATCTGTAGAACGTTATCAGTGCAATAGTCAACATGCAATGAAGATTGTGTCGATTAAAATGATGATTGTATAGATTTGTAAAAGGTAGTAATCATAAAAATGGCACCAATTATCCCCGCTGACCGTGAGGTTGCCCTAGCAATTGGCCCGATTTCAGTATGGTCACGCATATTGATGGTTGTTTATCACCGTGCGCTTTGGGTAAGTATTGTGATGGTATGTATATTTATCAGTATTGTCGTCCCTGATACGCTCGTGAACATCGTGGTTGGCCAAAATGATTCGATGTATTTCGAAGGGACACATGCTGTCGAACAGTTGGATGTTAATGGCCAAGAAGTAGATTTTCGTTGGACAAAGGCCTTGAGCGGTATTCGTTTTCCACAACTCATTGGTGGGATGAAAATTATTTCTTTGACGTTGTTAAATGGCTCCCCCGATATACAGATGATCGAAAAAATCAATGTGTATCTAACTTCTTCAAAGATTGCCACAGAGCTTACGGTCAACCGCACCATTCGCCAATATCATTTGCTGGTATTGAATCAGTTCCAATGGTCGTGGTCTGTGCCCTTCAAAATAGATAGTACCGTCTGGACTAGTATTAACGACCCCCGCATGCTTGGCGTGATGATTCTCGGTGCGAGTTTGAGCGTGATTGCACCCATTATTCCCGTGATTAGTCTATACACAATATTGTGTATTGTGGCTATCGCCGGGCTCCTCGGGGTATTTGCGATTTTGATGCGCATCCCGCCTGTGCTGAGCGTGTGGATGATTATTAGTGTAAATATGGTGATTGGTGTGTGTTTGTGGTGGCGTCCGTATGAAGTGATGCAGTTTTTGTTTTGGGGTGTGGCGTGGTTATTTGTGGGGATTACCGGGATTGGGATTGCGTATCTTATTGGTATCGTGCAACCAAATTGGAGTATGCGCGGGAGAGATTTACCGGTATGGTGTGGCGTGGTCTGGTGGTCATTACCGATTATTCAATTAATGCTCAAGGCTGATCACGTCTTGATTCCATTAATGACCTATACGCAATGGATGGGCATCGTGCTTGCCGGGTTATTGGTGAGTGGTCGCTTGAGTGTATGGGTGTTGCACCGTAGTCGGTACCAGCACCTCGCCCAATTGATTGCAGCGTGGTACGGCATGATAACCATGGCAATCATGTCGCTTGTGCATCAGGTAGTGATGCTGCCACGGGTATTTCAATACGGGAGTGGGGATTTTAGTATTTGGTTGAATGCGGCCCGGCGTTGGATTTATACCGATGTGTTGTATCAAGTCAAAGTAGTGTCGGATAATCCGTTTGCCGTCTACAAACGCCCCCCGTTTTATATTTTGTTGTTTACGCCATTTATTGCATTATCTGATATGACCGTGTTGAATTATTTTCGGATAGTGAATATTGGCTTATTGGTCGCAACGTTGTTGATTTGGATGGTGATTATTAACCCCACTGCACGCTGGTGGTGGTTTGCGACAATGGTGATTGTACTCAATTATCAGTCACTCTACGATAGTATTACGTTTGGGCAGACTGATGTGGTGTTGTTATTTGGGTTTACGCTGGTGTTTTGGTGTGCACGTCGCGATCGAGATGGCTGGGCTGGGGTCGTGCTGGCATTTTTGGTGTCGCTCAAAATCTACCCAATCATTGTATTGATGTTTTTTGTCGTGAAACGACGGTGGTGGGCGCTGGTGGGATTTGTATTGGGGATGGTATTGTGGAATGGGTGGGCGATTTGGGCATCAGATTGGCATACCAGCATCCTGTATGCGCAAACGATATTGCCAAGTATTGGTGGCACTACTTCGTGGATTGATAATCAAACCATCGCTGGATTCTTGACGCGATTTTATGATACTCCCTACGAAATGCAACGATTTGGTATCCCCCAAATAGAACACATCGCTTCGTATTTGTCGATGGTGGTCTCGGCGGCAGTGTGTGTCATCGCATTACGCGAATTCCCCCGTAATAGTAGCGCATATGCGTTGCAATATGGCTTATTTATGATTTTGATGGTAGTGGCGATCCCGGTGGCGTGGATCCATTATACGACCTTGCTTGTCATGGTATTTATCATGATATGGTGGCATTTTTATGACCGACTGCTCCCACTTGGTGTATTTGGGGTTATCGGTATGAGTTACGCATTGATTGCATTTGGTAATTACAAAAGCTTTGGCTACCCCGAATACTATGGGTTCATTACGTTATTAATGATGTCGTACAAATTTTATGGAATTGTGTTGTTAACAGGATTAATCTTTTATGAATTGTTACAGCATGATGTGGCGTGGGCTCCCCGCTGGCGCCACGATATCGTGCATTGGTGGCAGGTTATTTGGCGCACACAACCACTATCAGGTGAATGAATTTATTGCGGACTGCGGCAGGTGGTGATTCTCGTTTATTCCGAAAATAGCATACGAACCTTGCGGCATGTGGATGATACCCCAAGCCGCTAGCGCTTGTTACATAACAAGCGCTAGCGG
>DBCF01000043.1:1124-2700 GCA_002292925.1 Roseiflexaceae bacterium UBA965 | reverse complement strand
CAAAGAAGCCAGTGCCAGCGCACACGCCCAGAGCAAAAAAACCAGCAATAGCTTCGAGTTCACCTCGTTTTGGGCCGACGCCACCAACAAACCAATCATGGATTTGATGGACGTGACCCGCACGCTGTTGACCAAACATACTATTTTGAATGTACTCACCAAATATTGCGTCTACACCAGCGAGGAACTGTTGTTGGTGATGCGTCCCTACCAAATTGCCGCTACCGAACGTATTTTGTCACGCATCGACGTCGCCCACAACTACAAACAGAGCGGCACCCGCCAAGCTGGTGGCTATATCTGGCATACCACCGGCAGCGGCAAAACACTGACATCGTTCAAAACCGCCCAACTCGCGGCGGCGCTACCCCACATCGACAAATTGCTGTTTGTTGTCGACCGCAAAGACCTCGACTACCAGACCATGCGCGAGTACGACCGCTTCGAACCGAGGCGTTGCAGGATGCACCGACACGCCAGTTGCTCGAGTATGCCTTCCGCAATGGCACCCTCAAAACCAGCGGCACGGACTTCGACAGTATTTTGCCACCCATGTCGCGCTTCAGTGGCATGCGTGAAACCAAAAAACAACGCGTCGTCGATTTGTTGTCGGCATTCTTTGAAAAATATGCCGGTGTGGTACGTACCACACCGTAACGCACAACCCGTAGCGTCGCAGCAGACTGCGGCGCTACAAATCCACCCCTACAATATCCCCGACGGCGCATAACAGCGCGGATCAAACCATTCCGCGCTGGCACAAAAGGTCTCGACATCGCTGATGTGCATGCCGCTGTCGAGCAACACGGCCAAGCCCGGGTGCTCAGCGGGCACACGCAGGCTGGCACTCACCGCACCATCGGCGATAGCCCACGCCACCGTGCTCTGTAGCACCGCAGCAGCATGCGCCACATCAAAGGCCGCCACTGGGCCAATGTTGCGTTTGTCGAGGGGCGACAAATCATAACGCCGCTTTTGGACTACCGCTTGGCCCACCAGTTGCGGGCCCGCAAAAAGCTGGAGCAATACCGCCCCCGTGCTCCCCACAAAAAAATGATTGATGTCGACGCGCCGATCAAACCCTAAAAATTGGCGGTCGTGATGTAACCAGTTTTCGATATCAGTACAAACCACGGCGGTGAGTTGTGGCGCCGCCATACGAGTCACATCGTTGGTGGTAAGGAAGTACATCGGCCAGCGGGGCACCATCCCCGCCCGCAAATAGCGCGACACCGCCCGGCGGTCACCCGACGCCAAGGTACAGTGGATGAGCGTGGTGTCGGTGTGCAGTTGCGCCAACAACGCTTTGGCGATGCCGTGCGATTGCCACTCGGGGCGCACAAAACAATCGGCCAAATAACAGACCCGCCCACGGGTTTGGGTGCCAGCCAAACCCACAATCACCCCGTCGGCTTCGGCCACGAGGAGCCGTCCATGTTCATACAAATGGGGCCACCATGGCGCAATCCCCAACGGCAGCATAGCGGCGTATTCGGCTGGGTCAGTGAAGTCTGTGGCTAGCCAGCAATCGTGGACGGCGGCCATGTCGGCGGCGGTGGCAGGACGAATGTGCATA
>DBCF01000043.1:0-1022 GCA_002292925.1 Roseiflexaceae bacterium UBA965 | reverse complement strand
AAGGAGTGGCGAATCATGTCGGCCAATTCATTCGCCGCTATTCGCCCTTAAGGAGAAAGTGGTTATGTTCGCAGCTCCGTGCCTCCGCGTGAGCCATCATGTATCTCGCATCGGTAGGCATCAATTGCTTGGCAAGCCACGGAGATTCCACGCGACGGGTGCCTGCACCCGGCATGGAATGACGCCAAACGAAGGAGGAAGTGCGAAGCTTAAAGTAGGAAGTAGTTACAATCCCCCTGCGTCCTCTGCGTGCCCTGTGCGAGATAAAGTGCAACAATCCGCAAAAGATTAACAATTAATTCATAATTATATCTATAATTTTCATTTTTCCTGTCGCAAATTCGTGTATTATAAAATTAATACGCTAATTCATATATGTACGAGATTTTTATGCGCAAATTTCTTTTTGGATTATTACTATTTGGTATATTCGCTAGCATAATGCCCCCACATCCAACTCATGCCAGTGCCGCGCCAATCAAGAGCATTTCGGCAAACTATAGTTCAACCTGTGTCATATTTGCCAATCACAAACTCAAATGTTGGGGTGACAATAGCGATGGCCAACTCGGTTACGATAATACGACCGACCAAGGCAAACTGAGCGGCGATATGCTGGCGTTGCCGTTTGTCAACCTCGGCGTGGGGTACACTGCCAAATCAGTTAGTCGCGGATTGCGGCATACCTGCGCGATTCTCAATGATAATCGCGTCAAGTGCTGGGGATTGGGGGACGATGGCGTACTTGGGTATGATAGCATCACCGCCATCGGCAAAGCCAGCGGCGACATGGCCGCCCTCACGACCATCGACCTTGGTGCTGGTCATACCGCCAAAGCAATCAGCGCCGGTGGCTCACATACCTGTGCCATCCTCGACAACAATACGGTCAAGTGTTGGGGCGACAATCTCAATGGCCAACTCGGCTACGACGATATCACTGACCGCGGTGGTGTCGCTGGCGATATGGCCGCGCTTCCCACTGTTGACCTCGGTGCTGGTCGCACCGCCAAAGCAATCAG
>DBCF01000224.1:10599-27163 GCA_002292925.1 Roseiflexaceae bacterium UBA965 | reverse complement strand
TGTGTGCCCTGTGCGAGACAAATGTAATATATCAGCAACCACCAATTGCAAATTCGGTTTGACCCTCACCATTCGCTGTGGTAATATGGGGGGAGCATATTGTGTCAGGCATAGGTTATTGTCTGTGACGTAGCGCTATAGAGTGTTACGTGAGCGGGATAAGGAGCCAATTGTGGCGACGAAGATGAAGGTATTGCTGACCAAGACCATCGATAATGTTGGTGCAGCAGGTGAAATTAAAGAAGTTTCGGGTGGTTTTGGTCGCAACTACTTGTTGCCCCAAGGCTTTGCAGTCATTGCAACCCGTGGTGCCATCAAACAAGCCGAAGAGCGGTTTGCTGCACAGCGCAAGCGTGAAGCCGAATTGCGCACCGAGGCCGAGCAATTGGCACAACGCATCAGTGGTGTGTCGTTGAGCTTTGTGGAGCGTGTCGGTGAAAACGAGCGCTTGTTCGGTTCAGTGACTGCTTCAGACATTGCAGAGAAGTTACATGCCGCCGTGGGCGTCGAAATCGACCGCCGCCGGATCGTGTTGGACGAGCCCATCAAGCGCGTGGGTACCTTTGATGTCAGCTACCGCATCATTTCGGGTGTGGAAGCCACTGTCAAGGTTACTGTGACCGCTGCTGGCGAAGACGCCTAGTCGTCTTTGTACGTTTCTGCGCGTTGTTGTTTTCTCCATGCCATGCCTATTATAGGCATGGCATGTTGCGCTACTATCCCCCCTACGAGGAGCAATTCCTATGACACAACCAACGCTGCCAAGCAATGTTGATGCCGAGCGTGCGACGTTGGGATCGGTATTGCTCAATCGTGATGCCCTCGCCGCCATTGCGGCCTGGCTCAAGCCCGAATACTTTTATCTCGAGCGCCATAGCCAAATCTACGAAGCAATGTTGGCCTGCTTCAACAACCGCGTCCCCCCTGATACCCGCACCGTCTCAGAAGAATTACGCCGACGTGGCCATCTCGATCAGGTGGGTGGCGTCATCTATTTGGCCGAATTAGTCGAAGGCGTACCGACCTCGTACCACGTTGAGTTTTATGCCCGCACCGTTGAACGAACGGCGATTTTGCGGCGCTTAATCAATACCGGTGCTCAAATCGCTGCCCTCGGTTATAACGAACAAATCGAAATCGATGAAACCATCGACAAAGCCGAAGCCTTGCTGTTTGATATTGCCCAAAAACGTACCTCGCAAGATTTCGTGCATATTTCGTCGGTGGTTGATAGCTACTACGAACAACTCAATTACCTACAAGAACATCGCGGCGAAGTCATGGGTGTGCAGACCGGCTACCGTGACTTCGACCAAATCACCGGTGGCTTACAGCGCTCTGACCTGATTATTTTGGCGGCCCGCCCAGGTACCGGCAAAACCTCGTTTGCCATGAGTCTGGCCTACAACGTGGCCATGTATTACTCCAATACGGTGGCGGTGTTTAGCCTCGAAATGGGTCGCGAACAGCTCGTACAACGCTTGATTGCCATGGAAACCCAAATCGATACCCATCGCTTGCGCCTTGGCCAAGTCCCCGATAATCAGCTCAAAATCGTCTTTGATGCCATGGGTCGCTTGGCCCAAGCACCGATTTATATCGAAGACACCCCCGGTATTAGTATCATGGAATTGCGGAGCAAAGCACGGCGCTTGCAATCACAACACGGCGTGAGCCTGATTATCATCGACTATTTGCAGTTGATGTCGGGGCGAGGCAAAGAAAACCGCGTCCAAGAAGTCGGTGAAATCTCGCGTGGACTCAAAGCCTTGGCGCGTGAGCTCAACGTGCCCGTGATTGCCTTGTCGCAGCTGTCACGTGCCGTTGAAGGGCGCCAAAGTCACGTACCGATGCTTAGCGACTTGCGTGAATCGGGTTCGATTGAGCAAGACGCCGACATCGTGATGTTTATTTATCGCGATGAGTTGTACAACAAAGACAGCGACAAAAAAGGTATCGCCGAAATCCACATCGCCAAACACCGTAACGGTCCGGTGGGGGTGGTAAATATGCGTTTTGACCCATCGACGACGCGTTTTGCCGATCTGACGTATCGCGCTCCCGAAGGATACTAAGCGATGTCCAATGATTCCAATCAACTCGTCCCACTCCCGGCAGATTTTGTGATGCGGGCTTTGCCGCACATTACCAGCCTGCTCGAACTCAAAGTCACCCTGCATTTGTTTGCGATGGTGACACGCCAGACCAGTCGGCCACGACGGGTGAGCTGGGATGCGTTGGTTACAGACGAAATTTTGGCTCAGAGTTTACAAGTGGTGGCTGTCCATGCTCGTCCCAGTGATTTGTTGGCCGAAGGCTTGGGGCTCGCCGTAAAACGTGGGACCATCATGCACGTGGTGCGCCCAGATGCCCATGGCCGGGCGATTAATTGGTATTTGGTGCATACTGCCGCCAATCTGGCCTGGGCACAGCGCCACGAAGTTAGCGCTGAACCAGCTGTAGAGCTACTGCCTATTCCTTCAATCGTGGCGGTGTACGAGCAACACATTGGGGTAGTGACCCCGATGATTTTGGCGGAATTACAGCGTGCCGAAGCGCAATACCCGGCCACATGGCTACCCGATGCAATCCGTGAAGCAGTGTTGGCCAATGTGCGTTCGTGGCGTTATATCGCCAAAATCCTCGCACGTTGGAGCAAAGATGGCCGTGGTGATGCCACGCCAACGACACCTGGGGCCGAAATAGATGTGACGCGCTATACTGATGGTGCCTATGGCGATTTATTTCGTCGGGGGAGTGATGTAAGTGACCTCGAACCTTTGCCCTGAATGTGGTGGAATCGGCTACTACAAAGAAGCGGTGCCCTTTGGGCATCCGCGCTTTGGTATGCTCGTTCCCTGCAAATGTAAACTGGCCGATCGTGCCCGCCGTACCGCCAATGATTTGCTCGAAATGAGCAATTTGAGCGCCTTCCAAGACAAAACATTTGAGACCTTTGATACCGACATGCGTGGGGTCAAGCGGGCGTTTATGCGGGCGGTCGAGTTCGCCAAAAAACCGGACGGCTGGTTGGTCTTTTTTGGGAATTATGGCGTCGGCAAAACACATTTGGCGAGTGCAATTGCCAATGAGCTCCTCAAACAAAACTACCGGGTGTTGTTTGCGGTGGTCCCCGATTTGCTCGATCATTTGCGCTCAACGTTTGGCCCGTCGAGTGAAGTACAGTATGACCAACGCTTTGAATTGATTCGCGATGCGGCTATCTTGATTTTGGATGATTTGGGCACCGAAAACACCACACCTTGGGCGCGTGAAAAACTCTTCCAGATTATTAACCATCGCTATAACGGGCGTATGCCTACCGTGATTACCAGTAATCGCCGCCCCGAAGAAATCGAACCGCGGATTTTTTCGCGGATGAGTGATCGGGCCATCTGCGAAGAATTTATTATCATGGACGGTGATGACTATCGGCGCTTACCGCCTGCGCAACGTCGCAAATCCCCGCGTCCACGTCGACCATAATTGCATTGTGAAAATACCCGTAAAGATGGTGTACGTTAATTGTAAATTATGCTACAATCTGTAGTAAACACAAAACTTGATTGTGATTCTTGATGCGGGATAACAAATACGATGTTTGCTGAATCCGATTGGCTGAATCAGATAATTCATTTGTTCGCGCGCTTAAACCCATTCACGAGCCCAGTGCCGTTAATCGACATTGCGCTCGTAACGGGGTTGTTTTATTGGATTTTGAAAATGATGTGGGGGACGCGGGCCGTCCAATTAATCCAAGGGATTTTGGTGATTGTGGTGTTGGTGTTTTTGCTAGCATTATCACCATTCGAAACGATTCGTTGGATTGTGGTATACACGTTACAACCCGCATTAGTCGTGGCCATCCCGGTGGTATTTCAGCCTGAATTACGGCGCTTGCTTGAATCGTTGGGGCAATCGAATCGTTTGTGGTATGCCAATTTCCGGCGGCGAAACGATGATGGTGGTCGCATGCAGATGCTCAAAACCGTCGCACGGAGCGCCATGTTGTTGTCACAACAAGGGATTGGGGCCTTGATTGTGCTCGAGCGTAATGTGGGGCTCCAAGATTATGCCGATCGAGGGGTGCATCTCGATGCGCGCACGAGTGTGCCGTTGTTGATGGCTATTTTTCATCCCAATGCGCCCTTACACGATATGGCGGTACTGATTCGTGGTGAACGCATTTTGGCGGCCAATGTAGTATTGCCACTGAGCGAAGAAATGGGCGGTGCGCGCCGCTATGGTACCCGTCACCGGGCTGCCCGGGGGATTACCGAGCAATCGGATGCGGTCGCTGTGGTGGTATCAGAAGAAACCGGCGCGGTGACAATGTTTCATGATGGGCAAATGATTAGCCAACTCAACGAAGAACGGATTGTGGTGTTGTTGGTCGAGTTATTGCGGATAGATACCGAAACGAATCGTGAGGTGGCAGCATGATGCGTTTATCGGTGGCGGGAGTGCGTCTGGCCTTGTCGTTTTTTGCGGCATTGGCGTTGTGGGGATTTGTGACGGTGACCCAAAATCCCGAAGATCGCAAAATCTATGAAATCCCCATTGATGTGAAAAATTTGCCGGTTGATGCCGTGATTATCGACGCAAATGGGCAAATTCAACCCACACTTGGGACTATTCAAGTAGAAGTATGGGCTGCCAAAAACACGTTGAGTCAGTTGCGTGATGGCGACATTCAAGCCATGGTTGATTTGACCAATGCGACTGTAGCGCTACAGAAAGTGCCGATTGATGTCACATCAACGCGGAATGATATTGGGTATATGACATTCAAATATGCCGTGAATGTTTTGGATGTGCGCGTGGATATGCTCAAAACAATTACGGTACCCGTGGTGATTAACAGTCAACAATTTAGTAGTCCTGGGATTGGGGTCGAAGTCTTGGCACCGACTATCCCGTTGGCGCAACAAACGGTGTCAGTCTATGGACCGCAGACGTTGATTAAACGGATCAAAGAAGCGCGCGTCAATGTTGATATCAATGGGTCCGTTACGGCGAGTTATACGAATGCGTTGCCGGTTTTATTGATTGATAGTACTGATAAACCGATTAATGGATTGACAATAACACCAGAAAAAGTAGATGTTGCTATTGAAATCAAGCAAAAAATCGGTGCCAAAGAAGTAGTGGTATTACCTCAAGTCACGGGATTTGTGGCAGCTGGGTTCCGGTTACGTGATGTACGGGTGAATCCGTTGTTGGTATCCATCACTGGGAGTTCGCAAATCCTTGAAAAAACGACCAGTGTGCAAACGGTGCCAATTGACATCAATGATCTCACGAAGTCGGTATCACGAACCGTCGAAATCGCATTTCCCGAGGGAATTCTCCCGCTCGATGCCACCGCAAAAAACGTCGAAGTGGGATTAACAGTCGAGCAGAGTAGCCAACCTGTACGACTAACGATACCGGTAGTGATTGATATTCGCGATGTACCGGCTGACATGGTGGTGCGGGCCAACCCTGCAATTGTGATGATTGAAATTATTATGAGCCCGAGTGCAATACAACGTGGGTCGATTAACGATATTCGGGCAGCGGTGAGTGTGGGTACGTGGGATGATGGTAACATGATGCGGCAGGGGCAATTAACAATCCCCGAAGATATTCGTTTGATGAGTGACATTCCGGTTGTGCAACTTGAACAGGCGAATGTAAGTGTTCCAGCCCCGATTGTATCGACGACGAGTGTGCCTATTCCCTCAGTAGTGGGTACGGTTGTTGTTACCCCGCTCCTTACTGCGACGCCACAACCGCTCCCTACTGGTACGGTGGTGGCCACGGTCACCAAAATAGACAACTAAAGATATAGATGCACGGTAATTTCGGTTGGAATAGTTTGGGTTGGTACATGAGTGTGGTACTATAGTGGCAGTGCAACGTTTTTGCGGATAGCGCAATCCATACGAATCACATTGTGGTGACAATGCGGAACATACGATACGGCGTGTTTTTGTGTAGTGTAAATGAGGTAGACAGATGGCATTAACACGGGCTGATGTGGTGCGAGTTGCAGATTTAGCGCGATTACGCCTCACCGACGATGAAATTGATGGCATGCAGACGCAACTATCGCGGATATTGGAGCATGTCAGTGCGCTACAAGCGGTTGATGTCACTGGTGTCGAACCAACAGCACAAGTGACTGATTTGGTAAATGCCTTGCGTGATGATGCTAATCGGGCGTCGTTAGATCGTGATGCAGCTTTGGCCAATAGTGCTGATGCGCAACAAGGGATGTTCCGTGTGAAAGCCGTATTTGAAGAACACTAAACGCACTTTCGTGAGACTCATAGGGTGTAATTGCGACATGATGTTGTAGCGGTATATGCCGGTACAATGGGATAGAGGAACGTACAGTGCGAATATCTAATCCACTTAATGCTTTATTTGGTGCCTTTGGTCGTGATCTCGGTATCGACCTTGGTACTGCCAATACATTGGTCCATGTGCGTGGGCGTGGGATTGTGATTAGCGAGCCGTCAGTGGTGGCTATCGACAGCAAAACCAAGCAGGTAATTGCCGTTGGTGCCGATGCCAAAGCCATGATTGGCAAGACCCCCGCTAATATCATTGCGGTACGACCACTCAAAGACGGTGTAATCGCTGACTTTGATGTTGTCGAAAAAATGATTAAACACTTCATCGAAAAAGCTCATGATCGCTCGTTTGGTTTGATTTCGCCGCGCCCACGGGTGGTGATTGGGGTGCCGTCAGGAGTGACCCAAGTCGAAATGCGGGCTGCCCGTGATGCTGCTCTCAACGCCAATGCTCGTGAAGCCTATGTCGTTGAAGAACCGATGGCGGCTGCGATTGGTGCCGGCTTACCCGTCGACGAGCCTATCGGCTCAATGATTATCGACATTGGTGGCGGTACCACTGAAGTCGCCGTGATTTCGTTGGGTGGGATTGTGGTCAACCACTCGATTCGTACCGCTGGTGACGAAATCGACGAAGCCATCATTGAATTTGCCCGCCGTGAATATAACCTGCATATCGGCGAGCGCATGGCCGAGCGTGCCAAAGTGGCTGCCGGCAGTGCCTACCCCCTTGAAGAAGAACTCAAAGTGGTGTTGCGTGGTCGCGATATGCTGACCGGGTTACCCAAATCCGTAGAAGTATCGAGTGTTGAGCTCCGCGAAGGTATTTCAGGGCCAATCAATACTATTTTGGCTGATATTCGTTCGGCCATCGAAGAAACTCCGCCAGAATTGATTGCCGATGTGATGGAACATGGGATTGTATTGGCTGGTGGTGGCGCCTTGTTGCGTGGTCTCGATCGTCGGATTGCCGCCGAGACGCGGATGCCCGTCTATGTTGCCGAAAGCCCCTTGTCGTGTGTGGCCCGTGGCGCCGGCAAAATGGTCGAAGAATTCCAAAATCCGATTTATCGGGATATTTTGATGTCGACCCAGCGAACTCGTCGAGTGAAGTACTAAGCAATCACGACGTCCGTCGTGGGTGGAGTGTGAGGGCGCCGATGTATGCGTGATCGTTCGTCTTTTCGTGGGGGCGTGAGTTATCGGCGCAATGCGCTCATCATCGGCGCCATGCTATTTGTGGCACTTGTGGCCTTTTTGCTTGATACGCAAGGAGTATTAACTCCGGTACGCGCGTATTTGACCAATAGTTTGACTCCATTGGTATCGTCGGTCTATGGTGTAAATCTGCGCGCTAGTGACTTGTTGGCTGGCTCGCAGGATTTACAACGGGTTACCCAAGAACGCGATACCTTGCTGAAAGAAAATAGCGACCTCAAAGCGCAAATTTTGCGCATCCCGCAAATCGAAATCGAAAATATGCGCCTGCGTGAACAGTTGCGCATCGAAAAAACACACCCGTGGCAACTTATCGGCGCTGATGTCAGTGTCCAAACACTGGCCGATGGTCGGCGAATTGTCCTGATTGGCGTAGGGAGTAGTAGTGGCGTCAAAGTAGGTATGGCAGTTATTTCGCGCTATCAAAGTAGTCCACCTGCCTTGGTCGGGGTGATATCGGTGGTAAATGTTGATAGTGCGAGTATGACGCTCATCGATGATTATAGTAGTGTTATTAGCGTTCAGGCATACCATGGGACAGCGGTGGTGCGTGGGATTTTGCAAGGTAGCATCCAACAAAACGGCATGTTGCAGATGAGCGAAATCGAGCGCGAAGCAGAAGTTGCCGATGGTGATAGTGTTGTTACTGCCGGGCTTACCCGTTTATATGGTCCATCGTTGCCGAACGCCGCTATCCCTGCAGACATCCCCATTGGGATTGTCAAATCGACCCGTATTGATGGGCGGAGCAAAGTCGTCGACGTGCAACCATATATTAATCCTGAATTGGTACACTACGTATGGATAATCCACAACGATACAAAATAGAAGAAATCGTTTGGCACGAGATCCGTACTATCGTGCTGTTGATTGTGATTGTGATTGGTCAAAAAGTATTTTTGACTGATATTTTTGGCGTTTCGCTTAATTTGCTCTTGTTGTTGATTGTGCTCCGGACATTGATTGAACCCATCGTGACCATCGGGCGATGGGCATTCTACGGTGGAATCATTTACGATAGTATGAGTGGGTCGTGGCTTGGTATGCATAGCATCGGGTTGATTTTGGCGGTGGTGACGGTGTTTTTGTTGTTATCTCGGATTACGAGTGAAAATTGGATTCTCCCCATTGTGGCGGTGATTATTGGGAGTGTGGTGTATTATTTCTGTAATGCGCTCTTGTTATTTGCGCTCGTCGGTGGCTTTAATGTGCTGACATATTTTACGGTGGTGTTTATTCCTGGATTATTAGTGATCTTGGTACCGGCGTTACCGATGTTTTTGCTGTTACGGTGGTTGCGGAGTATGCGCCGTGGCGAATTACCACTCGACGTATATTGATTCAACAATTAAAGGTACGTTATGCGCTTATTTATCCCCAAACTTATCGTTGCATTGGTGTTTTTGGCGTTGATTGGTCGTCTGTATCAGTTACAACTCGTCGAAACACAATCCGATAAATATGTCACTACGGTAAACACCACGCGCTATGTGCCGATTCGTCCCTTTCGTGGCGAAATTTATGCCAGTGACGCCAAAACATTGTTGGCCGAAAGTAGCCCCGTGTATACCGTGGCTATTCGCGTCAGTGATTTGCCTGCAGAAGGCACCAGTGCCCGGTTTTATGTGTTTGCCGAACTCAGTCAAGTCCTCGGGATTACCAATACGCTGACGATTTCGCCTGCGGTGACCCTTGAAAAAAACAGTGCACTGCGGGAAGGTGTCGCCAAAAAACTTGCCGATGTGCCGTTATCTGGATTTAGTCGGGTCGAACGTATGCTGCCGATGCAAATCCCGGTAAACAAAGAATTTTTGTTTGGTGCAACCCAAATCGTTGAACGCCATGCCCCTGTTGTGCGGTTTGTGCCGCGGTGGAATGCCCCTATCATCAGTGATGATGCTGCGTTGGTCCGTGATGTTGATAGCGCATTGGCAGATTTGAGCAGTGCGCTCGATATTACGGGGACGTTGGTTATTTCACCGGCCACCCAGATTGCGCAGCGCCCCGAATTGCGCAATGATTTGATTCGTGTGTTTGGTGAAACAATTACCCCACGAATTGATAATATTACGGTGCAAAATTGGTTGACAGGGAATATCCCCCCGCGTGATATCGTCAACGCCATGCAACTAAGCGAACAGTTTACGCAAACATTAACGCTCGAAAATCCCGTAGAAAAAATGGTACGTACGAGTGATACACCGCGCTATCAAACCATCACCATTGCGTCTGATGTGCCTCGTGCAGTGGCGATGGTGCTCAAAGAAAACGCCGCCAATCTACCGGGCGTGGTCATTGAACAAGATTATCGGCGCCAATACCCGCTCAGCGGCAAAGTCCAATCGTTATCACATATCCTCGGATATGTCGGTCGTGTCGGTTCGTGTGAATTGGTGCGGCAAAATCCAGCGCGTTCGTGGGTGGTGGGCTTGCTCGACTCGATTGGGCACGCAGTCGAATGTGGGATTGTCCAGAAAAAAGTCAACCCCTATGAATTAGGCATCCCCCGCTATTTGAACGACGACCGTATCGGCAAAAGTGGGATTGAATATAGCTACGAAGAACAAATGCGTGGGCAGATGGGCATCGAAGCGGTAATCGTTGATAATCTCGGTCGTCCCGTACGCGCCGCCCAAGTCGTGCAACCGACCCGCGATGGTGATAGCTTGGTGTTGACCATTGATATCACGTTACAACGCAAAGTCGAACAAATTTTGCGCAACTGGATTAATGTTGCCGAAAAACGGCGTGCCACTATGCCGGATCGGTTTTCTTATAAACGTAGTTATTTGCCACTCCAAAGCGGTGCGGCGGTGATTATTGAAGTCAAAACAGGTCGGGTACTTGCGATGGCAAGCTGGCCAGCATACGACAATAATATTTGGGTTGACTCTGCCCGTAGCCAAGAATTAGCCGCATTACTTAACCCTCCTCCAGCTCAACGTGCCGAAAATCAACGTTTGGCACCTTTGACCAATCGCGTGATTTCAGGGCAATATCCGCCAGGCTCTACTATTAAGCAATTTGATGCAGTCATTGCACTACAAAACAAAGTGATTACTGCCAATACCAAAATACGCGACCCTGGTCAACTGATTATCAAAGACCAGTATGTGGAAGATCGCTTCTATCGCTTCCCTAATTCTGTCCCACGTGATAATGGCTGGATTGAAGTGACCGAGGCCTTGATGCGGTCATCCAACATCTTTTTCATGTCGATTACGGGGGGGAATCGCGAGGGTGTGGTGAATCTACAACCCAAAGAACAAACCATCCCCCAAGGCTTGCAAATTACCCGTCTCGCCGAGGGCTTGACTTCCTTTGGCTTTGGGGCTGCAACCGGTATTCGTCTTTATGGCGAGCAACCGGGTCGAGTTCCTACCCCTGGTTGGAAGCAACAAGCCTTGCGGGCCGCCTGGACCACTGGTGATACGTATAATGCATCGATTGGCCAAGGTAACGTTGAATCCACCCCGCTCCAATTAGCGATTGCTGGTGCGGCAATCGCCAACAATGGCAAGATCTATCGCCCCCAAATCGTGCGGGCGGTAGTGGCCAGTGATGGTACCATCCTCCAAGAGGTCCAACCCGAATTACTCCGTACGTTGCCGTTTGACCCGGCATACTACGAAACTGCGCGGATTGGTATGCGCCGCGCCGTGGTCGAAGGAGTCAATGTCGCCGCCCGTAACGAATGCTCTGGACTCTCGATTGCCGGTAAAACCGGTACCGCCGAATTTGGCGCCGAATTAACCGTGCGTAATCCGAATGGTGCTGGCATGATTATCGTGCGCCAGAGTCATTCTTGGTTTGTTGGATTTGCGCCGTACGAAGATCCTGAAATTGAAATCGTGATGTTGAGTGAGGGCAGTGGCGATATGTATGACGGCTCTTCGACGATTGCCGTCCCTGCGGTGACTCAAATGATGCAAGCCTACTTTGGGGTGACACCTCCCAACCCGCTCCCTACTGGCTGTCAAATGGATATGCCCCCCCTCCCGACCGATACTACCCAAACACCCGTCCTCACGCTCCTCGAAAGAGCCGATCATCGCTAATTATTCATGAATGTAATATACTGTTGATGCTGTTGTAATCTGGTATATTGCTGATATACAAGCGTTAAGTATGCGCTAATTATTAACAAATACATGTCCATATTGTAAAAACATCACTCGTACGTGTAATGTACGAGTGATGTTTTTGTCATGAAAAAATAGAGGTACCCCCATTTTTTCGTTGTATATGCAATTAAAAACTAATACTTAAATTATTAAATGTACTTGAAAATTCATAATCAAAACACAATTAAAAGCATTTTATTACTAAAAGATTACAAAGCACTTGACAACTGTCATCTGTATATGTATACTATGCGATATAGTGCTGTAACCTAAATGTAATGTAAACGAAACACACCTGCATGGGAAGTGAGGGTGAAATGTACATATCAATGCCAACGGTGATGCGGAGCACGATATCGGTGCGCTTACCGCACATAATCAACGAATTACCGCCATCACGGTTACCCCAATTAGAGCGGCGTTTACAAGAAATCGTCGCACAGGCAACAGTCGCTACCCGCGTGCTGTTGATGGCGATTGGAATGAGTGCATTGGTCGGGAGTAGTTTGGGCACGCAAATTGGTGTGGGCATAAGTATGGTATTGACGTTGCTCTTGTTGGTGTGTGAGCAACGGTTTGAATTGCCGTATTGGTTGCGGATGACCGGTGATGGGGCAGTAGTTGCATTGCTCGTGAGTAGCACCGGTGGGGTCATGAGTCCCATATTAGGGGTGGTGCTGGTACTCATCCCGATAGGTGCGATCCATGGCGGGATGCGCGATGCACTTGCCGCAACCTGTATGGGGATTGTGATTTTGTTGTTGACTGCGCTCCTTGATATGCCAGTGGTGAGTGACGGGTTGGCAACGGTATTGTTTGTGCAATGTATTGCGGGTGTCGCCATCGCTTGGCTGAGTCAGTTGATTCAGTCTGCGGTGATTTGTTTATATACCGGTGTCCAGCATCAAGTTGTACCGATGCTCACCACCCAAACAACCAGTGAGCGTTTTGCTGAATGGCAACATGCCAATTTAGCGATTGTAGAGACGATGAGTCATGACGAATTAATCCGTGCGGCGCGGGCCCGCGGATATGACATCGTGGGCGCGGCCGTCGATTTTTATTTGGCAGGCGAGCGGACGCCAGTGGTTACTAGCAAAACGGATTGTTTTGTGATTACATCAGCCCATGCTGATGAACAAAGTGCATTAGTGGTGCATCGTAATCCGAGTTTGCTTGATCGTATGCAACACGAAGCATTGGCGCAATTATTGGTGTTGGTGCGCATGCGTAGTTTGATGTTGGTTGACAGCGAACGGCGTGAGCGTGATCAACACGCCATGCACGTGCTGTGGCAGATGATTGGGCGTGAGCAAGATGCCGATGTCGCTCCGTTGACACAGGTGGTTGCGAGTAAACGTTTGGTGGCGGTATTGGGGCTAACGGGCATGGCAATGGTTGTACCAGGGCCAAATCGAACCGTCGATGCATTGTGGCAAACTCCTACAGAGAGTGACGTGATTGACCAGTTAACTACGTCACAATGTGCGCAGATTAGTGATGCTATCCGGCGTGAAACACTCTGTTTTGTAGAACATGCTGATGATTCATTGATGGTGGTACCGGTCTATCGTCATGGCGGGTCGCCACAAGCGTTAGTCGTGAGTGGTGCCCAAGATGATGCAGATGTGCAACGCATGGTGATGATGTTTGCTGATTTAGTAATGCGGTTTTGTGTGCTCGAACGCGATGCGGAGCAAGTATAGGTACGCGATGAATAATGGCACCACGTGGGTGAAAACATATCTTGAAGCGTATATCGCACATGCTGCAACGATTGCAGTACGTGCGCTTCCGCCATTGTCTGTAACCAACGAAGCGGGTGACCGTGGTCGAAGCCAACAGCTCACATTGCGCCAAGCCATTGACCAATCACCACGGTTGTTGGTGGTGGGGGCGGCGGGTGCTGGCAAAAGCAGTAGTCTGCGGTTGCAGGCGATGACATTGGCAACGGCGGTGCTTAATGAACAACGCGCCACCAAACCAAAAAACACTCCACTTGTTCCAATATTTGTGGATTTGGCGTTGTTTCGTGATTCGATTGAGCAGACGATTCGTGACAGTGTGGCAGTGCCTGCACCCGTATGGCGTGAATTACACGATCGCTCGTTGGTGTTTTTTATTGATGGCCTCGAACAACTGCGGAGCGATGTACAGCTGACGGCATTATCAAGTATTGCAACGTTGATGAGTACGTTGGGGACTCAAGCGCGCTGGGTGTTGACTTGTCGGAGTGAGGCCTTGCCGTTGTTTCGGCCGTGGTTTAGTACAGCCGATGTCCGGGCCTTGCGTCCGCTCCCGCCGCGAGAGGTGGTGGCATATGTCCGCACCCAATGTGGTGACGCCGCAGCCCAATTGCTTGAGGGCGATGACGTTGCCGTGGCGCTGGCGGGTCGCCCGCGCTGGTTGGGTGGATATATTCAATTAATGACGCGCGACCAATCCCCCCCGCCCCACATCCGTGGCAAATTATTGTGGGATTGGATGCAGTGCGTCGTTACGTTGACCGATGCCACCGCGCACGATGCGTTGGCGCGCGTATTACGTATCCGCAGTGATATGGGTGGCCAACGTGACCCATGGGTACTCGCCGATGTGGTGCAACGAGCCTTGCCTGGGGTGGTAAATACCGCCCTCGTAGCGCAACAATTGTTGGGGGCTCCCACGACAGATCCGATTATTGGGTCATTACGCACGTTGGTCAGTGCAGGGGTGTTGTTGTTTGACTACGAGCAACAGACCTTGACCTTCCGCCATAATTTATTGCGCGCCGCAGTCAGTGCCACTCAATTGCTAGCACAGCCGGTGGCGAGTTGGAGTCTGGCGCAATTGACTGAAGACGATGACATCGTTGGACTCGTCTTTTCAATAAGTGAAAACCGGCCGGTGGTGGTGCGTCGTTGTATCGAGCTCGGCTTGGTGCGGGCGGTGGTACGGGCGGTGCTGCTCCACGATAGCGACCGGGCTGACGAGGTATTGAATGCCGCAGGGGTGCATACTGTGGCGTTACGCTTGGCTGTTGCTGATGTTTTGCAACAAGAAGGGGCGTATCGCCAGGCGCGACAACAACTCGAATTGGTAAGTGCCATGCAACCCCAAGACACCGATGTCTTGCGCCGGATTGCCGATTTGTCGACGATACTCCACGATTGGCCGGGTGCGGTGAAGTCGTACGAAATCATCAGCAAAACCCGTCCCGAAGATTTACACAGCCGCCATCAGTTAGGCGTGGCTTACGGGGAATTGGGCTCACTCGATGCCGCGGCCCATGTATTGCGGGGCTTGTTTGATACCTATCGCCAGCAAGGGGCAAATGTGGCCCGTGCGTTGGGGCAGATTTATATCCAACAAAAAAACTACCCTGCAGCCCTTGAGGCATTTGATCTCGCGTTGCGTGACGTGACTGATGACCCGTTGTTGTATCGCCACAAAGCCCACGTGCTTGAGCATTTGGATCGGGCTAGTGATGCCCAACTATTGTTGATGCAGGCAGTGGCACAAATGGGGGATCAACCGGCGTTGTTGGCAGAGCTCGGCCGGCTGTGTTGGTTGCGCGGTGAATTACCCGCTGCCCGCAATTACCTCGACAAAGCGATTCGGCTTGCGCCTGAAGATGCCATCAGCCATGCTACCTTGGGGCGTGTTTATTTGTCGCTATCTGATTGGCATGCAGCCTGGTCGGCGTTACAACGCGCAATTGAGCTCCAACCCAATGATGATACCCTGTATGTTGATTTTGCACGGGTGTGTGATGCCAGTGGCGACAGCGATGCGGCCATTGTGGCTTTGCGGACGGCAATCGAACTCGCACCAACAAATGTGGCAGCCCAACGACACCTCGTGCAATTATTGCAACGGCGCGGTGATGTCGACGGTGCGATGCACATCGTGCGGGCCGCTTTAGCCCATACGGCCAATCATGCACCCTTGCATGGGGATTTAGCAGGTTTGTTGTGGCGCCGTGGTGACCATGACACGGCTTTGGCTACCTACCGCAAAGCAGTGACGTTGGCACCTGATGATACGACCTATATGCATGCAATGGCACAATCGTTGAGTGAGCTTGGTCGGCAGCGTGAAGCCGTCGATATCTACAACAAAGCCCTCGGGATTGATAGCGACAATATTGCATTGCTCCGTGATGCGGTCGTCGCCTACGAAAAACTCGGCCACTTCGAACAAGGTGATGCGGTGTTACAACGCGCACTCTTGCATCACGCCGACAATACCGAATTACTCCGCACCGCCGCCGGTTTTGCATTGCGGCGTGGTCAAATCAAACGGGCCCGTGGTTATGTGGCCAAGGCCTTGTGGAGCGCCCGTGGCGATGATCAATCGTGGCTCCATGCCGGCTTACTCCATATTGCTGAAGGTCATTGGAAGCAAGCGTTGTTTGCCTTGCGCCGTATTGTCGATGCGGTGAGTAATGGTACGGTACTCGAAGCACTTGGCCGCGCCTTAGCTGGCGATGGCCAAATTGATGCCGCTATTCAGACATTTGATCAAGCAATTCAATTGCAACCCGACAATCCACATACCTTGGTAGCCTATAGCCAAGCAATGGCCCAACATGGGCGCTATGACAGTGCCTATGAGCATGCACGCCGGGCATATCAGCATGATCCAGGCAATGTTGATGCCTTGTTGCAAGTAGGGCGCATGGCGCTTGCGACACAACGCCCCAATGAAGCATCTGAAATGCTCGAGGCGGCTGCCACGCTTGCGCCCCAACGGATCGATGTGCAAAGCGAGCGGAGCCGGGTCTTGCGCAGTCAAGGTTTGTTTGAGCAAGCATTGCAGGTGGCCCGCCACGCCTTGGGAATCGATGGTCATGCCGTTGAGGCGATTGTTGCGGCGGCCGAAGCCTTGTTTGGCTTGACC
>DBCF01000224.1:8514-10593 GCA_002292925.1 Roseiflexaceae bacterium UBA965 | reverse complement strand
CCGCCACGAAGAAGCCAGTGAACTATATCGGCAGGCGCTGGCTATCGACCCCAACCATGAATCGGCGCTGAGTGGGCTCCGTGATGTGTCGATTGCCTTGGATGAATTTACCCAAGCAGCAGATGTGGCCCAACGCCTTGTGAGCCTCGTGCCCAAATCAGCCATCCATCATCTGCGCTTAGGTGAGGTACTCATTGCCATCGGTGTTCCTGAGGCGGCGATTATCGAATTGCAACAAGCCCTCGACATTGATCGCGCTACTCCCCACGCCAAAAGCAGTTATGCAACAGCACCAATCGGGGCTACTGTTTTTGCGCGGATGAGTGCTGCCTACGCCAAAAGCGCCCGCTGGTCTGAAGCCCGTGAATGTGCCGAACAAGCAGTGGCTGCCGCACCTGCGCAGGCCGACCATCATGCGTTGTTGGGTGATGCCTACCTTGGCATGGGGCAACGCACCTCAGCGATTGCCAGTTATCGGATTGCCGTACAGCAACGCCCCGATCATGCTGGGTGGCATTATCTGTTAGGGACGTTGCTCCATCATACCGGTGCAGACAAAGAAGCGGTGCAGGTGCTCCAAGATGCCGTCGCTTTGAGTGATCGGGCCGAATATTATCACACCCTTGGTCGGGCGTTTTTGGGGATTGGTGATAGCAAAAGTGCCGTATCTGCCATCGAAAAAGCCCTCGCCAAACGCCCTGAAGCGCACCATTGGCGTGCCGATTTGGCTGATGTACAGGCGCAACGTGGTTGGCACAAAGAAGCCATTAGCGAAATCGACCAAGCCTTGGCAGTAGCCGCGGATCACCCTGTGTTGTGGCGCAAGCGGGCTGAATTGTTGTTGCGCATCGACCAAATCGATGCCGCCGCCGCCGATGTTCTCGAAGCGTTGCGCCGTGATGCCCACGACGTCAAAGCCTTGACGTTGATGTCACAAATCATGCAACGCAAAGGCAATCTGCAACGAGCCCTCGAAGCCGCTGAACGCGCCGCCAAACTCAATGCCAACGATGCCTATGCCCGTCATCAATTGGCGGTGGTGTTGCGGGTGGTCAAACGACGTGGCGAAGCTATCCCGCATATGATTGCGGCAGTGCGGCTACGTGACCAAGATTATGAGTGGTGGGTTGAGCTTTCTGAAGACTATGAATCGATCAACGATTTCATCAATGCCGCCCATTGTATGGTGCGGGCGGTGGAATTGGTACCGATGGAATTAAATCTGGTCTATCGCCTCGGGATGCTCTACTTTCAATCAGGGGAATACGATGAGGCCGAACACGAGTTGCGCCGTGTCATGGTGCAATTGCCGAGTGCCGCTGCCACTATTGCCTGTCTGGCCGATGTATCGCTAGCCCAAGGCAAAACCGACGAAGCCTTGTCGTTGGCACGCCGGGCAGTCGAACTCCAAGGTCAAGTCAGCGAACACTGGCGGGTCTTTGCGCGGGTGCTGCGTACCCTCGAACGCTACGACGAAGCGCTGGAAGCTGCCCGTACCGCCTTCCAACTCGATACCGAATACGCGCCGTCGGCATTTATGTATGGCATTTTGCTACTTGATTTTGCCGAAATCGATGAAGCCGTCACGGCGTTTGCGGCCGCAGTCAAAGCCGATGATGGGGTGGCGATTTATCATCTCTGCCTCGGCATGGCATTGCGCCAACAAGCGCCGCTCGCTAAAGATTTCGAGGAATTTACGCAGCCTCAGCCAATGCATCTCGTGAAATTAACTGCCGCCATGCAGGCCTTTGATCGCACGCTGACCATCGAGGGCGATAATCCACGCTGTATTTTTGAGCGGGGTGTGGCGCTACAACTCATGCTCCGTCACCACGAGGCGATTGCCTCGTTTGATGCGGCGTTGGCGCTGTATGGTGAAGTCCATCCCCGCCCGTTGAGTGGTGATGCTGCTGCAGCCAGTATGCTTGACAAAAACGACTTAGCGGCGCACATTCGCCAGCGGCGGGCGCTGTCACTGGCGCTCTTGCACCAATATGAGGCGGCACTGGTTGATCAACGCTATGTATTGGCGGTGGCACCGTTATCGGTACAAGACCAATACATCTATGGGCGTTTGGC
>DBCF01000224.1:0-8431 GCA_002292925.1 Roseiflexaceae bacterium UBA965 | reverse complement strand
GGCAATGCGATGGTGCAGCAGTGGTACGGTGTGGTTTTGTTTGCCCATGGCCGCCTCAAAGAAGCCATCATCGCCCTCGAATTGGCCAACGACTTAATCCCAAGTAGTGGCACGATTAACGCTTTGCTCCGCGATGTCTATAAAGCAGACCAACGGATCGACCGGGCAATTGGCGCAGCACAACGCGCCACCCGCTATGATTCTGCCAATCCCGATAACCATTACCAGTTGGCGAAATTGTATATGGAAACCCACCGCAATGGTGATGCCCGGGCCGCTGTCATGGTCGCGATTACCCTCAAAAACGACGTGATTGCGTGGCATATGTTGCTTGGCGATGTCTGTGCCCAAATGGGGATGTTTGACAATGCCCGCAGTGCCTATCTCAGTGCCACCAGCCTTGACCCCGAAAGTACGGCGCCGCTCTATGCCTTGTCGCGGTTGTTGGTGTTGCAAGGGCGCATTAATGACGCGATTACCAATCTCGAACAAGCCTTGTTGCGTGACCCCCAAAACGGCGCTTGGTATTTTGAGTTGGGACAACTCTACGAGCAACGGGGTGACCAAGACATGGCCCGCGCGGCCTACAACAAAGCGATTTTGCTCGATGGTGACAAAGCGGCCTATTATCGTGCCGTGACCAAAATGGAAGCCAAGCAACAAGTCAAAACCAAAGAGACGCCGCCTGTTGTGGCTGATACCGAAGTGGTCAAGCGGCACGCCCACAAATTCACCAACGAAGCCGAAATGTTTTTGGCAATGGGTGACGTCAACTTTGAACAACAACTGTACGATACCGCCCTCGAATTTTATCAACAAGCATTGGCCAATGACATGACTTATGCCCTTTCGTGGTGTCGTGTGGCCCAAACTAAAGTCAAGCTAGGGCGCGCTACCGATGCTCAAAACGATTTTCATCAAGCATTGCGCCATGACGCCAAATGCGTCGAGGCCTATGTGGGGTTGGCGACGATTGCCAACAATGCTCGGAGTTTTGTTGATGCACTTGAGCATCTACGGATGGCCGTGACCATCAACCCCAATGTCGTTGTATATCAAGTCGATTTGGCTGAGACGCTGTATGCCCTTAACCAAAAAGATGAGTGTCAGCAAACGCTCCGCAAAATGCTCAAGTATCTGCCTTCTGATGCCGCATTATTGGTGCGCTTTGCCGAATTAGCCATGAAAGTGGCGATGATTGATGATGCATTTACTGCATTGCAACGCGCAATAAATATTGATGATGGGATTGCACGCGCGTATCTGTTGATTGGGCGGATTTATCGCCAAAAAGGCGAAACCCAAAAAGCAGTCGCAGCCTTGCGGCGCGCGGTCAAGCTAAGTCCTGACCTCAAAGAAGCCCAGCACGAATTAACGATGGTCGCACCGTTGTCGGTGTTTAACCGCCGCCGTGACGTCGATTAATCGCATAGAGGAGCGATCAAATGGAAATGCGCAAACATGATGCTGGGTATGCCCAACCCATTCCCGCACTTGATATATCGCTCCGCTCGTCGGTTGCCAACGACGATGCGCGCACCCCTGACACGCGCCTCCCTGACCTGTTGTCTTTTGATCATGTGCGCCGGGCCTGTGAATTAGCTATCGCCAACGGTGATTTTCATACGGCGTGGCGGGGCGCCCAGGCCTTGATGCGCCGGTGTCCCGAAGCCTTGATCCCGAGTATATTAATGGGTAATGCGTTGCTGGTGGGTGACAAGCCTGGTCTGGCGATGAGCCACTTCCGGTTGGTGATTACCCGCAATGCCATGGATGCAACGGCGTGGCATGGGCTGGCGAGTGCCTTGATGGCATGTGGCCAAGCTCCAGCTGCGGCTGCTGCTACCCGCCGCGCCGTCTGTAATGCCCCCCTCAATGACCAAGGTCTGCCCTCCGATGCGGCCACCGCCGTCCCTCAAGCCCTCGGGATGATTTATTTGCGTCGTGGTATGGCCGAAATGGCCGTGGTGGAATTAGGCAATACGCTACGCACATCACCGCCCCGCAACGATTTGCAGTGGGGTTATATCGAAGCCTTGCGGCAAAGTAATCGGATCGAAGAAGCCCAACGCTTGCTTTCGCATCATGACTTTGTCCTCGAACCCGAGTTCCCCGTGCTCTGTTTGCGCGCCCGTTTGAGTACTGCTGATGATGTCGTTGCGGTCACGCGTGACCAAATCACTGCGATGGATCCCGATGGTAGCTACCAACGAGCCTTTTTTGCGCCCCATGCCGTACCGTGGCCACTGACCGCCCAACCGATGATTGGGTGGGATCAAGATATGCATGCCTTGGCTGAGTATTTACTGGCGACCACCAAAGCACCGGTGCTGGCACATACGCTTGATCCAATCGCAGTTGCCCCTACCGTGACTGCCCCACCGCCCCACGATCAACCGCACCCCCAATCCCGTCCGGTCATTCCAGCTACAGTCGATGATGGTCAAGCCCATGTGCTGTTGGGGCATCGCACTGCCTTGGTGCGCCGCTTTGGCAACGACGGCTGGCACGCCATCGATATGCGCATTCAGCGTTTGTGTCGTGTGTTGCGCCAACGCGGGATGTTGGTGGTGGCCGGGTATATTGATGCACCAGGTGGGCTTGCCGTCCTCGACATTCCCCCTCCGGCACCGATGGCTCCTGATGCCATGGCGATTCGTGATACGGTGCGCGAAATGGCTGCCCAGCTCCAATATCGTGGATTTGAACTCTCCACACTGGTGTTGATTGGCGGCGACCAATGTATTCCGTTCCATCGCCTGCAAAACCCCATCCCTGACGATGAACCGCAGATTTTGTCTGATAACCCTTATGCTTGTGACGATGCCGGCTATTTGTTGCCGCAACGGATTGTGGCGCGCTTGCCCGAGGGTGATAGCGATGACCCGCAATTACTCATCGGTATGCTCGAATCAATGGCGGATTATCATGCCAATGCCCAGCATCAAGGCCAAGCCGGCTTTGATTTGGCGACATTGTTGCGGATCCGCAGTACGCCGGCTCAGCGCCTCGCCGTCGGCGTGGCCGCCGATGCCTGGCGTGAACCGTCGCAACAGGTATTGCGGAACTTGCACGCCGATGCCAAACTCTTTACTTCGCCCCCACTCACCGCCCAAAACCTTTCGGCCCGCATGTTGGCTGGCCGCGAAGTGGTCTATATTAACCTGCATGGCGCGGCGGGTATGCCCCACTTCTATGGGCAGTCGGCGAGTGGCTGGGGAGCCGCGAGTGCCTTGCCCATTGCCATCAGCCCGAGTCACTTGACCCGTAATGTCGTCGCAGGTGCAATTATCATTAGTGAAGCCTGTTATGGCGCCGAGTTGGCAGGGCGTACCATTCATAATTCGGTACCACTCAAAGCCTTGTCCGAAGGAGCCTTGGCTTTTGTGGGCTCGACGGTCAATGCCTATGGCAGTGCCGCTGCCCCCCTGTTGGGCGCCGATTTGTTGTTCGAACGGATGACGCGCTACCTCGCCGATGGCATGCCCATCGGAATGGCCTTGCACTTTGCCCGCCTCGAGTTTGCCCAAGTCATGTATGATCGCCAAGGATTTTTGGATGATGTCGACATGAAAACCTTGATTGAATTCATCCTGCTCGGTGATCCCTGGGCCGCCGTCAAAGGGGCGCAATTGCAACCGGCGATTCGACACACCTCGCATAGTGGCAGTCTGAAACTGCTCACGGTGGCACGGGTCCCCAAAATGGTGCGGCGTATGAGTCTGCGCGAAACCGATGTGTCGCCTGATATGCTCCGCCGCGCCAAAGAGATTTTGCAGAAATACTTGCCCAACGACAGCGCCTCACCGTTGTCGATTATGGCCACCACCAACCCCTACTTCCAATCCAAAGGGCTCAGTGCGCCCGATGTGCGCTTTAGCATGAAGTCGCTGATGCAAACCAGCGATGGTCAATGGCTCCCTCGTAATGCCCATGTCACCCTCAGCAACCAACTGCTCACCAAAGCCGTGTTGAGTCATTAATGGCGCGGATTTGTTGCTGTTGTGCGTAACGAATGTGTTGTGGCGTAACTATCACCCCCCGTTCACTATGGTGAATGGGGGGTGTGCGACGCGTTGTGGAGATGTCTAGTGGCTACTTCACGGTGCGTTGTACTATTTTTTTATAAAAAGTGTGTGGGCAGCCTGGTCAATATGCGCTTGTGCCCCACGGACAATCGTGTCATCGGCCGTGGTGCCGACGATGGTCAGGGGTGGGGCACTGACGATGCTACGGGGCTGCAATGTAGCCGGCAGGGTGATTTGGGTGGCGGCGTTGTCCCATGGCAATGGGCGCTGGATGCTGGGGGCTTCCCAGCCGTGTTGGTGCGCCAAAAACTGCATATATGCAGCTGCCGATTGTGCCAACGTATGGTGTTGCTCTACATAGGCGCGGGCGTTAGCGGCGAGTGTGGCACGGAAGTCGGGGCGTTGCTGACACAAAAACAACGCCGTTTCGAGGAATTCCGCCTCGCTCTTGTCGAGGGGTACGTGGATGGCGGCAGTGCTGGGGATTTCGTTGAACGATCCACTGGCCGTCACAAACGTCGGTTTGCCGGCAGCCAACAAGCGCAACAGGCTGGCCGACGTTTCGCCCGCCGTGGGGTGGCGTAAGTTGATGCAGACATCGGCCAAGGCCACATAGGCGTTGAATTCGTTGGCTGACACATACCCAGTTACATGGACTGCGCCACTCGTGCCGGTGCGGCGCACGAGGGTGTCGAGGGCCACTTTGGGTGAAATACTGCCCACAATGACATAATGCGCATTAATCCCCGCCCGGCGCAAGGTACGTAACGCCCGCAATACTTGATCGGTGCGTTTGTAGGGATTGACATGCCCAAACGATGCCATGATAAAGGCATCGTCGCCGAGGTTGAGCTGGGCCCGCAAGAGGGCCACGTCGCTATCGGGCAGGAGCGGCACCCCCATCGGCACGACGGCGGTGGTCAGATGGGGGGCCAGTGGTTGGACGGCATCGACGACGTATTGACTATGACTTATCAGTGCCGTGGCGTGCGCGAGGATGGGTTGACACAGGGGCATCTCAAACACGGCATCGTCAAACACCCCGCGCAACATGCGCGTGGCGACCCGTTCACCGGCCGCGCCGTAGTGCTGTGCGACGAGTTGTTGATAGGCGCCGATGTCGTTGCGATGGGTAGCGTAGTACTGCAACATGAAATGATGTACGACCAAATCATGGAGTACGATCACGCCAGGGAGTTGCTGTGCCACATCCCAGATTTGGCAATGGGCCGTGCTGTTGCCCATGTGATAGATGATGGCGTCGTAGGGTTGTCGTTGCTGATCGGTTAGCAAGCTGGTGATGGTGCGCACGTTGAGATGAGTTGTGAGCTGGGGATTGCTGGGCGTGACGCCGCTATCGTGATAGAGCGTAATATCGGCGTATTGGGCGAGGTAGGGTAATAAATCCTCGCTATAGTCAGAAATACCAGACGGCACGGGATTTATTGGGCTACAGTAGGCGATTCGCCGCATCATATCCTCTTTTTGATAAAAACAGCCGAAATCGTGTATTTGTGCGCCTGTAGTGACGATAAATATACGGCTATTATGCCATATTTTTGTCAAAAACTGCGTATGGTATGCTACAATTACTTTAATGTGTTTGTAACGAGGTGGTATGGATATTGTGCTCGGTATCGTGCGTTATGTGTTTGTCGGGACGATTTTTGTTGGTGGGGGGATAGTGTTTGGCGCGATTGTATTGCTCGCCATCCAAAAAAGCCGCGCTGAGTCGTCAGGTGAACAACAATGACCATCCGGCTAATGCACGTGTCTGATGTCCATGCGGGTCCCCCATTTGCCGCCGAAATCGCTGCAGTGGTGGTGCGTGAGGCACACGCCTACGCTCCCGATGTATTTGTAGTGTCTGGTGATTTTGTGCAGCGAGCAGATGAGCTTGCCCAATGGCAGA
Organism: Roseiflexaceae bacterium UBA965; assembly: GCA_002292925.1. Taxonomy (GTDB): domain Bacteria; phylum Chloroflexota; class Chloroflexia; order Chloroflexales; family Roseiflexaceae; genus UBA965. The sequence goes on along the minus strand of DBCF01000224.1, from coordinate 2,491 downwards.
CGATTACAACGTGGCTGGCCCAAACACCACAACCACGCTTTGTGGTGCCTGGCAATCATGATGTGCCACTCTACAATATCTGGAATCGCTTGTTTAATCCCTATGTGCACTACACTACGCATATCAGCACCGATTTGATGCCCGTCATGCACCTCGCTGGGGTGAGTTTGATTGGCGCCAATACGGCGTTTGGCTGGACGATAGACGGTGGGTACCTGTCACCAGCCCAACAAGCCCATATCCGCACCGCTGCGGCCAGTGCGCCTGCAGGCAATCGCCGAGTAGTCGTGATGCATCACCATTTGGTCAATCCCCCGGGCGTTGGTCGCCGCAATCGCGTTGCCAATCCCAAGGCGATTGCTACCCTGCTCGACGAATGCCAGATCGATGTGGTGATGAGTGGGCATATTCATTTGTCGTATGTGGGACATACCCGCGATTTGATATCATCGTTAGCTCGTGGCACGATTATTTGTCAAGCCGGTACGGCGACCTCACGGCGTGGCAAAGGGCGTGAACGCCATATGTGTGCCTATAACACGGTCGAAATTTCGGCGACGCAGGTTGTCATTCGCCGGCACGTTTATGATCCGAGCGCCCAAAAATTTGTCGTCCACGTTGAACATCATGAGGAGTTGCAGGCATAATTTGTGCCTTGCCCAAAAATGTTATGGTGCAGTATGAAGATCAACAATTAGTACAGTTAGTGCTTGATGGTGATACCCAGGCTTTTAATGACCTCGTTGAACGTCACCAATCACGGGCCTATAATCTGTGTGTGCGTATGTTAGGTGATGCTGATGCGGCCGCTGACGTTGCCCAAGACGCCTTTATTTCGGCGTACAAGCATTTGCCATCACTGCGTGGCGAGTTTCGCCCTTGGTTGATGCGGATTGTGGCCAACGGCTGTCGTGATGTGTTGCGGAGCCAGAAACGTCGTCCCAGTGTGTCACTCGATCTCGAACGCGACGACGACGATACCCCCGCCATGCAACTCGCCGTTACCGGCGATGGTCCCGAAGCGGCCTTGATGAAAAGTGAACTGCAAAAAACTATCGCCGGTGCATTGGGTGCGATCCCCGATGACCAACGCGAAGTCATCATATTAAGTGACATCCAAGGCTTGTCATACCAAGAAATTGCGGATATGACAGGCATAAATATTGGTACGGTGAAATCTCGTCTCAATCGCGCGAGATCGCGATTACGCGAATTACTTGTGGCTGCGGAACTCTTACCGAGGGTCAGGCGTCATACTCTTGAAAGTAATACGTAGGTGAAATCATGAAGACCAAACACACAATAACCACTCAAGATATGGAGCAATTGTCCGCATTGCTCGACGGTGAATTATCACCAGCCAATGCCACCAAATTGCGCCAGCGCATGCAAACCGATGCTGCGCTCCAAGACGCCTATACGGAGCTGGCCTTGACCCAAGATGCTATGCGCACCATGCCCACCCTCAAGCCGCCCCGGTCGCTCCGGATCGATCCACAGCGCTTGCACCAAGCCCGGGGTTGGCGCTGGTGGTTGATTAGCCCTCCTGGCGGCCAACTCTTCCCCACCCTCGGTGTGGCAATGAGTCTCTGCTTCTGTTTGTTGTTTGGCGCAGTCGCGATGCAACCAGTCGAGACCCAAACACTCAAAGGTGCGGTGACTAGCCCCGCTCCAGAAGCCGCCCTCGCCGATGAGCCTGTTTTGATTGCACCTGATGCAGTACCTCTTGCCGGTAGCCCGTGGGCATGGCTGGGCGTGGTAACAGGTGTGGGTATATTGGGCGGTACAGCCCGCTGGTCATGGCAAATCCGCGGCCGCAAACGCGCCACCAAGCAATAAATGCTCGTGCCACAACGCCGCAACGCCCTCATTGGCATGATTGTCTTGATGATTGCTATTAATGTCGGCTTTTACTTTATACCTATCGACTACACCATCCTCGGCAATTACGCAATTGCCGGGGTTTTTGGTGTCACCGCACTCGCCACTGCGACTATTGTGGTGCCAGTGCCCTATATTCCCGTCGTCATGCATATCGCCCAACAATACCATGACCTCTATCATCTGGTGTTGGTGGCGTTGGCGGCCGGGTTGGGGTCAGTGGTTGGCGAAATCAGTGGCTATGCGGTGGGGCGGAGTGGTCGACAGGCTTTCGAAAGCACGCGCTTTTCACGCTGGATCGCTTCCCAAATGACCCACCCCGTGCGTGCCTTTGTGGCATTATTTGCCTTGTCTGCGCCACCCAACCCCTTGTTTGATGTGGCCGGGATGGCGGCGGGGGCATTTGGCGTGCCCTTTTGGATCTTTGCCAGCGCCGTCTTTTGTGGGCGTTTTGTGCGGATGCTGGGGATTGTCCTAGTCGGCGCTTTTTTTGTCACCGCCGGTACGTAGTGGCGTCATTGTATGGCGCCCTCTGTGTGCCCTGTGCGAGATAAATAGCATTTCGCACAATCAGCTTTTCATCGGCGCACCGCAATCAACAAAACGCCTC
>DBCF01000246.1 GCA_002292925.1 Roseiflexaceae bacterium UBA965 | reverse complement strand
GAGCCGACAAATACCACGGTGGGTTGGTGGTCGGGGGGGCGCTGGGTGGGGCGGGGGGTAAAGCGATCGACATCGGCCCCCCACGGTGTTTCGTGGATGCGGGTGCGGTCGATGCCACTAGGGATGGTGGTCTGGAGCGGGGTCACGATGGCATCGGCCCAGCGACATTGCAGGGTGGCCCAGCGCCGCATCGGTCCGCCAAGGCGGTCGTCGATTTGGCGTTTGCGGATGCTAGGGGGGTCGACAATCAAGGCATTGACTTCGAGCAAGGTGGGGCGTTTGCCAACGCGGGCGGCAATCATGCCGGCCCCGGCAAAGTTGTAATAGCGCTCCATGATGACATCGGGCTGGAGGCGGTGCGCCAGCGCCATGATGGTAGGGGTGGTGAGGAGTGATAGCGCTTTGGGAACGTCGATATGATAGATGGTGAAGCCATCGAGCTGCTGTTGGGCTGGCGCAAACAAATGCCCGAGATTGGTATGCCCTTCACGGCTGACCGCCACCACATGCACGTCATGGCCACGCCGACTCAACCCACGTGCCACTTCATAGGCATGGGTTGAGCCGCCGAGATTGCCAGGTAAGGGGATGCCACTTGCCACATACAGGATTTTCACGGGGTATCCATTTATCATCCAATTAAAAATGCTACTGGCGGGGCGGTGAATGGGTTACATACGCTCGTAGCGCTCGAGGTCAAGGACGATACAAAGCGCCCCTTCGGCGACGGTCGAGACGGTCTGTTGGGCTTTGGTGACGGCGGTGTCTTCGACACCGGCCAGCAACGTGGTGTTACCACGGCGCAAGAACCCCCCACTCGATGCGAGCCGCGTCACGCGAAATCCTTGTTCAACCAAGGCGTCTACGGCAGCATCGGCCACGGCATCTTCGGTCACAAAAACGAGTAATTTCATATGGGGCTCCTTACAATTAGTTGGCCTGACGAATGCGCTGGGCCATTGGTAGGGTGTAGGTATGACAAATCGCAATAGCGACGGCATCGGCGGCATCGTCTGGTTTAATGATGGCAGGCATCCGTAACGTCAGCTTGACCATTTCTTGCATTTGGCGTTTGTCGGCACCACCGTAGCCGGCCACGGTCTGTTTGATGACGATTGGCTTGTATTCGTAGACCGTCAGCCCAGCTTGGGCGAGGGCTAACAAAGCCACACCACGGGCTTGACTGACGGTCATGGCGGTGGTGACGTTTTTTGCGAAAAAGAGCTCTTCGACGGCACAATTATCGGGCTGGTAGGTGGTGATGCATTCACTGAGCCCGCGGTACAGTGACAACAGTCGCTCGGCTTGGGGCATACCGGCTGGGGTAGTGAATGCGCCACAGGCCACCAAACTTAGGTTGCCGTTGAGCGAATCAACAATTCCCCATCCCATAATCGCGGTACCGGGATCAATCCCAATGGTACGCATTAGGCGCCTGCAAATTGTTCGGCCACTTCGTCGGTGATGTCGAGGTTGCTGTAGACCTTTTGGACATCGTCGAGGTCTTCCATGCGTTCAATCAACTTGAGAGCCCGCAAGGCATCGGCGGCGTCGGCTTGGACGATGGTTTTGGGGCGCATCGCTTTTTCGACGGTGGTAATCACTAACCCAGCAGCCAGCAACACATTGCGGATGGCGATGAGCTGTTTGTAGTCGGTATAGATTTCGAGCACATCACCACCATCGATAACGTCGTCAGCACCTGCATCGATGGCCATCATGGTGGCGTCATCGGTGCTTACTTTGCCGTTGCTCAAATCAACCACAATCAAGCCTTTGAGATCAAACATCCAGCTTACCGAGCCTGGTTCGCCCGGATTGCCGCCGATTTTGGTGAATACGGCCCGTACTTCTGAGGCAGTGCGGTTGCGGTTGTCGGTGGCCGCTTCGATGATGACGGCCACGCCGCCGGGGGCGTACCCTTCGTAGGTGATTTCTTCGAGTTGGGATTCGTTGCCTTTACCCAAACCACGCTCGATGGCCCGATTGATACTGTCCATTGGCATGTTGCCGGCGCGGGCTCTATCAACAGAAATCCGCAAGCGGAAGTTGGTTTCGGGGTCGCCAGAGCCGCCTTCGCGCACCGCAATCGCAATATCGCGGGCAAGTTTGGTAAACAACTGACCACGGCGTTGGTCGAGTACCCCTTTGGAGCGGCGGATGGTAGCCCATTTCGAGTGTCCGGACATAACAAATACCTCTATAGAATGCATCGTATTCCGTGTATTATAGCACACGCATCTGATTCATCATAGCCTCTGTTTGAGCGTCGCCAAATACAAACCGCCCCCCGTGGTACCACGGGGGGCGGTCGTAAGCCTGGGATTTAGTTGTTGACCGGGACGTCGATGCCGTTGGTTTGTTGCACACGGGCAATCAAGCTCCGCAAGCGATCGCCATCGAGGGATTCGTATTCGATCAAGGCATTGGCCATGTCTTCGAGGATGGTGCGGTTGGTGGTCAAAATCGAACGGGTGTGGGCATAGGCTTCTGCCACAATCCGGAAGACCTCTTCGTCGATTTTGCGGGCTACGTCTTCACCATAGTTGCGTTGTTCGCTGATTTCGCGACCAAGGAAGATCATCTCTTCTTTTTCGCCAAAGGCAATCGGCCCCAACTTGGCGCTCATACCAAAGCGGGTCACCATGGCGCGGGCAATCCGGGTTACTTGGGTGATGTCACCTGAGGCACCGGTGGTGACATGTTCGATGCCAAAGATGATTTCTTCGGCGACACGACCACCCAATGCCGACACCAACTGGGCATTGAATTGTGATGCTGTGGTGTAGCGCAAGCTGTCTTCTTCGGGCAAGAACAAGGTATACCCACCGGCCCGACCACGGGGAATGATGGTGACCTTTTGGACCATGTGGGAGTGTGACATGCCGGCGGCAGCAATGGCGTGACCTGCTTCGTGGTACGACACCAACAGCTTTTCGCGTTCGGTCATCACCCGGCTACGGCGCTCAGGTCCACCGAGGGCGACCCGCTCAACGGCATCGCTCAACTCCAACTGACCGATTTGCTTTTTGGAGCGACGCGCTGCCAAAATAGCGGCTTCGTTGATGGCGTTGGCCAAATCAGCACCCGAGAACCCGGGGGTGAGTTTGGCGATAACGGTCATATCGACGTCGTCTGCCAACGGCTTGCCCTTGGAGTGGACGCCGAGGACGGCGATCCGTCCCTTGACGTCGGGGGTGTCGAGTACCACCTGGCGGTCAAACCGGCCTGGACGAATCAAGGCGGGGTCAAGCACGTCAGGACGATTGGTGGCAGCAATCACGATGATGTTGGTGGTCGAATCGAATCCGTCCATCTCCACCAAGATTTGGTTGAGGGTCTGCTCACGCTCATCGTGTGAGCCTCCCAAACCGGCGCCACGTTGGCGACCCACTGCGTCGATTTCGTCGATGAAAATGATACAGGGGGCGTTGCGCTTGGCTTGGTCAAACAAATCACGAACGCGTGACGCACCCACACCGACGAACATTTCGACGAATTCTGAACCCGAAATCGAGAAGAATGGCACCCCTGCTTCACCGGCGACGGCCCGTGATAACAAGGTTTTGCCGGTTCCCGGAGGACCAACCATCAACACACCGCGGGGGATGCGGGCGCCAAGGGCCGAGAATTTGTCGGGGAACTTGAGGAACTCGACAATTTCGCTGAGGTCTTGTTTGGCTTCTTCTTGGCCGGCCACATCTGCAAAGGTCACGCTGGGTTTATCCGGCGAGAACATGCGGGCGCGGCTTTTGCCGAATGACATGGCTTGATTGTTTGATCCTTGTGCTTGACGCATAAAGAAGACAAAGAAGCCAATCATCAGTATGACTGGTAATAATACCGAAATGACATTGAATAACCCACCCCACGCCGGGGCTGCCCCGATTTTGAGGTCGACACTGTCGAGCGGCACACCAGCTTGTACCAACAAGGTGGTAATGCTGTCGCCGTTTTCGATGCGTGAACGGACGACTTTGCTGTCACGGTAGTTGACGGTGATTTCGCTACTACCCGTTTGCACATCGATGCTTTTGACTTTACCTGCTTTGGCATCAGCAAGAACAGTATAAATACCACTCTCGGCGACACTTGCTTGTGAACCACTAAAATAATTAAAAAATAGTGCAAGCGCTGCAACAAGGATGATGAGGTAGACGAAACTATTCTTCAGCCAGCGATTTTCGCCCATATCTCTTCACAATCTAGGAGTAGACACTCCGTGGTAGCACTGCTCTGATACGAACAGAGGTGAACATGCTACATGTTTGGTCTTGTGATTATAACACTGTCGTTTTGGCTTGGGCAAGCAAGAACCACCCCAAAATGTCAACTCTTATTTAACTCTAATACCACCACTGATTTGATTCACTTGAATTCGACATATTTTTGCAAAAAAACGGGAAATTTTGGGTCTTTCATAGCACCTCCAATCCCACCGATTGGCGTGAATAGATAGACGGGTGTGACGATGCACACCCGTCTATCTATTAGTGTTCAAAGAAAGGTTTTATTTAGTGGGTGTAGATTTCGGGTTTGAGTACCCCAATATAGGGCAGATTACGATAATGCTCGGCATAATCGAGTCCATATCCCACCACAAACTCATTGGGGATATCAAAACCGAGGTAATCGACCGACAATCCCACTGCCGGGTCGCGGCGGGCGGGTTTGTTCAACAACGTGCAAATCCGCATGCTGGCAGGGCTCCGTTTGAGGAACTGGGCGTGTAGGTAGGCCAATGTCAGCCCACTATCGATGATGTCTTCGACAATGAGCACATGCCGCCCGGCAATGTCCATATCCAAGTCTTTGAGTAGGCGCACCACTCCGGTGCTGTGGGTGCCATGACCATAACTCGACGTAGCAATAAAATCAACGGAAAGGGGAATATCGATGGCGCGTGCCAAATCCATCATGAACATGGTACAGCCTTTGAGTACCCCAATCATGACCAAATCGCCTAATTCTGCATAATCACGTGCAATAATTTTTCCAAGCTCTTGGACTCGGGCGGCAATTTGTGCTTCACTTAGCAACGTCTTCTCGATGTCCTGATGCATGACAACTCCCTATACCAACTTAAAGTTGCTTAATCATACCGTAAATTGGTCGTCTTTGTCACACCAGATTTGTAGCGCCGGCTGATTGAGCTTCGCACGGTAGCCGGGGTCGCTGCGTACCCCCACCACCCAGACAACGTGGTCGTCAACACACACTAGTGGCCAAGTAGCGCGTTGTGATGCGGGAATTTTGGCGTCAACCAATACATCTTGGACGCGCCGATGCCGCCCGTTGCCGATGCCGATGCGATCACCTGCCTGACGGGTACGGAGCGTATAACGGTGATTTGGTTGCAAAAAAACCTGCCCGCCGTCGTGAAGTGCTGGCTGCGCAGGAGTGCGTGCGTCGGCGACTTGCACGGAGTAATCACCACAGGCAATAGTTTGTGGTGGCACCAATAATTTGGGCTGCCCCACGTAGATTGGCGCCACAGAGGGCGTTACCGTGCCGATGGTGAGCGTCGTGGCGGTAATGTGGGTAGGAATCCCAAATGGCAGTGGTTCAGATGTCGCGACACCAGCGATGAGGGCGGTACGCAATCCTTCGATATGCCCAAAGCTGATTTCACGCAGTGTGCCATGGTACAGCGTGATGACGCGGCGCAGGGCAGCCCGTTGCAGGGTTGGATGTAAGGTCAAAAAATAGGCCCGTTGCAATTCAATGTGCGTTGCCAATGTCCGCACCAATTGATCCCAGTGTGCCATCAGGCTGATATTGACGAAATCATCGCTGTCACTACTGAGCAGTGCGGTTTGGGCAAGCAGTTGATCGAGCTGAGGTTGTTCGTGGCGCAGGGCGGGGAGCAAATTGTGGCGTACCCGCACCCGCAGGGCGCTCTGCTTGTCATTGCTGGGGTCGTGACGGGGGGTAAGCTGACGCACCTGACAATAATCGAGAATGGTGGCCCGTGCTACATCGAGGAGCGGACGTACCAGCGCGGCGTGCCCAGGTGGCGCACTCGCTGCCCAGATTGACCACGGCGTCACCGCCCGCATCGCTGCCAGCCCGGTGGTGCCACTGCCACGCAACAGGCGCATCAGCACCGTTTCGGCTTGGTCGTCTTGGGTATGCGCCACCAGCACCATATCGGCGTCGATTTGCAACGCATAGTGGGCGAGTCGGCGGTAGCGGACTACCCGGGCTGCCTCACTCAGATTAGCGTAATCAGGGGCTGCCTGGCGGATGTCGGCCGCATCAATCCAGGCCGTGAGCCCCAATGATTGGGCGGTAGTGGCCACAAATTGGGCGTCGGCTGCGGATTGCTCCCCGCGGAATTGATGGTCGAGGTGGTATACCGCGAGGGCTGTGGCAGGGTAAAGTTCACATAATGCATAGAGCAACGCCAATGAATCTGGCCCACCAGACACCGCTACCACCGCCCGGCGTACTGATGTGAGGGCGGGGTGGTGGCGTAACTGGGTGACAAGTGGGTGTGGCTTCATGGGGTGACAGGAATAGTAAGGGTTACGATGACTAATTGCCGTTGCGCACTGACTGTGTGATCGCGCACATTGGCGAGGGCGATGGGGACGTCGCTCCAGCCATAGAGCACAACCCGGTTTTCGGGTAAGGCATTGACCGCACCACACGGTCCGGCGACCTGCTCGTAGATGCGCAATATGTTAAAGGTTGCTTGACTGTCATTGGGGGCATCACACGGGAATGAACTACTATTGCTGTCGATATGCACCTTGATTGGCGTACTGGTGGCGACATTCCCCAGCGCTTGACTAAACGTTCCGTGGAGTAATACGGCATCACTGAGGGGCATGCCCGTCACGGTCACATCGCCATCGAGGCTGCCGTTGCGATACACCAAACGATGACTGAGCTGTACCGGCGCAGGGATGGTCGCCGTACTTTGGAAGTAGTGCACATCGCCGATATCGCTGGTATAGCTGGCGCTATTAGTGTCATCGGCCTCGTGTACCACCCCAATGGGAAGATTTTGATTGTCATAAAGAGGCATCAATGAGGTACCGGGGGCACTCGTGACATTGATGTTCCCCCGAAATGGCGTATACACGCCTAATGAGGTGGCTGCAAAGGCCGTCGTGGCATCGCTCTGTTGTTGGATGGTTGTGAGTGCGTATACCAATGTATTGTTGCCACGCACAACCCACCCCGTGACGGCCAGCGATAGCGTGACCACGATGGCTACGATGGGGATCGTTACCCACGCCATATCGAGGGCATTCCGGCGCTTGAGGATTTGATACGTAATCGGCCCAATCACGATGATATACAGCACGATTAACCCAAAGATTAATCCGGGTGCTGGATGATTGAGGGCAGGGATATTAATGCCGTACATGAGCGGATCATTGGCACTACCGGCGGGTGGGAAGCCCACAGTGGTCATTGACGTAGGGTAGATTGGGCTCACCACCGGTTGCCAATACCACGATTGTTGATCCCAGCCCCGGGTCGCCACAAAGGGCACTACGGATTGGAATAACTCACCCCGCCCGATGCTCCGACTCCAGAGCAATGGGGCTCGTTCGCTGAGTGCGACGGCGTCAGGCTGAGGGGTGATTGCTGGTAATTGGATGTTTTTTGGCCATGACTTGGGCATATCAGCGAGTAATTCCGCAGATAGCGGTTTGTTGGTGTCGATTTGGATTGGGGCAAGTGGCTCCCATTCACCCGTGGCATTCCCTGCAAGCACGACCCGCCCCCCCAAATTCATCCAAAGGATGATGGCCTTGGTTTGCACCGGTGAGATGAGACTTGGGTCATCAATAAAGAGTGTATATATCCCTTGCAGGCTGGAGACATCACTAGGGAATTGATCGGGGGTGATAATCCGTATCAGCGGCGTGCTCCCATCGGGTAGCGGCGTGCTACTAAGGTTTGCAAGCAGATTCATATCGCTTGCGACCACGACATTGAGTGGACTGCCTGCGGCTTCGGCATTAATCATCGTACTGGCGATGATTTGATTGTCGGCCCGCACCCGCGCCATGATGCTCCGCGCATAGCCCGGGATAACACTATTAAAGGTGAGTTGTTTGCTACTTTGGGCGGCAAGGGTGATGGCGCGTTGCCATGTCACATGACTCCCTGTGTCGTTGGTAATAACCCATTCGACAACGACTGACCGATCTTGATCATCGCCGCTGATGGTGAGTTGGATGGGGGTTACTGCATCAACGCTATACGTATTGACGAACCCTACTCGGGCAATAATATCGACGCGACTTTGGGCGTGTACTACTGGTGTGAGGGGGGTAAGCCACCACAACGCCAGCACCAATAACCCAACAAAAATTCGTTGCCGCATATGGAGTACTCCTAGCGTAGCGCAGGGCAGTTGGCGACCAATTGCAAGACATATGCCAACGTTTGGGCTGGGGTATCGGTATCACCATTAATATGCACCGCGTCTGTGGCCGGCTGCATGACGTGACGGTCCCGTTCGTCACGCACACGGATAGATTCGGTCAGTTGGACCACATCAATCGACTCACCGCGGGCGGTTAATTCGGCGACACGGCGGTGAGCCCGCTCGGCAATCGATACATCGAGGTATATTTTGAGGGGGGCTTCGGGGATGACAATCGAGCCAATATCACGCCCTACCATCACCACATTTCCCTGCAAGCCAATCGCCCGTTGGCGCGCACGCAAAATCTGGCGGACAGTGGGGTGCGCCGCTGCGATTGAGACGGTTTTTTCGACCGATTGCTGGCGAATATCCCATGTCACATCACGGCCATTGAGCATAATCGTGTATTGGCGACCATCGTCGTGGGTGGGGGCGTGTACCGAAATTAGACTTTGCTCGGCAAGTTGCGTGACGGCGACTGCATCGTGTGGGTCACAATGGGCCTCGATGACGGCGAGCGTCAACGCCCGATACATAATCCCTGTATCAAAATAAATATAGCCTAACTGCGTTGCCAAATTGGCGCCGAGTGTACTTTTGCCCGACCCTGCTGGTCCATCAATGGTGATAACCCGTGGAATTGTCATGGCGCATCCCATAAATACATACGATCCGAATGGCGTAATTATACCGTGAATTCGGTCTGGGCTATAGCGGTCGTACGTACTTGTAAAAACAGACAAAAACGGGCGGGGTGACCTGTGTCACCCCGCCCGTTTGCGCTGCCACAAGATTTAGCCGATTTTGACGGCACTACCACCTTTGGCGGCTGATAATTGGATGGCGTCCCACAAGCGGGCCATGCGCAAACCCACTTCGGGTGGGCAGGGGTTGGC
>DBCF01000274.1 GCA_002292925.1 Roseiflexaceae bacterium UBA965 | reverse complement strand
GTGCGCGTCATTGTTGACGTACGTGTAATTGTATTTGTCCGCGTGACACTGCGGACCCTCAACGTCATTGATGGCGTTGGGGTAATCGATACTGCTTGACGAACTGCTGGTGACCGTGTCGTGGTGTTTGTTGGTGACCGTGTCGCGGTGTTTGTTGATGACCGTGTCGCCGTCGCGCTTGGCGTGACCGTACAGGTAATTGCGACACTTGTGCGGGTCATCGTCGCAGTATTACTCGGATCACATGGCAATGGTATCGCTGTTGTAGGCAGCGCCGTTATTACCGCTTGACCAGTATTTCCTTGATTGGGCATTATTGTGGGTGCATTATTGTCTACCAGTATCGGCGTTACTACTACCGTACCGACAGTACTTGTCTCATTAGCGAGCGCCAACGGAGCACGGTTCACTTGTTTGACATCCGTACGCATCGCCGCATACGCAACTCCCCCACGACCGGCAGTCGTAGGGTGAAGCCCATCCCAATGGAATAGACTCAAGCTCAGTATGATACTTATCAACGCACGACTATATCGACCCATGTATTGAGTTTTTCCTTGACATTTTCCTCACATTCATCATATCCCTTTCATGTTGAAATAAACATGACAATACAGTTACATATACTACATTACATCGTTGTTTTTTTATTTTTTCGCATTCTAATGCCTATATTTCAATTTTTTAATATTAAATTATTTGAATTTAATAGTTTATTTGTGAAATTTCACAATACAACAACCCCCTGTCTATATGTTTTTTTTGTATAAAAATCGATTGATTACAAAACAATGACATGGTATTAATTATTTACAAAATACCAATCATATCTCACAATAATCACGCACAAAAAATATAAATTCAATCCAATAATGGAATATCACGAGTATACTGAGCATAGCATCAGCACATCATTCAATGAGGATTGTATGCCCCACAACATCAAATTCGCCACCGACCTCGTCACGTTTTATGCCCCCGAATACTGGGGTGGCAGTGGTGATATGAGCGACCTCGAAGCAGTATTAGCCACCAACGGCTGGGATCCCTTACGTTTTTGGGAACGGATTTTGACTGACGTCAACGATGCCGGTTTAGACGGCATAGAAATCACCTTTACTCCCGGTAATTGGCAGAGTGCCATCGCTGCCTATGGATCAGCCCACGGCTTTGCCGACGCATTAGCCAGCCACAAGCTCGCATTATGTAGCGGCTATCTGTCCAACCGCATCCCCGGCACCCATCGCTACGCAGACATTGCCAATCGGGACGACCACGGAGTCCTCACAGAGATGGCCGATAATTATGCCGAGTTTTTGGCAACCTGCCAGAGCGACACCATGGTAATATCGCTGCCATTGCGCAAAAGCCTACTTGCTGATCAGCCGTTATTTGTCGATGCCCAGAGTGCCCAAACCATCGCCGACGCCCTCAATCGCATCGGCTACATGACCCGCAAGCGGGGCGTCAAATTGGCGTTGCACCCCGAGGCCTTTAGTATGTTCCGCAATAGTCGCGATGTCGATTTATTTATGTTGTATACCGACCCTAGTTATGTCCACCTCTGCCCCGATACCGCCCAATTTGTGGTAGCCGGCTCGAACCCCCTCGACATCGTGGCGCGCCACCGCGACCGCGTAGTCATTACCCATTGGAAGGACGCCACCGGCCCCGCCCCCCTCGACATCCCCATCGACGAATCAATCTACGACACCCAAGTACAGTGGTTTGCGGCGGTCGGCCAAGGGGTGGTTGATTGGCCGGCATGGGCGCGGTTGTTGCGTGACATCAACTACCAAGGCTGGGCCGTGTTTGAGCTCGATGCCGCCCGCAATCCCGTCAGTGATTTGCGCCAAATCATGAGCTATGTCAAAGGCTCATTGGCGCATATTTATCGGTAATTATGCCATCGCATATCGATAAGCATACATCGGCGCGCTCAAATCAACAAAACGCCTCTACGCCCGCTGTGGCCTCTGTGCGAGACAAACAAACTCTACCCCCAGTACGGGCGAATCCCAGCGCATCATCATCCGCCGTTTTTATTCGCCCCTACGGTTGCCGCGCCACGACCGCATCGGCCGATTCCCCCACACATTCGTGATAGACACTCGGTGCCGTGGCACCCTCGGTACTAATCAACAATATCCGTGATGTCGCATCAATTCCCAACGATTGTGCTACCGCAACATCACCCAACACCGTCTGCAACCCGGCCAACCCCGCCGCCCCTGATTCCCCCGACACAATCGGGATGTCGTGGTCGGTGGGGTACGCCAAGCAACGCATGGCGTGCGCTGCCGATTCATCACTCACCGTCATAAAATCGTCGATGCAGGGTTGCAAAATCTGCCACGCCAACGGCGACGTCTCGCCACAAGCCAAGCCCGCCATCAGCGAATCGACACTCCCCGTGGCATTGGCCGGTGCCCCCACAATGGCACTTTGATACAAACAATCGGCTTGCTCTGGCTCGACTACAATCAGCCGCGGCCGCACAAGTCCAAAGAATTCCCACAGGTAACTAGCCATCCCCGCCGCAAAACCACCTACCCCACCCTGCAAAAACACGTGCGTATACGGGCACGCCGTCGGCTGACTCTGGGTCTGCGCCACCACCTCGTCAGCGATGATGCTATAGCCTTGCATCACGTCACCGGGGATGATTTCGTAGCCGGCGTACGAGGTATCTGACACCACGTGCCAGCCATTCGCCGCCGCCAAGCGGGCCGATTCTACTACCGAATCATCATAGTTGCCACTAATCCGGATAATTTGTGCCCCATAGGCCGCAATCGCCTGCTCACGTTCTATACTCACATTGGCATGGATGACAATCACACAACGACAGCCCAGCGACTGCGCCGCCGCCGCCAAGGCCCGGCCATGATTACCATCGGTAGCACTAATCACCGTAAAGTCAGCTAACAACGCCGCATAGCCCCCCGCCCACAATGTCGCCATATCAAACTGCTGCTGTGGCCATAGCCGACGCACCAACCGCACCAACGCAATCGGGGCACCGAGGGCTTTGAAGCTGGCCAAAGGCGAACGCACCGACTCATCTTTGATGGCGATATGCGCCACCCCCAACTGTTGCGCCAAGCCCGGTAATTCGTACAACGGAGTCGGCTGAGGGCTGATACGTTCCCACGATGCCAGCCAGCGCCGGCTTTCTTGGGCGCTCGCAATACTAAGAATCTGTTGCAGGGGGGCAGGGTAGGCCTGCACCGTCACTCGTGAATTATGCACAATCATGATTACTATCCTTTTTATTCAAAAAATAAGCCCTACACACTCAACCGTTGCACCACTGCCAACAACACCGTGGCACCCGCAATCAAATCCGCATCACTAGTATATTCAGCCGGATTATGACTAATCCCCGCCTGACTTGGCACAAAAATCATCGCCGCCGGGGCAATCCGCGCCAGCATCTGGGCATCGTGCCCCGCCCCTGATGTCATTTGGCGTTGCGAAAAACCGAGTGCGGCTGTCGTTTGGGCGATTTCGGCCACTAGTGCGTCATCAAAATGCACCGCTGGGAAGCGCACCAATTGCTGACTGGTAATCGTCACCCCTTCTTGGGCGGCAATTGTCTGCAACAGCGCTGCCACGTGGGCTTCGGCCGCACTCAGTTTTTGGTCATCGGGATCGCGCATGTCGAGGGTCAACACCGCCGTTTGTGGGATGACGTTAATCGCATTGGGACTAAACTGGATCGCCCCCACCGTCGCCAACGTACTGCCACTCGCCAGCGCCATACGCCGCACCTGCGTGATTAATTCGGCCGCAGCCCACCCCGCATCATGGCGCATCGCCAACGGTGTGGTACCGGCATGATTGGCCACCCCGTTGATGGTAATCTGTTGCCAAGAAATCCCCTGCAAATCGGCGACCACCCCTATTTGGAGCGCCTGTGCTTCGAGCAAGGGCCCTTGCTCGATATGCAGTTCGAGGTAGGCGTGGGGCACGATGGCACCAGGACGCAAGTCACCGGCATAACCAATCCGCCGCAGTTCATCGCCCAGCCGCGTACCGTCGGTACCGACCACATCCCACATTTGCGCTACATCGATGCCCCCCGCATAGACCAACGAGCCCATCATATCGGGCTGGTAGCGCACCCCTTCTTCGTTACTAAAGGCCACCACGGTAATCGCCCGCCGCGGCGTCACCCCTGCCTGACGCAAGGCCCGTAGCACCGCTAGGCCCGCCAACACCCCGTAGCAGCCGTCATACATACCGGCGTTGATGACGGTGTCGATGTGCGAGCCAATCATCAGGGGGGCAAGCGCCGGGTCACTACCGGCAAGCGTACCAAATATATTGCCGATGTGGTCTATTTTTATGTCGAGTGAAAGTTCTTGCATCCAGGCCACAAGTTGATCACGGCCTTGTTTGTCGGCATCGCTAAAGGCCAGCCGGGTGCGACCGCTGCTAGCATCGTGGCCGATGGCGCCGAGCTGGGTGAGTTGCGCCAGCAATGTGGCTGTATCGAGGGCAATGGTCATAGTCGTCCTTTATTGTGCGGGGTGCAGGTGGCGCGAGGTAGTAAATAATGCTCTGTTCAATGATACAATAGCCGTAGGTTTTTTTACACAGAAGTAGACGATGATGACAGATACACCGACAACCACTATTTATGGCGGTCCAAGCCGTTCTATTGCCTTACTGGCGGCCTGGCTAGCTACGGGCGGCAGTCTTTTTTTTAGTGAAGTATTGCACTTTACCCCTTGTTTGTTGTGTTGGTACCAGCGCATTTTGATGTATCCGTTGGCGGTTATCTTGACGATTGGGATGCTCCGGCGCAACAACGAGCTCCATCATTACACCTTGCCCTTCTCGGTGGTAGGGATTTTTGTGTCGCTCTATCACTATTTGCTCATCAAAACCGACTGGTTTCCCCCGCCGCCCTGCCTCAACAGTGTGCCTTGTACCGTCGATTACTTCAACATTCTGGGCTTTATCAACATCCCGTTCATGGCATTAATTGCATTTATCATTGTGACGGTGATGATGGTGGTATCGCAATACGAGCCCTATGCGGAGCCCGCAAGCGCCGCCGAAGTCAACGGCCTCCGCGCGCTGACCGCCCCCACCGCCTACCCCGTGATTGCGATTATTGCCGGTGTGTTGGTATTCTTGGTGGTGCTAGCCTATATCGTGTAGTTCATGTGTTTTTCTTGAAAAAAACTCCCTGCGCCGTGGGTGACAACCCAACGAACAATTGTTGCAGATGCGCCACCGCTCGGGGCGCATCTTTGGCGTCAAGGCCATGAATCACCACGGGGTCGGTGTAATTTATGGCTGCTAATTTCGTCAACAAATAGCCAAAATCAATCACCCCACTACCAGCTGGCACCCCACCCACCTGGCCATCGCGTCCCAATTCTTTGGCATGCACAACGGCGATGTCGCTACCCAACAACTGGATGGCCTCGGCGATGATAGTGCGTTGGTGAGCAACCGTCGCAGGGGTAAGTAGATTGGCCACATCGAGCACCACCTTGAGGAATGGTGAGCTGATTTGGTCGAGCAACATGCGTGCCTGTTGGACTGTCTGTACCACATTGCCTGGCTCGGGTTCAAACGCGACTATCACGCCATGGCACGCTGCCACACCCACCACCGCCCGCACTGCCGTCACCATGGCGTCCCAGCTCGCTTGGGTGGTGTTGGCCGGGTGGGCGCGCCACAAATCGTCGGGATCGCACGTGCCCGTTGAAATAGTGACAGTATCGACACCCAAATCGACGCAGCGAGGAATCAACTGGGCAATACGGGCAATAATCTGGGTTCGCACTGCCATATCGGGATGAATCAGATTACCCGTCGCCGATAGCGCCACCATATGCACCCCGTGCGCCGCAAATATGGCCCGGATGGTCGCGCATTGTGCGTCATCAAGGTGTACCGGCAAGGTGGGCAAACCGACGCAGCTCAGGTTAAATTGCACGGCGGCGACCCCCGCGGCCCTGACGGCAGTCAGGATGTCGGCGAGTGTCGGGCCAGCAAATGTTTTCGCAAAAATAGCAAGTTGCATATGATGATTGTACATGGTGGTTATTGTCTCGCACAGGATACGCACGACAGATACATGGCAATCTGCATGATATGCCATTTGTCTCACGCAGAGACACGGAGTCATTTTCAATTTTCATACTTCCTCCTTAAGGGCGAATAGCGGCGAATGAATTCGCCGGCATAATTCGCCCCAACTTCCTCCTTCCAACTTCATACTTCCTCCTTCGTGAGGGTGTATAATCTGCGCAGAGCATACAACGAAAGGCCACGCAGATGATTCGTGTTGTCGTCCTCAGTTTTTGGCATGTGCACGCCAAAGACTACACCCAAGAAGCCCTCAATCACCCCGATGTCGAGTTAGTTGGTATTTGGGATCACGATGTGGCCCGCGGTCAAGCCGCCGCCAGCCAATACAGCGTGCCCTTTATCGCCGATATCAATCAGGTTTGGAGCGATGCCAGCATCAACGGCGTCATCGTCACCACCCCCACCGCCATGCACCACGAAATCATGTTGGCGGCATCACAAGCGGGCAAGCATATCTTCACCGAAAAAGTCATTGCCGCCACCTTGCACGAAGCCAATTCCATCGTAGCCGCCACCAAACAAGCCAACATCACCTTTATGGTCAACATGTTCCGGCGCTATCACGCCGCCACCATTGCCATCAAAGAAATCATCGACAGCGGCGCCTTGGGTGAATTGACCCTCGTGCGCGTGCGCGACTCGCACAACGGCGCCTTACGCACCCCCGCCGCCCCCAATGGCTGGCTGGTTGAGCGTTTTTTTGAGTCATCAGAAGCCATCGGTGGCGTACTTACCGACCTCTGTCACCCCGTCTATTTGACACGCTACTTGCTGGGCCGCCCCGCCAGCGTCAGCGCCAGTTATGGTTGGCACACCGGACGGGCCCTCGAAGACAACGCCGCAATCTCGTTGCGCTACCCCAATGGGGCCATCGGGATCGCCGAAACCAGCTTTACCACCCGCTACGCCCCCTTTACCATCGAAGCCCACGGCACCGAAGGCTCGCTAATGTATAACCAAAGTAGCGGCAACGAACTCAACGAAGAACGCCTCAACCAAGAAGCAGGTATCGCCGTCGACCCTGCCGAGCGAGCCTTTGGCTTGCACCGCAAAATCCGTGTGCGCAGCACGCGCCTCGAGGGCGCCACTACCCGTTGGCTGATTACCGAAGTACCGATGGGAATTGACCCGCCCAGTGCCTTTAGCCAATGGGT
>DBCF01000114.1:2140-3961 GCA_002292925.1 Roseiflexaceae bacterium UBA965 | reverse complement strand
GCTCGCAATCGCCTCATCACGGCGCCCGAGCCGGCGCAGTAGGCTGATTTCGACGAAGCGGGCGCGGTGGTGGCTCCAATTGCGGCGCAAGGCTTGGCGGGCCAAGTCGAGTGCTTGGGGTAATCGTTGTTGGCACCCCGCAATACAGGCCAGCTCAAAAAAGGCCGAATCTTGCCACGCCGCATTCCAGGTCGCTTTAAAAAACGCATCAAAAGCCTCGTCGAGGCGAGATTGATAGCGTAACGCTAACCCGAGGTTGTAATAGGCCTCGCCATCGTAGGGGTTGGGGTTGCGGCTCGTCAGGCGGCTGATGGCGCGCCGGAAAAACTGCTCGGCTGCGGCGAAATCGCCTCGGCGCAACAACAACAACCCCATGGCGTTGTTGCAGCGACTGTCGTGAGGGTCGCGCCGCAACGCTTCCATGTAGTAATCTTCGGGGTGGTAGGTGGCGTGGCGATATTGCTCGAGGTGCAACCCATTGAGAAACAATTCGTCGATGCTGGTAATCTCGCTGGGATTGGCGGCAGGGGTGGCTGGTGCCGGGATCTCACCACTCCGTTCACGGGGCGGCGTATAACTGATGAGCTCCTGCTCGTTGGCTCGATTGGTGACCCGCAGGGTCAATTCGTGGTCAGCGATGTCTGCTGGCAACGGCACTTGCTCGCTCAAGGTAATCGTGGGGGACAACGGCAATTCGCGTTGCCACAGCAGATTGCCTTTGTGGTGCAAGGTGACGCGACAATTGACGGGGCTCGAGACGTATACTCCTACCTGGGCGACGTCTTGGGTCACATGCAGATGGACGACGGCATCGGTGTTCGCGTTGCTGGCGGGCCCGATGTTTTTGTAGGGCATGAAGTTTTGTTGGAAGCGTTTTTCTTCGCCGGGCATCAACCACGAAAAATCGGGCTGGTTGTCGGTGAATGCGCCACACATCAATTCAATGTACGGCCCGTCTTCGTCGGTCAGCTGACGGTCCCACATTTGCCCAAAATCACTATTGCCCCACGTCCATTGTTTTTTGCCGGGCACCAGATGATGGTTGGCTACATGCATCATGCCGGCGTGGCGTGAATGATCGTAGTTGCCCACGAAATCATAATCGGAATGATAGGCCATGTACGATGTGGGCACAGGGATGTTTTTGTAGCGCGAAATATCGGTACCCGGGGCATAATCGACTTTGTAATACGTTCCTTTAGCGATGGGGAATTCGCTGACGTCACGCTTGCCATGATCCATCACCGCATGCACATCGGGGGGGAAGACCGATTGGTATTCGTCGTTGACATGCACCGCCGGATTGGCCCACCACAAAAACGTCTGGGGTTCGCTGGTACGATTGCTCAGTTGCACATCAATCTGGAGCACCGCTTTGTCGGGGTGCAACGTAAAGCTATGCATCCCCTTGGTAAAAAACATCTGCTCGACTTCGCTACACCACAAGGTCACACTGCCGTCGTCATTGGTGACGATGCGCCAGTCTACGGGCAAAAAAGTGCTAGGGCGGTGGTGTTGCGGCCAGTTGAACTCGATCCCTCCTGAAATCCACGGCCCCGTCAACCCCACCAAGGCGGGTTTGATGACTTGGTTGTAATAGACGAAGTGGTAGTTGTTGGTTTTGTCGAGGGCCATTTGGACGCGCCCACCCAATTCGGGCAAAATCATAATCTTGAGGTACTGATTTTCGAGAAATACGGCGGTATAGTTTTGGTCCCTTTTTTCGTCAAAGACACGGTCAATCACTGGGTAGGGATAAACAACGCCGCTACTCCCTTGATAGACTCGTTGATGCAAAAACAACGGCTGCTTGAGTGGCTC
>DBCF01000114.1:0-2124 GCA_002292925.1 Roseiflexaceae bacterium UBA965 | reverse complement strand
GCTCGCCAATCCCGTAGGTGGGAATCGCCACGACTTCGCTCCAGATGCGTGCACTATCGCCCATGATATCACTCACTTCGTTGTGTAATAACCCTGTCATACAGGTGATTTAATGACTTTGGCTACTGTCCATCAGCAATCTAGCGCTATTCTATCACGCACTCATCGAATCAACAACTTTATTTATTTGGCGAAATCGAAAACTCATTTAATCTGTTTTATCTACGAAATGTCGCCTATTTTGTCAAAAATAGTGGTGTCTGATGCTGATAGTGATAATGGAAAGCGGGTTTTTTAATAGTGGTTTTATGCAGAACTTTGCGATTCAGCATATTCACGCGGTAGCTGGATGCTGACGGTGGTGCCGTGATCGACGACTGACTTGATAGTGATGTTGCCACTATGTGCGGTGATGATGGCATGGGCAATCGCTAAGCCGAGCCCAGATCCGTGGCCTTTGGGGGTCGTGCCTCGATAAAACCGGGTAAACAGAAAGGGGATATCACTCGCGGTAATCCCCGTGCCGGTATCGCATATGTGGATAGTGACAGTGTCTGATTGAACCGCATATTGAAGCGAAATCGTATCACCTGGTGCGCTATGGCGGATAGCATTATCGAGAATATTTGCGAGTACTTGCATGATCCTATCAGGATCAATCGATAGTGTGGTTGGTGGTAGCGCAGTGGCGGCGATCTGAATGTCGTTTTGTTGGGCCAGGATTGATTTGGTGATGACTACATGGTGCACGATGTCGTGTAATGGCGTTGGTTGGCGGTAGAGTGGGAATTTGTTGATGTCCAAGAGCGATAATGTACGCATATCTTCGACGAGCCGATGGATGCGCTGGACTTCGTTATACAAAATCGCAAACATTTGTGGGGTGGGGGCGATGAGACCTTCACGGATGCTTTCGATGGTCAACCCAATAGTATGGAGTGGACTACGTAATTCATGGGTCATATTTGCGTTAATTTGTTGATATTGGTTGAGTTTTTGTTCGGTTTCGGTGTTGAGATTTGCAATAGAATTAATAACTTGGAGTACATCTGCGGGTAAGTCCAGATTGTTTTTTGATGATTGGATATCATTGGGCATCATTGTGTTGGGATTAAAGCGGAGTAATAGTTGTTGCATGCGTTTTTGTGCAAAAACATAGAAAATAACTATATAGACACTAACAATCCCTAATAAAATTCCCCACGCGATGAGTGTTTCGCGTACTAAGGGCTGTGTAGAACTGATTGATTGTGGTACAGCATCAGCTCCTAATGGGGTAATCGCATAATGACTATAAAAATAATTTAGGAAGAGATAAACCCAAATTGAAGTCAACACGAGTATTGGGACCACGGCAATCAAAATCCATACAATGACGCGACTTTGGAGTGAATTCAATTTTTTGGCTAAGGTATACACAACATTCCCTTATGACTATGCTTTGCACATATAACCAGCGCCATATACCGTGAAAATGAATTCAGGATTGTTGACATCGCGTTCGATTTTTTTGCGGAGATTATAGACATGCACATCAATGGTACGGTAATTACTAAACATTGACGTATCTTGGAACACGGTATTGACGAGATCGTAGCGACTCACCGTTTGGCCTTTTTGGGCGATGAGTGTCGCCAACACCAAGTATTCGGTATGCGTTAACGAAACGGTTTTGCCATAGACGATGGCACTACGGTTGCTCGGGTTGATTCGCAAGGTCTCACTTGTAAACGAAACATCGTTGGTTTGGGTGGTACGGCGAATCACGGCATTGATACGTGCCACTAGTTCGCGTAGATTCGTTGGCTTTATGAGATAATCATCGGCGCCGATTTCGAGGAAGTGGACTTTGTCGTCTTCGCTAATCCGCGCCGAACTAATGATGATAGGAGTGTTCTTGGTGGCCCGGAAGGCGGACATGAACGTGGCACCATCCATATTGGGCATCATGAGATCAAGCAGGATACAATCAAAATTCTGAGTAATACATAACTGTAATGCCTCTACCCCATCGGCTGCAGTGCTCACGTCGAACCCATTGTGGCGTAAATATTCTGCGCTAATTTCACGAATTTGTTGATCATCATCAATAATGAGGATGGTTTTGGTAGATGACATTGGTCT
>DBCF01000075.1:5051-5289 GCA_002292925.1 Roseiflexaceae bacterium UBA965 | reverse complement strand
CTGGTAGTCACACCCTCCCAAGTACCGGATGGAACGGGGTATTTAACATTGGTTTTGTATCAATTTCAGGTACGAGTGCAGCTGCAGGGAATGCCCTCGACTCAGTCTCGTTAGGCTTAGACCCCTACATTGACATGGGATCAAGTCGTGATCAAAGTGCCAGTGAAGGTAGCGCACCAACGTCACTCAATATCCGCATCAATGGCCGTGTCGGTGCCAATACTATCATTGCCATCCG
>DBCF01000075.1:0-4979 GCA_002292925.1 Roseiflexaceae bacterium UBA965 | reverse complement strand
GGGAACGGCAGTGTCTCACATGTCAGTGGCAGTGACCTTTGGTTGATTACCGTGCCTGTCGGTGATTATGATGGCGGGATTAATCCCAGCCTCAATAGTGGCGGACTCACCATTCCCGTCAGCTACATTTATGACCAAGTCAATGAATCAACAGAGTGGGCGCATTTCGTCTTGCTGCCCGAAGGCGACGAAGGTGCCAGCACCAATTGGAAGTTTGCCGACCCAACCTGTGATGGTTCATTCAAAGATGACGGGGTCATCTACTCCATCACCAATCTCGCCCCCACTGCGACTAACACGCCGACCATTACCAACACGCCGACGCGCACCGCGACTCCCACCAATACCGCCACATCCACCAATACTGCAACTCCTACCACCACAAATACCGATACATCCACGCCTACTCGCACAGCGACGCCCACCAACACCGCGACCCCTATAAAGACTGCCACTACCACGGCATCAGCGACAAACACGACATCAGCGATCACTGCCACAAACACCGCATTAATCGTGCCGTATGGCAGTAACATTGATCCGATTTTGGCAACATCTGCAGCCAACAACGGGATCCGGTTTATGACAATGACGCCATCGCCATCGCCATCACCTACACATACCCAAACAGCAACGATAACGATTGCACCAACCAACACTGCCGTTATTGTGCCCTATGGAAGCAGTATTGATCCAATTATTGCAACAGCAGCAGCCGCAAATGGACTTTATTTCATCACTGCCACATCTATCTCTATTGGAACTGCCTCAACGACAGCAACAGCAACTCGTACCGTCACCGCAACCAATACGGCTGCCGTTATTCCATACGGTTCAAATATTGATCCAGTCGCCGCCACAACAGCTGCCGGTCAGGGATTACGTTTTATCACTGAAACGCCCACACTAGCNNAGGGGTGCGTTATATCACCGAAACCCCCACTACCAACGGGCTTGGCGGCACAGCTACGAGCACCAACACTGCCGTCGTCATTCCCTACGGCTCAAACTTCGACGCCGTCGCTGCTACCACTGCCGCTGGCCAAGGGGTGCGTTATATCACCGAAACTCCAACGCCATCAATGACTGCAACCATGACATCATCAATAACGCCCTCATATACCCGCACCAAAACATTCACACGCACACCTTCAAATACCCGCACCAAAACATTCACGCGCACACCTTCAAATACCCGTACCAAAACATTCACACACACACCTTCAAATACTCGCACTTCTAGCCGCACCAAAACACTCACGCGCACGCCCTCTTATACCAGCACCAATACCATTACACTGACGCCATCAATTACACCAACACTGCTCCCCTATGCCATTAAAAAAATCTCGATGGGATCTTCTTTTGGGTTAGGACTCAAAGCAGATGGAACATTAATTTCATGGGGCAATGCCAAACATGGTGAATCTGTTATTCCCACCTACTTGCAAAATCAATATTTTATCGATATTGC
This sequence comes from Roseiflexaceae bacterium UBA965, assembly GCA_002292925.1. GTDB lineage: Bacteria > Chloroflexota > Chloroflexia > Chloroflexales > Roseiflexaceae > UBA965. The sequence continues at coordinate 3,505 of DBCF01000075.1, read as the reverse complement.
CACAGGACCAACGTTTTCGGTGGCAGTGGATCAATATCAACGCGTACACGTATGGGGTTCATCGCGATATACTGTAACCGATTTACCCAACGAGGCATTACAAGACGTCATCGCCGTTGATGCGGGAACATCTCACATCATCGCACTCAAAACAGATGGCAGTGTCATCGCATGGGGACGCAATAATTACCACCAAATTGACGTGCCGGCAACCGTCACCAATGTTATCGCTATTTCTGCTGGCGGTGATTATTCACTCGCACTCAAATCAGACGGCACCGTTATCGGATGGGGCGGTAGTCTTTATTCGGCAATGATCGTACCTAGTAATCTCACCAATGTCATTGCAATCAGTGTAGGCGAAGACCATGCACTTGCACTCAAAGACGATGGTACCGTGGTCGGCTGGGGGAACAATCGCTACAATCAAATCTCGGTCCCTTACAACAAAGATCGCAATATCGTCGCAATCGCAGCCGGACTCAATTATTCATTAGCGCTCACAAATACAGGGAAAATCGTCGGCTGGGGTGACAATACTTTCAAACGCTATACCGTACCAAATATCCCGAATGATGTAATCGCCATCACTGCATCGTATGCCAATAGCGTCGTTTCACTGCGTACCGGGCAATTGCGTATCTATGGCGCCCCGCAATCAAATGCGCTAATTACCCGCACTCCCACGATCAATGGACCACCGCTCCCCACAGCGACACCACCATAATCGCTATTGCTGCCAAACTGCGCTACTTCATTCCACATTTTTCTCACACTACGCAACAACCGCATTGTATGGTTGTTGCGTAGCACTATTCTACAAAATACCTAAAATTCTATTGATTTAATATAATTTTGTACTATAATGCACAGAATAGAAACAAAATCAAAGGAAGTGAGGCCACAAATGCATGTTGCGATTGTAGGCGGTGGAGCAACCGGAATAATTGCTGCATTATATATATTGCGTAATGCCCACGCAAGTGACCAGGTCACACTCATCGATAGCTCGACCAATCTCGGTGCAGGCGTAGCCTATAGCACCACCGACGAGTCACTGTTGTTGAATGTGCGCGCGCTCCAGATGAGTGCGCATGCCGACCAACCAAATCATTTTGTCGAATGGCTGACCAGCCACAAACACCAGCCCGACGGCGAAGCATTTGTGCCCCGGGCGTGGTATGCGCGGTATTTGCAAGATACGTTGGCGATTGCCGTCAGTCAAAGCAAGGCCCACTATACGTGTATCGCAACGACAGTCAGCGACATTGACCCGACGAACCGCGTCGTCATTTGTGCCGATGGTCAACAATTCAGCGCCGATCATATCATTTTGGCACTCGGGCATGCCCCCATCGCCAATCCCTTGGCACGCTGGGCACCAACGCCGCAACGAATGCTGAGTGGCTATGATTGGCACACAATTGCCACAAAAATAACCACCAATGACGATATTATTATCATTGGCAGTGGCTTAACCATGGTCGATACGATTGTGGCACTACAAAATCATGGTCACCGTGGCAAAATTACCGCTTTCTCACGGCATGGGCATGTACCGCAAACCCACATACCACGCCAGAGTTATCCCTCATTCATCACCAGTGACCATTATGGCTGGTCTGTCCGTGATTTAATGCGCCTGGTCCGCACCGAAGTCGCCAAGGCCCAGGCTGCCGGCATCCCGTGGCAAGCAGTCATCGATTCGTTGCGCCCCCACAATCAACAGCTCTGGATACATTGGTCGCTCCGCGAAAAACGCCGCTTCCTGCGGCATATCCGTGCTCACTGGGACATCTATCGCCATCGGATTGCCCCCCAAATCGCCGCAGTGATTACATCCACCTCACAGTTGACCATCGGCGCGGGGCGGATCGTCGATTATCACGAGCATGCCGCAACTGTCAGTCTTACCATCCAACCACGCCATACCCACACCACCAGCACACTGAGCGCCGCCTATGTCATCAACTGTACCGGCCCTCTCAGCGATTATGCCGTGATTGAAAACCCGTTGGTGGCAGCATTGCGCCACCGTGGTATCGTGGCGGCCGACGACATCCGCCTCGGCATCGCCGTCGATGCCCACGGGCATCTGTGTGACCAGGATCAACAAATCATTCCATGGCTGTGGACGCTGGGACCGCCCCGCAAAGGCTACGCCTGGGAATGTATCGCCATCCCCGATATCCGCAATCAAGCAGCCACCTTGGCACACGATATTTTTACCCCAGCCACACCGTTGTCGTAAAAAACTCCACCCTGCACTCCCCATTACGCATCAATTTGCGATGCATAATGGGGATTATTGTGAATCATTTTTGCGGGCATAGGCCAAGTCGAGTAACTGTCGCAAAAACGCCCCATAATCCATACCCAATTGCGCCGCTGCCCGATACATGCCGCCGCTCCTGGTAATGTCGGGGTTGGCATTGACGTCGAATACATATGGTACCCCGTCATAGACGCGTAAATCAACCCGTCCATAATCGCGCAAGCCGATGGCACGAAATGCGGCAATCGCCACATCATGGATTCGCATGCGCAATGCGGTATCAGGCTGGTAAGTAAATCCCCAAATTGGCGTCTCATAATCAAACGAACCAGGCTTCCACTTACCGTCATAGGTACACAGTCGGTCGTGATAATCGGCAAAAGGTGAATAATCGATGCTACTCAATGGCAAAACCTGAATCATGTCGCCATTGCCCCACAGACTGACATTAAACTCGATGCCATCGATAAATTCTTCGACCAAGACCACTCCACCAAATTGCTGGTACATGGCGGCGACTTGAGCGGCCAACATAGCAGGAGTATCAACCACCGAAGCACGCGTAATACCAAATGAGCAATGTTGGCTGGCAGGTTTGACGATGGCTGGGAAGTGATTCCATGCCCCCACCACACCCTCATGACAAATCAGTGCGTGTGGGGTCGGTATATTTTGTGCAATCAAGTAGCGTTTTGTTTCGTCTTTAAATTGACTCCGTTGCAATGCATCGGCCGGGCACCCCGTATAGACAAAGCCTAAATCTGCGATTAGTTGGGCGGGGGTGGCGTAATCCATCCCGTCGCCATTCCAGTCTTCACAGAAGTTCAATACCAGCCATTGATCGGGTGCGTATGGCGCCAATGCGCCAGACATGTCGCATGCAACGACCGTCTCGATTGCGACGGTCAAGCCTTGGGCACGCAAACAGTCCACTATTTCGGTCGTTTCATTCGGCGTAATAAACGTGCCATCGTCATGATGCACAAATCGATCAGTTTGGAGTACTACGACCGCATATGGAGCATTCATACCAGCCCTTTCAATTCAACGCACAAAGACAGATTATGGCACCAACCGCCGCACATAAATACACAAATCATCAGCAACGGCATAATAATCAGCAATCTGCGCAACCAAGGTACATTGCATCTGGCTATAAAACCGCTGTGCCGGCAGATAGTCGGCCTTGCTACTCGTCCAAATCACGATTTGCCAGCGCCCAATCGCACG
>DBCF01000269.1 GCA_002292925.1 Roseiflexaceae bacterium UBA965 | reverse complement strand
GCTTCGTTGAGGGTGGCAGTTTGGCTGACGCGGGCTGCACGCCCATTCCACAAACACCCTTCGCCTAAGGCTGCAGTGACCATTTCGCCCGTAGGTGGGCAGGCCACGGCACCGACGACGGGTACGCCGTCGCGCTCGAGCCCCACCAGCACGGTGTACATGGGCACGCCGGCCACAAAGGTTTTGGTGCCGTCAATGGGGTCAATAATCCAGCGGAAGCTGGCGCCGGGGCGGGTTTCGCCTTCTTCTTCACCGAGGATGCTATGGTGGGGGTAGCGCTCTTCGATCATTTGGCGCATCAAGCGCTCTGATTCACGGTCGGCAATGGTGACGGGTGAATTGTCGGCTTTGATTTCGGCGACAAAATTGGTTTGGAAGTGGCGCAACGTCACGCGCCCGGCATTCCAGGCTAACTCGGTAGCAAAATCGCGTAGACTGCGCAAGTCTTCGTTGGACATGAGTGTGGTCCTTCGTGTTTATGCAGAAAATGTCTGTTGTAATACGTCGAGCAAACGTTCGTGTTGACTAGGGGTACCGACACTAATTCGGATGGCGTCATTGAGGCGTGGCTTGGCAAAATAGCGGATTAATATCCCGTTTTTGCGCAACACATCTCGCACATGACTGGCTGCAACTGGTGTTTTGACCAGCAAAAAATTAGCCACACTGGGGTAGACACTACAGCCCATGGCGGTTAATGCGTCGACCAAGGCATCGCGGTCTTGGGTGATTTTGGTCAAGATAGGTGCCATAGTCGCAAAATCATGGACAGCAGCGGTGGCTGCTACCTCGGCGGCGACGTTGACCGTATAGGGCTGCTTGACTTTGCGGAGCTGGGTGGCGAGTGATTCGTGCATGACGCCATAGCCGACCCGCAACCCAGCCAGACCGGCCCATTTACTAAAGGTGCGTAGCACGACCAGATTGGGGTGGTCGTCGATTAAATCGAGGTAGGTGATGCCACTGAATTCGGCATAGGCTTCGTCGGCAACGACAATCAAGGGCAAATCAAGCAACGCGACGAGCTCGTCGCGGCGCAACGGGTTGCCGGTGGGATTGTTGGGCGCCGCCAAAAAGATGATTTTGGCGTGGTGGGTGGTGATGGCCGCCCGAATCGCATCAATGTCGATATCAAAATTGTGATCACGGGGGACGTCGACAACCTTTCCTTGACATAATTGTGTGCCATAGGCATACATGCCAAACGAAGGGGTAACGTCAATCACGGCATCGCCCGGACTAATGGTAGCCCGCAACAGCAGGTCAATCAGCTCGTCTGAACCATTGCCACAGATAATGCGCTCGATTGATTGACCGAGGTGTTGGGAGATAGCGGTACGGAGCGCAGTATTGTCGGGGTCGGGGTAGAGTGCCACCATGTCACGGGCACCTTCGGGGGTGGTGAGGGTGGCGAGGGCGGCGCGGGTAGCGGCAGTAGGACCGTAGGGGTTTTCGTTGGCATCGAGTTTGATGAGTTGGTCCCGCTGGAATCCCAGTTGTTGCGCGAGGATGTCGAGCGGTACAATCGGGCTATACGGCGCAAACGTGGCGATGTCACGCCGGAGCAATTGCAAAATATCCAGTGTCATTGCGGTTTTCTCGTTGTTGGACTATCTGTGGCTATCATACCACAGCGATGGCGCAGGCATTCGCGCCGAAATTCGTAACGCCATATCTAGATATTTACGTGTATACTATTAAAAGTAAAATACCGGCTACGGGGTAGCGTAGCTCTTTGACGGAGTGGCATTGTCATGACTAGTAATCGTCCGAGTATTTCGGCATTCTTTCCTGCCTACAACGATGGGGGAACAATTGGAAGCTTGGTGGTTACCACGTTGCAGACACTAGCCGAAGTGAGTGATGATTATGAAGTGATTGTCATCGAAAATGGCAGTACGGATTATACGGTTGCGGTGCTCAAAGAGCTCGCTGAGCAATATACGCACTTTCGTTATCAAGCACATGCCGAACCGTTGGGTTATGGTGGTGCCTTACGGGCCGGGTTTGCTGCTTGTGAGAAAGATTTTATTTTTTATACCGATGGTGATGCCCAATACGACCCCCGCGAAATCCGTTTATTGTTGGGCGCATTGCGTGACGATATCGATGTGGTCAACGGCTACAAAATCGACCGTAGTGACCCGTTTCATCGCAAAATCATAGGGCGGGTCTATCATCACACAGTGAAGTTTTTGTTTGGTTTCAAGCTCCGTGATGTCGACTGCGACTTCCGCTTGATTCGGCGCAGTGCCATGCGTGACGTGGTACTTGAGTCAGATAGCGGGACGATTTGTTTGGAGCTCGTCAAAAAACTCCAAGACGCCGGGAAGCATTTTGCCGAAGTGCCGGTGCATCACTTTCATCGTACGTATGGGCAAAGCCAGTTTTTCAACTTCCCACGGATTTGGCGTACGTTAGTGCAACTCGTCCAACTCTGGTGGAAGTTGATGGTTTTACGTCAAAAATAACCAGCACATGGTGGCTATTACAAATCCCCTGTACTTTTCGTACAGGGGATGTTTGTGTCGGTATTACCTGCTGTTAGGCTTGTTGGGTGCCGATGATGGCGTCACTAAATTTACACGGCTCGTTCCAGCGCCCGAGGTTTTCGGCTTTGGCAGCTGCTACGAGCGCAATATAGTTTTCACGACCAGCAAATTGTTCGCTATTGAGGAGTGCCAGCCCAGACGCTACGAGATCTAATCCCAAATCGATGGTGTCGTGGCGCACAAGTTTGCCGATAACGATGCTGGGATCATTGGGGTCTGGTTGGATGACGGTCAAGGTGTACGTGGCAGTCGGGTTTGCGGTCAACAATGTCAAACGATCTCTAGACAAATTTGCACAGTCGCCTTGTTCGGTTGGGTCTACTGTAATAATCCCGACCAACGTAACCATTTGTTCACTGGTGTCATTGCTGACTATGAGCTGATTGCCGGTACTGACAGAAATAATTTTGACGACATATTCACCGGGTTGTTGTAAATTGGCCCCTTGACTTAATTGAGGCATGTCGGTATTTACCGGCATTGGATTTTCTGGTGGGGCAACGGGTTGGGCGGGTTCGGCAGTGGGGAGCTCTGCGGGGGTCGGATAGGCTGGGTCAAGGCTGGGGGTAGCGTTGGGGTCTGGGTAGGCTGGGTTATTGGCGAGGGTTATTGGCGTCCCAGGACTAGGGTAGTCGGGATTGGTGCCATCAGGTTGTAGGGCATTTGGCAATGATGCTTGACAGGCACCCAATACGAGTGCAATGGCAAGCAGCATCATTATTCGTGGTAGTTGCATTTATTCCTCACGTTGGGCACTACGCATGGCTCGTACCAAAATATCACAGGCGGCGCGCCCATCGGCCATGCTCACCCGCGGGGTTGTATTGTAACGTACACAGGCCGCAAAATGGGCCACTTCATTGACGAAACGGTCGCCCTCGGGCACGGCAAGTTGTTGTTTGTGCCCATGGGCATCGCAATGCCAGAGTTGCATGGTATCGTAGTCGAGCGACATGCTCCCAGCGGTACCAAACACGCTCACTACCCATTCTCCGGGAGGGGTGCGCCAGCTTGCTTCGATGACGCCGATGACGCCACTCGTGCTGGTGAGGGTGATGACTGCCGTGTCTTCGACTTGTAATGCTGGTCCGAGTGGCGTCGTGCGGGTGACAGCACTCGCTTGTACGCGCGCGACATCACCGATTAAATTGCGGAACATATCGACAGAATGGACGCAGGTGTCAACTATGACTCCGCCCCCCGCGAGCGCCGGGTCGCTAAACCAGCGTTGTTCGACATTGGGCATGTGTCCGGCAAAGCGATTACGGAACATGATGACTTCACCAATTGTACCAGCCTCGATTTGTGCTTTCATGACTTCGACGTGGGGCTGGTAGCGATGACAAAATCCCACACTGAGTA
>DBCF01000105.1:1286-14097 GCA_002292925.1 Roseiflexaceae bacterium UBA965 | reverse complement strand
AAAATGCCTTGACGCTTGCGTCAAGCCTCTTTTGCCCTGCGCGTCAAGCCTCTTTTGCCCTGCGTGCCAATCCCAAAAGCACGATAACACGTATGTGCTATACTACGCACAACCTACTATCATCTGTCATACATTACCAATGGGTGAGGGCCTGACATGACCAAAAGCAAATCAAGTCAAACACGCGGCAGTGGTCGCCGTGCCAAACGCAAAAGCGCCGTGTCGCTTCGCCCTGAACACCAACGCGAATTATTTGCGTTGGCGTTAATTGCAATAGCCGGCGTCACCATTATTTTTTATTTGACGGGAATTACCGGCCAGCTCGGCGGCGGTTGGAAATTATTTATTGAAAAACTGCTGGGCTGGGGTGCACTCGTCGTACCGTTGGTTGTGGGTGTACTGGGAATTGCGCTTTTTCAAAGTGGCCAAAACGACAAAAATCCACTCCACCCCACCCAAATCATCGGTACCGTTGTGGTGGTACTCGCTCTGTTGATGTTACTTGAATTTGGTATCGCTCCCCGCCAAGGCTATGCCGACCAACAAGGCCAAGGGGGCGGGATTATCGGCTATGTGCTGTTGGCGATTTTTAGCAATGCCATCGGCCGCCCAGCGAGTTTTGCCATCACCAGCGTGTTTGCCCTTGCCGGTATCATGCTGGCGTTCGATGTCACTTTAGTCCAAATCGTCGCAGGATTGCGGTATTTTTTTGTCCTTACCTGGATTCGTTTACGGGGCGAGCCCAACGACCCCCGCACCAAACGCTATAGTGACCCCTCACTCAATTACACCAGTCTCACCGACAGCATTGTGACGCCGATTGCCGAGCGCAAGAGCAAAGCCCGCTTCCGCAGCGATGCCGAACTGGTCGCACCACCGCTACCTGCCCCCGTCGAGCCGGTCAAAGCCAAAGAACCAGCCAAAGTCAAAGAACCGGCCAAACCCAAGCGCGTAACCAAAGCCGTCGAAGAAGAAGCCCAAATGGACATCCTCGACGAAATGTTGCTCCAATCACAACAACGCCCAGTCATTCCGGTCAATGCCAAACCTATCAGCACCAACACGTCTGTGGTCCAAGGCGCGCTTGAAGGCTTCGAGGCAGGCAACGCCTACCGGGCCTGGCCAATGCCTCCCGTCGACTATCTGCGCTATTCTGTCGAAGCACCGATTAGTGACGAAGAACATCGCACCAAATCCCGCCTCATCGAAGAAACCCTGGCTAGCTTCAAAGTCGAAGCGCGGGTCGTCAACATCAATGTCGGCCCTGCCGTCACCCAATACGAATTACAACCCGCCGTGGGAGTCAAAGTCAACAAAATCACCACCCTCGACAAAGATTTGGCGTTGGCACTGGCAGCCCCATCAATCCGTATCGAAGCCCCCATCCCCGGCAAATCGGTGGTGGGTATCGAAATCCCCAATTCGTCGATTTCGACGGTGGCCTTGCGTGATATCGTCGAAAGCGACGAATTTGTCCGTTCCAAAGGCAAGTTGCGCTTGCCATTGGGCAAAGACGTCTCGGGTTCACCCATCATTGCCGGCATGGAACGCATGCCCCACTTGCTCGTCGCCGGGAGTACCGGTAGCGGTAAATCCGTCGCCATCAATTGTTTCGTCTGTGCCTTGTTGATGCGCCACACCCCCGACGATCTCAAGTTCATCATGGTTGACCCCAAACGGGTCGAGTTGGTGGGCTACAACGGCATTCCCCATTTGTTGTCACCCGTCGTCACCGAAGTCGAGCGCGTCGTGCCCACCCTCAAATGGGCCGTGCGTGAAATGGAACGGCGCTACAAATTGTTTGCCAAAATCGGCGTGCGAAACCTCGATAGCTACCGTGCCATGGCCCGTGAGCGTACCGACCTCGAAGCAATGCCCTACATCGTTATCATCATCGACGAATTGGCCGACTTGATGATGATGGCCCCCGATGACGTCGAAACCTTGATTTGTCGCTTGGCTCAAATGGCTCGCGCCACCGGCATCCACCTCATCATCGCCACCCAACGCCCTTCGGTCGATGTGGTGACTGGTCTCATCAAAGCCAACTTCCCTTCACGTATCGCCTTTGCCGTAACGTCGCAAATCGACTCACGCGTTATCCTTGACCAACCCGGCGCCGAACAATTGCTCGGGCGTGGTGACATGCTCTTTACCGCCGCCGATTCGCCCCGTACCATGCGTATCCAAGGCACCTACCTCACCGACGACGAAGTCGAAAAAATCGTACGCTTCTGGCGCACCGCCAAACCACCCGAAGACGTGGCCGATCAATCGGCACCAACAACCACCTCAGCACCGGCGACTGCACCCGCGCCGACCAGTCAGGTGGTACCAGCCGCCACGAACCACGATCTGCAACCAGAGTTAACCAAAGTAGACCGCTTACCTGTCTACCCCCGCGAGCCCGTCCCCCATGCCGACGAAGAACCGCAAGTACACCCGGTAGATAGCGACGAGCCGGTGGCCGCCATGCAACCCATCGCCGAATATTTGTCGGAAGGCGAGCAAGACGAGCTGCTCCCCGAAGCGATTCGGCTGGTACAACAACACCGTCGCGCCTCGGCATCGCTCCTCCAGCGTCGCCTGCGTATCGGCTATAGCAAAGCCTCGCAACTCATCGATATGCTCGAGCAACAAGGCATTGTCGGTCCCGCCGACGAAGGCCGCTCCCGCGAAGTGCTCACTCCCGAAAACACCAATTTACCCCAATAATTTCATCAACAAAACAAAAAACACCGCATCGCACTCCGCTAGGGAGCACGATGCGGTGTATGTATGGCACCCTACACGATATCGACTTCGCAGCCAAAAGCCTTGCGAAACAACCCTGCCGCTCGATTGGCGTCCCACACTTCGACGGTGGTGTCACCGGCGGCGTGGGTCACAATCCGCACAATCTTGCCTATTTCGACGGTAATATCTTGAATCACTTGGTTTTTGCGGCGCTCAAGGAATTCGGCGAGACGCAAAATCGCCGCCATTTTGGCCACAAGCTCACCATCACCTGGGAATAATACTTGTTGATAATGATCAACTGATACTTCACCCTTGCGGTGATAACGTACCAACAACGCCAAAATCGCCACTTCGCGATGACTGAACCCCTGCATCGAACTATTAACCACCAAATACGCCCCGTGCTTATGATGGTCATAATAATTCACCGCATTGCCGATATCGTGCAAAATCGCCGCATGTCCCAACAACTCACGCGCCCACAAATCATAGCCGTGCATGGGCAGCAATTGATCAAACATCGAAAGCGCTAAATCACGCACTTTGGCAGAATGCACCGCTTCGTAGTGATACATGCGTGCCAAATTAGTCACACTAAAACTGCGAATATCGGGAATTATCGGGCTCGTACCCCGCATAAAGTGTTCAAAAAACAACCCTTCACGCAGCCCTTGACCACTAATCGTGATTTGACTAAACTTACCACGCCGCATCACTTCCGCCAAAATCGCCGTCCCCGCCAAAATCAAATCGGCTCGGTCACGACTCAAGCCCGGTAAATCTTCGCGTTGTTTGACCGTTAAGCTGCGAAATAGCTCAAGTAGCTCATTGACTCTATCCGCACTCAAGCGATGGCCGTGGACACGATCTATTGGGTGATTACGGAGTTTTTGGTCGATTTCGGCCAAGGCCCGAATCGTCCCGCCAATTCCACCCAACGACCCACCTTGTTGTGTCAGCCACGGCACATCGGCAAATTGTGCCGCAATTGCCCGCTCGAGTATTTTGAAATCCCGCACATTCATCGGGTCACTTTTGACAAACCGGTCAGTCAACCGCACCGCCCCAATCGGGCGACTAATGCTTTGGGCGAGTTGGCGTTGCTGTACCACCGTGACTTGGGTACTGCCACCACCGATGTCAATCACACAACCATTTTGCATATCCAACGTATTTATGGCACCGAGATAGCCATAATAGGCCTCTTCGGCGGCCGTTAATACCCGAAAGTCGAGTCCTGCTTCATCACGCACCCGTGCCAAAAACTCTTCGCGATTGCTCGCTTCACGCACCGCACTGGTGGCCACCGGCACAATCCGATCAACCCCAATCCCGCGACACATTTGATGGAACAAGCGCATTGTTTTGATGGCGCGATTCATCGGGATGAGTTGCAACTTCCCATCGGCGCCAATCCCATGCGCCAACCGCACCGCTTCACGCACTTCATCGAGCAATTTAAACGTTTGGTGGGGCACATACCCCACTACAATCATTCGCGTCGTATTCGAACCGAGGTCAATTACTGCAATTCGTTCTTGCATGCCGTGACAACCCTTCATTTTCCCCTATTCATCTTCCATTGTACGGTATGTCACCACAATTTACGACAGCTTTTAGTCTATTTCATCAGACATACACAGATAGCAGGCATACCAAATCTACCAAACGTACCACGCCTCTGTACCTAGTTGACGCTATAACCCGCTTCATGCTATGGTACATATATAAATAGAAATGACACGTGGAGGGAATAATGATAGACGATTTTGCACCCAGTGGTACACCTCCTATGATTGGCAAAATGCTTACGCCTGCAGAATGGCTCGACTATATCGCCTCATATCAATTTGGCCCAGTCATGCCCAGCAAAGTGGTATTGCACCATACCTGGCGCCCCACTGTCGCCCAGTGGCAGGGCAGTACCAGCATGCAGGGGATGCAACGTTTTTTTGCCGAAAAAGGCTGGACTGCCGCACCCCACTGCTTTGCGGGCCCCGATGGCATCTGGCTCTTTACCCCCTTGCGTGAAATCGGCGTGCATGCCGGTACCGGCAACGGCAGCTTCGCCAAAGGCTGGTATACCATCGGGCTCGAAATGGTAGGCGACTACGATGCCGCCCGCCCAACCGGTAAAGTCTGGGAACACACGTTAGCCATCCTTGGCGGCATGTCACTGCGCCTTGGCATCCCCCCCAAGCAACTCATCAGCTTCCATCGCGACTACAGCACCAAAACTTGCCCCGGCAAAGCAGTCACCCCCGATTGGGTCGTGCTCGAAGTCGAGGCGTGGATCAAGCGTACCGGCAAACTTCCCCCCATAAAGGTCGGTGCAATTGGCTCCCCCAACGCCGATATCGCCCAACTCCAAAAAAGCTTAATCGCCAATTCTTGGCGTATGCGTGGCGACGAATACGACCCCCTATCACCCATCCACCAAATGGCAGTCGAACAACACCTTGGCGTCCCTATTGCCAAAGAACGGCAAGCCACCTTCAACAACAAAACTTACACTATTGTGCCCTTTGCCCGCGATACCTTGTTTATGGAAATTCCCGGCTGGAATCGCCCGGGCAGTATGTGGCAAACCATCGGCGATACCATTCCCGCCGACAAAACCTTCGAACGCTTCCTGCTCGACGAAACCCTGCGCATCGGTGGCACCGGCTTTCGCCCCGAGAACCCCTTCCACCTCTTTTTGTTTGCCAACCACGACATCGGGCCACCCCTCGCCCCCGCCGGCATGCGCGAAATCAACGGCCAAATGTATGTCTTTCAAGTGTTTTCAGGCGATACCATTTATGTCCGTGGCGACGACCCTAGCAAAGTCGACTGGAAAAAAATGGCCTTCCTCAGTGACCTCGGCGGAGCCATCGACGCCTGGACAGTTACCTTGCGCGATACGCTCCTTAGTGAGACATACAAGCTCATGAAGGTAGCGTATGATCCCAAGCAACAAATCCACCACCTCGCCCGTGAATGGGGTATCGGTGCCCCAATTGGACCATCGAGTCCCATCCAAATCGGTGCCGCCCAATATACTTACCAAGTCTATGCCCTCGACGTATTGTTTAGCAAAGCCCCCAATTGGAGTGTCGTCCACCGCTTGGGCACCGCCCTTGCTAGTGCCCGTCGCAAGAATCCAGTAGGTACCTTATGACCCCCGATTACCGCGCCTTGTATGACCAAGCGGGTGGCGATGAACCATTCCGCCAATTAGTTGATATTTTTTATCGCAATGTCGAAGCCAACGCCGTGCTCCGCCCCCTCTTCCCCGCCGATTTGGCAGCGGGCAAAGAATGGCAGTTTTTGTTTATCACACAGTACTTTGGCGGCCCTACCCGCTACCACGAACAACGTGGCCATCCCCGCTTGCGCATGCGCCATATGCCCTTTACCATTGGGCCAGCTGAACGCGACGCTTGGGTCAGTTGTATGCTGGCCGCCATCACCGAAGTCGGTTTTGCTCCCGATATCGCTGCCGCCATGCGCACCTACTTCGAAGGCACCGCCCAATTCATGATGAATCAAGCCCCGCCTGACGACGATTTACGCATCACCCCCTAAAAAATCCCCCTACCAGCACATACGTTGCACCGGTAGGGGGATTTTTTGCCCACAATCAATGGTCCCAGCCCATCACCTGCCATTCGGCGATTTTGGCCAAAAGTCGGATGCGCCACGTCACCGGTAAATCCAACGCCATCCGTTGCAGTACCGTCATGCCAATCAGCCGCCCCGCTGCCGCCAACATGCCATCGCCGGTAAAGCGCACGTAATCAAAAAACCATTGCGTGCACCCACGCACCTGCAATACCTTGCCGGCAATCCCCATGATCTTTGGGTAAGCAACCAACATACCAAGCACCATTTTGTGATAATCGCTCCAGCGCATCTCATCACGAAAAAACCGCGTGGCAAAATCAGTACCACGCCGTGCCAATAGGTGCATGAAATACCCTTGGAGTTGATTTACATCATTATCGGCATCACCCCACGGCTGCATAAACCGACTAAACACCCAATTCAACGACACATTGGCCTGATACGACGTCACCAGCGCCAATAAATCACTCATTTCGCTTTTTTCGCGCAACAGCAGATCCAGCAGCCCTGTGGTGCGTCGCAGATTACGCACATGCGAGCCAAATCCACAAAACGTCAACGGCGATTGCTGCGCTGCCGCATCACCGATAGGCAACACCCCGCACAACAACGGTGCTTCCATCCGACGCAATGAATGCCGCGCCGGGATGTAGCCGTAGACCGGTTTGTGATGATGGACAGCACCCTCGCTCCGCTTGTAATCGGGCAACAATGCAAAATAATCTTCGAATAACTCGAGCAGATTGGGAGTGGGGCGATCTGATTTTTTGCCAGGATGCAACGTATCGTAATAAAACAGATAGACGGTGAGTTCATCATCACGCCCGGGGAAGCCTTCCCACATGTATTGTTGGGTCTTTTGGGCATCGGCAATCGTCAACAAAATATCTCCCAAATCACGGTTGTGTTCGTTGGCCGCCGTCCCCTCGGCAAAGCCACTCGCCACCGTGCCCACCGTGGGACAGACACCCGCATACGGGCGGCCTCCAAAGCGTTGCAACGACAACGGCGACACAGTCCCCATGCCATCCACAATCAATCGTGCCTGGTAGCGCTCGCTGGTCTGTTCAGGCGTGGTTACATGCAGCAATACACCATCTGCCTCGTGTGCGCTCGCTACCACCTCACCAAACACCCGATAATCGCGAATTTCGCCACCTGCTTGTAAAAACTTCGTCCGCGCCAAGCGCAATAACGCACCAGCGTCAATTGCCACATTGAGGACTTCAGGGAGATGCAGTGTGATTGCATCGTCATTCGGTGCAAAAAACCGCACAATGCCGTCGGCGTATTCATTCATAATCACCGATTGCAATTCGTCCCAGCTCCAGCTCCCCCCTGCCACCAATGCCTGTAATTCATAGCGCGAAATATTCCACTCGCGGTGGGCACAGCCTACTTCGCCCCGATCACACACCAACACCCGCCAGCCTAGGCGGGCCATCTCGAGGGCATGGAGCAACCCCAACCCCGCCCCGACATACACCAAATCTCCGCGCCATTCGACACGGCGGGTCAAATTGGCAAACTCGGACGCGGCGATTTCACGCCACGCACTCCGTTGCCGCGGGTCGGGCTGATTGGCCGCCACCGCTTGGCGGATATCATGCCATACCGCATCGAGGCGCATCACTCGTTCGAGATGATCATCGGCTCCCATGGCGGCAAATGCCGCCATGGTCAGCGGGTAACGTTGGTGTAGTTCATCGTTCATCGTCGGCTCAATTCCAGTCGCAACGCAACCAATTAGACAAACTTCCCATCTTTGTGGATGAGTTGGCCATCAGCAAATACTTCGCCACCATTGCGCAAATCGCAAATCATATCCCAATGCAACGCCGATTGGTTATGACAACCTGTTTCGGGGTAGGCCGCACCGAGAGCCAAATGCACCGTACCGCCGATTTTTTCATCAAACAAAATATTGCGACTAAAGCGCTGAATGCCATAATTAGTCCCAAAGGCGACTTCGCCCAGCCGGCGCGCACCTTCGTCCATATCAAGCAACGAATGCAACAGTTCTTCGCCTTTGTCGGCAGTGGCCTTGACCACCTTGCCCTCGGCAAATTCGAGACGTACCCCCGTGACTTCACGCCCCATATACAGCGCAGGGAAGCTGTAGGTAATCACGCCGTTGGTTTTTTGTTCGTGGGGACCCGTAAACACTTCGCCATCGGGGAAGTTGCGATCGCCCGCACAATTCACCCAAGAGCGCCCTTTGACATAGTAGTTGAGGTCAGTGCCGGGTCCCACAATCCGGATGTGATCGGCGGCTTCGAGTCGCGTCACAATTCCTGCTTGTTCGGCCCGCTGTGCCTGCCAGGCTGCCACTGGGTCAGCCTGATCGAGTTTGCCCGCCTTAAAGACAAAATCAGCATAATCACTCAGCGACATATCGGCTTCTTGGGCTTGGGCCGCAGTGGGGAATAGGGTCAAGCACCAGCGAAAATCGCCGTTGGCCGATCGTTCCATCATCCGTTTTTGCACGGGGCTCATGGCTGCCCGCCGCCGTGCCACCATTTTGGGGTCGACGCCACTCAGCGCCCGCGTGTTTTCGTCAGCGATAATCGACAAGTGCAAATCAATCGTCTCAATTTCGTCTCGGGCCAACTGTGGCACAAAGTCGAGTTGATCACCATTAGCATTTTTATAAAAAATCTCGTCGAGTCCATCCATCGTCAAGCGCATCAGTGGGTTCGTACCCGCCAGCATGGCTTCACGGTAGACAGCTTTGATCAACGGCGATGCCGCAGTGGGCGACACTATTCGAAACAACTGCCCCGGCTGTGCATCCAATGAATAGCGCACCAATACCTGAGCCAAACGGTCAATCCGTACATCGTGCATCACAATCACTCCTTTTTGGTTACTGTACTACTGCAGTTTTTAAGATGGAATACTCATCCAACGCGTTGGGCGGTTACGATTCCCATCCGCAGTTCGGCTTCATCATGAATCGTCAATTGGGGCAACAACGCCGGCACATTTCCCGTGATATTAATCAACATATCACGCGCCACCGGTTGGATATCAAGGGCATTGAGTACATGGGCATCATGTGATTCATAACGCAACGGTGCCATATCGTGTTGCTTGAGCAACGTTACCGCTGCGGTGGTGTATTGATGACTATTGAGCAATGCCACATCGATCGCGCCCCGCCCCAACGCCCGAGCAATCCGTGCCACATAATCGACGGCCCGGAAGGCATCTGTTTGGCCGCTCACGGTAGTAAGTGCCCCACAACAAATCACCTTACCCGCCAACGAGCGCAACGTTTCACCAATGCCTGTGGGTAACAATGCCGGCAATACGGTGCGGTACAAACTGCCTGGCGCAATCAAGACCATATCTGCCACCCGCAGTACCTTCAACGCCGCCGGATTGGCCACTACCGGCGGATCGAGCAACACTGTTTGTACCGGCGCAGACAGTGGCTGCGCAAATTGACTCGTACCACGATGAGTGCGCTCATCACTCGTCTGCGTTACCACATCGTGGGGGGTGTCACAGGCCATCAACACATCGATGTCGCACCGCAATTGTTGGCGCAACCCCTCAATTGCATCAGGTAAAGACCCAAGGCTTTGAGCACTGGCCAGCAACTGCATCACCCCAAATGGAATCCGGTCGTAGGGGGTCCCTAATGGTGGGAATTGTTGTTGCATCAAGCGCTGCATCGCCGCATCGCGACTCATTTGCATCAATACATTAACCACCCCAGCCACACCAGGGTATGCACCCAAACGCCGAATCAACGCATCGGCCCCATCATCACCACAGGTTGGCACAATCACCGATAAGCGTTTGGCAATCGGCCGCACTGCCTTGATTGCCTGGAATAAACCGCTGCCGCCTCCGATTACTACGACGTGCATGGATTCCACCTTTCGCCACAATCATCCCAACACACACACCGATTATTCGCGCCAACTGACTTCACCAGCCAATGCATCAAACGTCGGCGCATCATCCACATCAATTCCGCGATCGACACTCGTCAGCGCAAACACATGATGCAAAATCGCCACTTGTGCCGCACTCAACGTGATTTTGCGGCGCCCCATCACCTTGCGCGCCACTTCAATCATGCGATCAATCCGGTATTCACGGAAGCGCTCACCACCCCACGTAAACGCCGGGATTGTTTTGGGGGCAAAGTGGATCCCAAAGATATTGGAGCCCGTCGCCACTACTGCACCGCCGTTTAAGTGTACCCCAATCCCTAATTTCACATGATCTGCCAAAAAACAGCCCAGTTTAAGTCGGCCACTATCTACCTGCCCATAGCCATCCAATGTCACTTTAATCGTACCATAGGTATTTTTGAGGTCACTCGTGGTGGTCATCGCCCCCACATTCACCCACTCACCGAGGTACGAATGCCCAAAAAAGCCGTCGTGGTGCTTGTTGCTATAGCCTTGTACCACCGATGCCTCGATTTCACCACCAATCCGACAGACGGGGCCGATGGTCGTGCCTGCCAGCACTCGCGCCCCCGAAATCAAGGCACCGTCATGAATCGCCACCGGTCCTTGAATCACACTAAATGGCTCGATTCGCGCCGCCCCAATCACAATCGGGCCGTCACGGGCATCCAACGCCACTGGTGATTCAAATTGGGCCTGGGGATGCACCAAAATCCGCTCGCTGGCTTGGGCATGACACGCAGCCGCCTGCGGGTGTTGCGCCAGCGGGATATAGACCGTTGGGTCGAGTAAATCGATATCACGCCCAATCATCGCCGCATTATGGTCGACGATATCCCACGGGAATTGCAACATCTGCGGGCGTCCTGTCACCACCTGACAAAACCGTTGTAATTCGTGTAACGCCCGTTGCCCGTGCTGCTCAAGCAAATCCCCAAATACCGCACTCGCCAGCGCCGGGGTAATCCGCGCCGCCACCAAGGTACCACCGCCCGCCGCCGTATTGGCATCATCACTGACAAATATCGTCCCCAGCGGGGCATCGTGCAAAGCCGCCAGACAATCAATATCAACCAAGCGACTATTAACCAACAGCAACGGCACATTGCGACTCAGCAGTTGCAACGGCCAACGCCCCACCCCAAACACATCGGCTAGATACCCCCGCGTGATTGCCGCGGGTGCAGTGCCATACCGGGCATGTAGACGCTCGCGCAACGTAAAAATCCCACAGCGGATATCTGATGCCGGCCGTGAATAGGTCAACGGCAACAGCGAACGATACCCCTCGTCTTCAAACAGCAAAATCGTATCATCCATCGTTAGCGCCCTCGCCGAATGATACTCGTAATCGCTGCCGCCACTTTGTCAGGGTCATGACGCAACACCCGTACCGTACGACTCTTGCCCGGGTCTTCGAGTGAGGCCGTCAATTGGATTACCGCCGTCGCCAAATCAGCTTCGACGACCACAGCGCCTTCGACCATCACATTGCTCCCCGTACTGCGGTCAAGCGCTTGCACCACCGTTTCTTCGTACTCTTCGGGCGCCAAATAGACCGGGGTTTGGTGGGCGGCCGCATAAATGCGTTGCACTTCGGGGTCGACGCGCTGGGCATTCACCAACACATAATCAGGGGCAAATCCGCCGTAGCGCACAATTTGGCGGATGTGATCTGCCACCGTAAAGCCGCTCGTCAAGCCCGGCTCCGTCATAATGCTACAAATATAGATTTTTTTGGCTTTGCTGGCACTCAACGCTTCGCGCACCGCCGGAATCAATAAATCGGGAATAATACTTTCAAACAAACTCCCCGGCCCCAGCACGATTGCATCGGCATTGGTGATGGCATCAATCGTCGCCCGGGTCACCAATACCTCGCTGAGGGGTACCGCGCTATCAAGTTGCACATCAACCACATAGCGATCTGCATAGCGCTCGTCGTGGGGAACCCGATCACTCGGCTTGACCCGCACGCCATTATCAAGCACAAACGTCACTTGCATCGGTTGTGGGGTAGGCACCACAAACACTACTTTTTCGAAATTAAACAAACTCGAGGCCCGATAATAATATTCCACCGGGTCTTGCACCGGCGTAATACAGGTCATTGTCTCAACCGTGCGCCCAAGGCTCGCCAATACCAACATCCCCGGGCCGCCCGACAATACCGCCAACCGTGGGGGGCGCTCGGTCCGCCGATAATCCAACAACAATTCGTTAGTTTGGGGCTGGCTATCAAGGGGAATAACTACTTTGTCACTCAATGTCCAAATTCCGGCACTCAGGGTTGCCACACCAACAGCCAAAAAGAAGACTCCACGCCAGACCTGTGGCACAAATTGCAACGTCAAATAATAAAACACCTCGGGTAACACGAGGGTACGATACAAGTGCGTCAAGACATAGCCAATCCCCAACGCCAAAATCGCACACCCCAAAAATGCCAATGCCAGTGGACGCACCAAGTGGGACAAGGTGGCGAGGCGACGACGAATGCCGAACATATTCACTCCTTCACGTACCAACGTGGTGCT
>DBCF01000105.1:0-1257 GCA_002292925.1 Roseiflexaceae bacterium UBA965 | reverse complement strand
TATTCTATGCAGGACGATAGCCACGTAACGCCGCCAACATCACATCACGGATCTCGGCTGCCCGGGCTTCGGTTACTGCTTCAAAGCGCGTGGTAATCATTGGCTCGGTATTTGATGCCCGCAACAACCCCCAGCCATCCCCAAAATCAATCCGCAAACCGTCCGTTTCAATGATTTTGTGGGTAGCGGCAAATTGCTGACGCACATATTCCACCGCCGCAAATTTGCGCACATCATCCATCTCGATGCGCTCTTCGGGCACTTCAGCCAAGGCCGGGAATGGGGCCAGCGCCGCCGACAACGTTTGGCCACTCTGCCCCAAGGCCTCGATCAAACAGGCTCCTGCAAAGGTACCATCATCAAAACTATGCCCCGGGCGGTTATTAAATACATGCCCACTCAATTCCCCCGCTACCGGTGCCCCCAGCTCGCGCATTTTGGCAGATTGATTGGTGTACCCCGTCTTCCACATCACCGGGGTCCCCCCAAACGCCGTAATCGCATCCGCCAGCACCGTACTACATTTCACATCAAATACAATCGGCGCCGGACCTTTTTTTAGCGCTGCTTGTGACAACACAATCATATAGCGGTCAGCAAACACCATCCGGCCTTGATCATCGACCACACCTAGACGATCACCGTCACCATCCAAACCAATCCCCAAGGCTGCGCCATGCGTTTTGACTGCGCGCATCAAATCCACCATGTTTTTTTCTTTGAGAGGGTCGGGGTGGTGGTTGGGGAATGTACCATCGGGCTCGATAAACAACGGCACCACTTCGCACCCCAAGCGCTCAAATACCCGCACACCCAACGGCCCCGCCACACCATTCCCGCCATCTAGTACGATTTTAAGCGGATGCGGCAAGTGGATCAACGCAGCTACATGATCGACATAGGCGTCATCAACCGAAATTTGGGTATAACTACCAGCCCCTTGGGCAAACGCACCACTCAGGGCAATCTGACCCACTTCTTGCACTTCTTCACTCGACAACGGCACGCCACCAAATTGGGGCTCGTAATGGCGCATCTTGAGACCATTGAATTCAGGCGGGTTATGGCTCGCCGTCACCACCGCCCCACCATCAGCCTTGAGGTAATCAACCGCAAAGTACATCACTGGCGTCGGTACCATACCGATGTCAAGCACGTCACAGCCACTCGCCTGCAACCCCGCCATTAATGCTGCCGCAAATGCCGGCGACGTCAACCGCGCATCGTGCCCGACCACGATTTTTTTGCTGCCACGCC
>DBCF01000234.1 GCA_002292925.1 Roseiflexaceae bacterium UBA965 | reverse complement strand
CTGAGCTGGCGCTACCCCGACGACGACGAGCGTATTTTGCGCGAAGGATTTGTGGTCTACGACGCCATGTATACCTGGTGCCAACGCAAAGTAGGCGGTGTCGTATAAGGCTGTCGGTAGTTTTTTTGGAAGCACAAATCATCCCGCTGCATCATACGATGCAGCGGGATGACGCTTCCGTAACCGAACGGATTTAGGCAATCACGCTATTCACGCCCGCGGCCGATATTTTTTTGCCAAAATCGGCAATCTCGCCACTGACCAGACCCTGCATGCGACTAAAGACTTCGTCGATGTTCTCGGACAAGCTGTCAAATACCGCCACGGCCTGATCGGTGGGGCGATAATTCCCCACAGAGACGGCATCGGCGATGCTGCTCAGCTTGGCGAGCATCTTGGTGCCGTGGTTCATTTGGCCAGGCCAGCCCGGCTTGAGGTCGGGGACTTGGATTTCCTTTTCGACGGCCAATACCTGGTCGCGCAAAGCGGCAGCCTGCTCGGCCAAAGCAGCAGTCTTGGGGTTGCGGGCGAGCCGCTTGTGCCAGCCGTCGAGCTGAGCACGTACGTCACGCATCTGGTTGAGGGCGGCCACGGCATCACCGGTGCGGTTGTAGATACGCATCAGCATCTCGAATTGGGCATCGAGGTCGGCTTGGGATGCATCGCTATAGGCGTCGGCTACAATCGTCAAGGGTTGACGACCGACTTGGCCATCGACGGTCAATTCGACCATGTATTGACCAGGAGCCACTTTGGGACCGTAGATGAGTGAGCCGGCAATCGGGTCGCTACCGACGATTTTGGGCAAGGCTTTGACGCGCATGTCCCAGATGAAGCGGTTCCAACCGGCCTTGGCCGAGGTGCGCCGCAAGTCGTGTTTGTCGTCCGACTTTTCGACTTTGGTGCCTTCGGGGCGGCTATAGAACTCGTTGATCAAGGTGCCTTTGGTGTCGTAGAAGGCCAAGCGGATGGGCGTGGTGGGGGTTTCTTTGAGCCAGTAGGTGATGATGGCACCCCGGGGTGGGTTGCTGCCCGAGTCGAGGAAGTTCCGTTCGATGGCACCTTCGGGGGTGACGGTCACGGTATGGGCACAGACGTCACCGAGGCCCGCCATGTAGTTTTTGCCAGGGGCGCCGGCGCCATCTTCGTCTTCGAACAAAGCGGCCAAGACGCGCTCGGTGGTACGGGGCGCAAACAAATGCGTGCCTTGGGTGACCAACCCTGGGTTGTATTGGCGCAACGGCGTGATGTCGTCGAGGATCCACATGGCGCGGCCATGGGTACCACACACCAAGTCGTCGTTTTTGATGATGAGGTCATAAATCGGACAAATAGGCAAGTTGAGTTGGAACAATTCCCAATTGTCGCCACCATTGAACGACACATACAGGTTGGTTTCGGTGCCGGCAAACAACAAGCCTTTGCGTACGGAGTCTTCACGGACAATCCGCACGAAATGGTCGCTGCCAATCCCGCTGACGACCCGCGTCCAGGTCACACCACTGTCGGTGGAGCGATAGATGTAGGGTGCGTAGTCGTCGAGTTTGTGGCGGGCGGCCGAGAAGGTGATGGTGTTGGCATCGTGGGGCGATACTTCAATCGACGTGACCATGGCCCATTCGGGCATATGGGCCGGCGTGACGTTTTGCCATGAATTGCCGTTGTCGCGTGACACATGGATGAGCCCGTCGTCGGAACCGGCCCACAATTCGCCGCGGCGATGGGGGGATTCGGTGAACGAAAAGACCGTGCAGTAGACTTCGGCGCCGACCGAGTCACGGTCGATAGGACCACCGGTGATTTGTAGTTTGCTGGGGTCATTGCGGGTCAAATCGGGGCTAATCGGCGTCCAGCTCTGGCCTTCATTGGTGGTTTTGAAGACAATATTGCCGGCAGCGTAGAGCACATCCGGGTCGTGTGGTGAAAAGACGATGGGGTAGGTCCAGGCAAAGCGGTAGCGGTGGCTAATTGCCCCCTCGCCGGTCATTGCTTCGGGCCAAGTCGTCACCAAACGGACTTGTTTGGTGCGCTCGTCGTAGCGTTGCAGACAATTACCGCCACCCGATGAACTACCAATGGCGCCCAAATAGACGATATCGTCGTTTTTGGGGTCGACGGTGATGTAGCCACTTTCGCCCGTACCGGCAATGATGACATTGCTCCACGGAATCGAGCTACTGGGGGTGCGGCTAGGCACGGCCAACGAGCTGTTGTCTTGTTGGGTGCCATAGACGCGGTAGGGTTTGCGGTTGTCGACGCCGATGTGATAGTACTGCGAGGTGGGTTGGTTGTAGACGCTGGTCCAGGTTTTGCCGGTGTTGAACGACACGTTGGCGCCACCGTCGTTGCCTTGGATCATGCGTTTGTTGTATATGGGGGAGATCCACAAGTCGTGGTTGTCGCCGTGGGGGGTATCGATTTGGGTAAAGGTGCTACCGGCGTCGGTGGACTTCCAGAACGACAAGTTGTTGACATAGACGGTATCGGGGTCTTGGGTGTCGGCATGCACGTGCATGTAATACCAAGCTCGTGAAATCAACAAATGGCTGTCGCTGACATGCGTCCAGTGCTCGCCACCATCATCGGAGCGGTACAAGCCAGGGGCTTCGGCATGCTGGATCAAGCACCATACCCGACCTGCTTGGGCAGGCGAGGCGGTGATGCCCATTTTGCCGAGGGTACCTTTGGGCAAGCCGGGTTTGTTGGTGATGTCTTCCCAAGTTTCGCCGCCGTCTTTGGAGCGATAGACGGCCGAACCGGCACCGCCGCTGGAGATTTCCGAGAAAGAGCGATGGGCTTCCCAGGTGGTGGCGTACAAAATCCGGGGGTTGGTGGCATCGACGGTCAAATCGATGGCGCCGGAGTTTTCGTCACGATACAAGACATGGCGCCAGGTTTCGCCACCATCGGTGGTTTTGTAGATGCCCCGTTCGCTGTTGGGACCAAAGGCGTGCCCAAAGGCGGCCACCCAAACGGTGTTGGGGTCTTGGGGGTGGATACGCACTTTGGCGATGTGGCGGGTATCGGTCAAGCCCATGTGGCGCCAGGTGGTACCCGCGTCGGTTGAGCGATAGACGCCGTCGCCGTGCGACACGTCGATGCGGATGGTGCTTTCGCCGGTACCGGCCCAAATCACGTTGGG
>DBCF01000263.1 GCA_002292925.1 Roseiflexaceae bacterium UBA965 | reverse complement strand
GGGTCGGGATCATACACCGCCACCAAATCGGCACCGGCTTCGATCAAGCCATTGCATTGACCATAAATATGCCCGTGGTCTAGCCCAATCACCGCAAAGGCAAACTCGCCCGGCGCCACCACCGGCCGCGGTTTGCCCTGTGGGGCGTAATTCATTCCGTCAGACATGCCCGTCGTCCTTGCTACAATTGGCCACTCATGGTGCGCAAATTGGTCAAACTGGTGTTGAGACAATCGAGTGGGTCGCGCCGGCAGGTGTCTTGTTCCACCGCATACCATTCGACGCCGTTGGCTTCACACCAGCGCAAAATCGGCACGAAGTCGATCAACCCTTCGCCCACTTCGGCGAAATCTTGGCTGCCGTCGCTGGCCATATCCTTCAAGTGGATGATGGGCATGCGCTGGCTGAATTTCGAAATAAACTGCAATGGATCGTCACCACCTTTTTTGACCCAATAGACGTCGATTTCGGCCAAAATCGCATTATCCGCACTGGGCGCCAACAAATATTCCAAGGCCGATACGCCGTTAATCGTGGTGGCGAACTCAAAATCGTGGTTATGGTAACTCAACCGATACCCCGCCGCATTGAGCGGTTTGGCCAAGGCATTCATGTGGCTTTTGAACATCTGGTAGCCCAACATGTTTTGATAGTCACGTCCCAAATGGGGCACGATGATGTCGCGGGTGCCATACAATTTGGCTTGCTCAATCGCCCCTTGCATGTCGTCGGTTAGTTCGGCCAGCGACACGTGCAAGCCGGCGGCCTGCAAGCCGTGCTCACGCAAAAATCCGGCAATTTGGGGTGCCGTATAGCCCCGCGTCCCCGATACTTGCACCGCCGGCCAGCCTTGTTCTTTGAGCGCCTTGAGCACGCCGTTGTAGTCTTTTTCCAACGCGTCACGCACGGTGTAGAGCTGGGCAGCAACTTTTTGCAGAAACATGGCTACTTCCGTTCACTAGCGGCACGGCGTTGATTGAGCTGTGCCAAAAAGAGGTTTTCATCAAAGGGCAAATCAACCCAACCATCCGTCCAGGTCGACAAATACATGGCGTTGACCAACGTCACCCCTTGCAGGCCATCGGCGCCTGGTGCGAGGAGTGGGGTGCCGTGACGAATCGCATCGGTAAAATTTTGGGTAATGCCAGGGTGCTGCGGACCCGCCCCACCACTCACCGGCACTTCACACTTCCAGACCTCGGGGGCGCCAAACGGTTGCGTGTTGCTGGCACTAAACTCGGGTTCGGGACGGCGCAAACGCCAAAAGGTGATCTGATTGTTTTCAATTACCAACTTGCCACGATCACCAGTGATTTCGTAGCGGTTGGTACCGGGTGCGTCACCAGTAGTGGTGATAAACACCCCCGTAGCGCCGTTGGGGTATTCCATGTAGGCCGTCACATCGTCTTCGACTTCGATTTGGTGGTGCTTGCCGAAATGACAAAAGGCTCGGATGCGTGTGGGCATCATCCCCAGCGTCCAGGTCAACAAATCGATATTGTGGGGTGCTTGATTCATCAAAATCCCGCCCCCTTCGAGGGCCCAGGTCGCCCGCCACGACCCCGAATTATAGTAGGCTTGGCTGCGGTACCAATCGGTCACAATCCAGTTAAAGCGCTTGACGACCCCTAATTCGCCCGTGGCCACCAAATCACGCACCTTCTGAAAGACCGGATTGGTGCGCTGGTTAAACATCATGCCAAACACTTTGCCACTCGCCGCTGCCACGTCATTCATTTGGCGTACCTGCTGGGTATAGACCCCGGCCGGTTTTTCAACCAACACGTGTAATTGATGGTGCAGCGCTTGCACCGCCAAATCGGGGTGGTAATAATGCGGCGTGGCCACAATCACGGCGTCAATCGCCCCCGATTGCAACATGGCGCTATACGAATCAAAGCAGCGCACCGACGCCGGCAGTTCGTTTTTGGCCCATTCGAGCGATTGCGGACTGGTATCACTCACCGCCGCCAACACCGCCCCTTTAATCGACCCATTGGTGAGGTAGCTGGCATGCCCACGCCCCATCCCCCCCAGCCCGACAATCCCAAACCGTACGTCACTCATTGCCGCTCCTTTGCCCTGATTGCCATATATAATTGTGCGCTTGCTATTGTGTGGTTCTTTTATAACACGAAAGTAGGGGAATCTTTACAGCACTCATTATTTTTTTGAAAAAAGCGTGGAGCACCGACGTGAATCAGCTTAAGGCGCCGTTGGGCAGGCCACCGCCGCCGCCACAAACCACTGTGCCGCTAACCGAGTCATAGTGCCATCGCGACGACGCTGAGCCAACCCAATGTTGACGGCGTCTTGCAGATACACGGCGTCATGTGACATTACCAACACATATGGCACAAACGACAACGCCCCACCAATCTGGAGCCCCGGCTCACCCGCCACCATCCCCAGCGCCGTGGTATGCTCCACCACCGCCACATCAATCTGCCCACACGCCAGCGCCTGCCAGAGTTCTGTCATGCTATCGTAATAAACCGGATTAATGGTTTGCCCTTCGCGCCGGCGTTGGCGTAGCGCCGTATCACCATCGCCCCCAAACACCACCCCCACCGGTTGGTCGCTGAGTTGCGCCAGCGTCCGCCCAGTCCCACGACTCACAATCACCATACCATCATCCACATAAAACGTCGAAAACCGCGCCCGCCAGCCTTGCTCGGGAGCATACGGCATCGCCGAGGCCATCAGGTCAATCTGGCCTTGTTGCAAGGAGTCATAGGCCGCATCGAGGCTGGTGGGCACATACAGCACTGCTACCTGCATTGATTGAGCCAGCGCCCGCGTCATGTCGATGTCGTAGCCGGCAGCCTGGCCGTTTTGGGTGGTAGTAAACGGCAATACCCCCGGGTCATAGCCCACTCTTATTTGCCCGCGGCTATGGATGCGGGCCATCACCGGGTCGACCACCGCGGTGCCATAACTGGTGACTTCGGTCACGAGCACGAGCAGCGCATATGTAACGAGTATCAGGACGGCAAATCGGTTACGTATTCTCACTATTCACTCATTCTATTAACTTGCCAAAAGTATCTGTTTTTATTTATACTCATGATTAGCGATTCATTCGTCGTAGTTGGTTATTTTCTGTTATAAACCAACCCCTTCTTCTCCGCAATTCTGATTTGAACTGGAGCATCAATATGGCAATCGAACCATATCGCCCCCAGCCCAACCCATCTGACAAAGAAAAAGCCTTTGATCAGCTGTTGGAGCGTCTTCTTGATCGCTGGCCATACAAACTCATGCGTGGTATCCGCTGGATTGCCATCGGAATTGCGGTAATCTGGCTCTTGGGCATGATTATCCCATCTGCCTGGACGTTCCTTACCACCCAAGACATCGGGCCGGCCTTATTGCAACTCTTGGCGACGATGGCCTATTTGGCCGGCTTCATCGGCTTCCAGTTTGTCATGATGTATTACTTCATGGCCCGCACCCGCATTTATTGGGTGCGCCCTGGTGAGACCGGCGTCAGCTTCGCCGATTACCGTGGTAACCCCGAAGTGCTCGAAGCCGCTCGCCGGATTGTGACCCTGCTCAAGGGCGCCAAACAATTCAAGCAAATGGGTGGCGAAATCACCCGTGGTGTATTGTTAATTGGCCCTCCAGGTACCGGCAAAAGCTACCTCGCCCAAGCCATTTCGACCGAAGCGGGCGTACCGTTTGGTTACCTCAGCGCCCCGTCACTCACCTCGGCCTTTATGGGCATGGGTAGCATCAAAGTCATGATGTTGTTCCGCAAAGCCCGCAAACTCGCCAAAGAATACGGTGCCTGTATTTTGTTTATCGACGAAATCGACGCCATTGGTGGTGCCCGTAGTGCATCATTGATGGGTGGAGCCGGTGGCATTACCGGGGCCAATAGTGGTGGGATTGCCCCGATGATGATGGGTATGGGCGGCGGTGGTTCGGGCTTGCTCAACGAGCTGTTGCTCCAGATGGATCCTCCCCCCGAAGACCCCAGCCTCTACGGCAAATTGCTCCGCTCGATTGGTTTGCGCCGCAAAAAACCCGAAATGCCCCCCGTGTTGACCATGGGTGCCACCAATATTGCCGAATCCTTGGATGCAGCCTTGTTGCGCCCAGGCCGTTTTGACCGCAAAATCGTCGTCGAATACCCCGATGCCGATGGCCGCCGCGACATCCTCGAATACTACTTGGGCAAAGTCAAACACGAGCCCATGCCGATGGATCGCATGATGTCAGACACCATCCACTACACCCCAGTGGCAATTAAGTTTGTCATCAACGAAGCGGTCATCCATGCCCACTTCGACAATCGCCAAGCCATCAATTACTGGGACTTTAGTCGGGCGCGCGAAATGCATGAATACGGCTTGCGTCAGCCCATCCGCGGCATGTCGTACGAAGAACGCCGCCGTTTGGCCTATCACGAAGCCGGTCACGCCTATGCCATGGTCAAATTGTTGCGCAAACAACGCCTGACCAAAGTGACCATCATTCGGCACGGCAATGCCCTCGGTTTTGCCGCCTGGAAGCCCGAAGAAGAAATCTACACCCAGTCCAAAGATGAACTCTTGCAACGTCTGCAGATTTCGTTGGCCAGCCGCGCCGCCGAAGAATCCTTCCTCGGCATTCAAATGAGCGGCGTCACCGGCGACCTCGCCTCGGCCACCGGTATCGCCACCTACATGGTCGGCGCCTACGGTATGGACACCAGCTTCTATTCGTACTTGGCTTTTGGTCCCGAAGCGATGCGCGGCGGCGACATGAAGAAGCAAGTCGAAGCCATCTTGGCCGAAGAGTTCCGCAAGGTCAAGCACTTGGTTGATCAAAACCGCGATGCCGTGATTGCCATTGCCGAAGCCTTGATTTTGCGCAATGAATTAACCGACATCGACGTCAACGACATCTTGGCACGGGTCGAAGCCACCCACCCCTTTGTCAATGAGCCGTTGTCACCGCCACCTGCCCCACTCCCCGTCAGCGAGACGGTGGTTGATTCGGCGGCGCCCAACACCAACGCACCGTCGTTGCCCCTCGCTGACCCTGGCATTGGCATCTACGCCCGCGAACCCCACGAATAATCACCCTGCCGGATATTGGCACCCCTCGGAGAGATGCATCATATTGCGTCTCTCCGATTTTATATCCCTGCATTTTCACGGTATAATAGCACTCATGAAAATTCTACTGACCGGTATTAATGGATTTGTCGGCGGGCATTTAGCCCAACGTCTCATCACCAACCCCACCAATCAGGTGTGGGGCATCGCCCGTGGCAGCAAATTAACGTTGCCTGAGCTCAATGGTCATGTCCAGCTGGTCAGCATGGATTTGCGCGACCAGTCAGCACTGCGTGCCGCCATGGCCACTATCGCCCCCGATGCGATTATCCACCTCGCTGCTCAAGCCAGTGTCGCCAAATCATTTGGCGATGCCGTCAACACCATGCACGACAACGTGCTCCCCAGCGTGGCCTTGATGCAATACGCCGTCGAGCTCAAAATCGACCCGCTGATCATCATCGCAGGCAGCAACGAGATCTACGGCAATGTCCCGGCCGACCACATGCCCATCAACGAAGACGAACCACTCCGCCCCGTCACCCCCTATGGTGTCAGCAAAGCCGCCGCCGATATGGCCGCCTACCAGTGGTTTGTGTCGCACAAAGTGCGTACCATTCGCCTGCGGCTGTTTAGTCATATTGGCCCGCGCCAAAGCGACGCCTATGCCTTGTCGGCCTTTGCCGCCCA
>DBCF01000094.1 GCA_002292925.1 Roseiflexaceae bacterium UBA965 | reverse complement strand
AAAAATACAGAAACCGCGGGAGACGCATCAGCGTCCCCCGCGGTTTTTTGGTGAGTTTTTAGCCGCGGCGGGTGAGCAATAAGCCGCCCACAATTGCCACCGTGCCAATCAGGTCACGGGTGGTGATGGGGTCGCCAAGGATGAGATACGCCGAGATTACCCCCGCTGCCGGTAACAAGCTAGCATAAATGCCGGTACGGGTCGGACCTACTTTGACCACCCCGTTGTACCACAGAATATAAGCCAGGGCGATCGAGAGCACCACCGAGTAGGCCATACCGGCCCAGCCTTGCCACGGCACCGCCACCCAATTGACGGTGAGGACTTCACTGAGCCCAATCAAAATCAAGGGAATCCCGCCGATGGTCAGTGTGACGGCGGTGACGCGCAAGGGTGAGTATTTGGCCAGTAGCGATTTGGCGCCGATGGTGTAATAGGCCCAACACATTGCAGAAATCAAAATCAGGATGTCGCCAATCATGGTGTTGGTACTCATGGTGGCACCATCAAACAAAATCACAAAGACACCAATGAACGAAATAACGATGCCTATCCAGCCGGTACGTGAGAGCTTTTCCCAACCGCGTATTTGGCTAATCAACGCCACCCAAATGGGGGTGGTAGCAATCAACAACGCCGAGGTGGCGGCACTGGTCATGCTCAGGCCAATCATGAAAAAGACTTGGTAGCCGGCGTTACCAATCAAACCGACCAGTATGGCATCGCGCCACAGGCTACGCTCGATGCTGATGCTTTTTTCGACAAACCAGACGATACTGAGCATCAGGATGGGCACAAAAAAGAAGCGCACGCTGTTGAATGCCAGCGGTGGCATGCTGTCAAAGCTCTGTTTGACAATCGACATATTGCCTGCCCAGATGAGGATGGTGGCGAGGAGCCCGATGTCGTTCCATGGGATGATGCGTTTGGGGGTGTTCACGGCGCTCTTTCTTGATATAGTTTACTTGGGCATGTTCTTGAGGGCGATATAGGCGGGGCGCGGGCTCCAGTCGCCATTGAGCACGCCGAAAGAGGCTTGTTCGTGGAGCAGGTTGCCTTCGGCATTCCAGGGAATCGCAAAGTTGAGATTCCAGACAAACATCCCGGTCAACCAACTGCTATAGTGGACGCGGGAATAGGTGACTGCCCGCACGATGTAGTCGGCTTGTTGGTCAAAACTAATCTGATTGCCGTATTCATAGTACTGACTGGTATTGGCTGTTGCCCAGCCGAATTCGGTGACCCAGACCGGTTTGGAGCTCAGACTGTTTTTGATCATCAGGGTGCGTACATCTTCGACCCGGCGGAAATAGAATTCACGGCTGGTAACGAAGTTTGGCCCTGGACCGGGTTGGTCTGGCCATAATGTTTCGGGGGGATTGCTGGCACCACCGGGGTGGACGCCCACAATGTCGACCACTTGGGCAAAGCGTGGGTCACGGAACATGCCGTCGTAGTAGCGTACGTCACTCATGGCGACAGTAGGCCAGTTGGTTTCGGTAGAGGCGAGTGCTCCAGAGACAATTAAGGCTTGCGGATCTGCCGCTTTGATGGCTTGTGATGCGCCAACGAGCAGGTCCATGTAATCGGTGACACTACTGACAGTGCCGCCGTTTTCGATGGCGAGATTTTGCTCGTTCCAGATTTCGTAGGCTTTGACGCGCCCTTTGTAGCGAGCGGCCATCTGCCCCATAAAGTAATTGTAGGTGGCGAAATTGGCACGGTTGGGCATGCCATGCAGGCCATTGTCCGTGGCCCAACGAGGAGCTGCCACGACACTGAAGAGCAAATTGGTTTGCCACTTGCTGGCATCTGCCACGATGTTGTCGAGTTCACCCCAATGAATAACTCCCGACTTATCGTGTAAATCCATCCAGCGTACTTGTTGGCGGATCCATGGCATGCCGGCATTCATGGCCAGGCTCATGACCCGGCGGCGGTCTTGCCAGACGGTACCATAGCCTTCGCCATACAATACGGCATTAAAGCCATACGTGAAGCTCGGTAGGGGGTTGATTGCGCCGGTATCAACCAGTGCTGCGGTTTCGTTGACGATTCCTTTGGGGTTAAACGCCGTATCGCCGCCATGGTGTTGGTCACGGTATTCGCTCCCCAACAAGCCCAGCAAAATACGGTATTGTGGGTTGGGCTCGTCGGGGTGCCATTCCATGCGTTGGCGTTCGAAGTATTGCACCCAATAGCGTTTGCCATCGGCTTTGTTGACTTCTTGGAATTGTTCTGACAAGGGGCGCCCAAACACTTTGAGTCCGCCGTTTTGGCGAAAAAAATCAGCAAATGGGGCCGGATTATTGCGCAACGTGTGTTGGGTCACTGTATCAAACGACCCATCGTTGGGATTGGGTACCGGTACAAAGGCTACTTCGGTACGGCGCATGGCAACTAATGCGCTCCCCAACAACCGGCCTTGGACGTAATAGGCGGTACCAGCGAGGTCGGGGCTTTCTTCGAGGACTGCCCGTTCGAAGTATTGCACGCGGTAATATTCACCCGGGTTGCTAATACTTTCTTCGATAAATGGTTGTGAGATGGGCATGCCATAGACAAATAAGGCGTTGGGGGTGGCCTTCCAGGTTTTGTAGAAGTAATTGGCGGTGGTAAAACCCGTTTCGCTAAAGGTGCGACTGCCACTCGTTTGCAGCGATGCCGGCACTTCTTGGGGGCTGTGGGGGGCTGCGAGGGCGGTGGTAGGGATGAGGCTAGCGATGAATAATCCTAAGATAATATATATGCGTAGACGTAGCATAAAAATCCCCAAACAAATAGAATACCGTTAAATTATACTGTATTACCTATGAGTAATAGACTTGTGGCAGTGCTACGGTGTATACAAAACAGCCCTCGGCATATTGCCGAGGGCTGTAGGAACTATGCGGGACAGATTAGCGGCGGCCTTCGGCTTTGATGGTCGACATGAACCCTTGGACGGCGTTAAAGCCAGGGCGGGGGCTCCAGTCAGGATTGAGGATACCGAATGATGCTTGTTCGTGCAATGGTTGGTCTTGGGCACCCCACAACACGGCGAAGTTCATGTTCCACAGGAACATATTACCCAGCCACGGTGATCCATCTTCGTTGCGGTAGTTTTTGTAGGCCCATTGCATGGCACCGAGGATGTATTCACCTTGTTGATCAAGGGTGACTTGATTGCCGAATTCATAGCCAGGGGTGACGTTTTCAGTCGCCCAGCCGTACTCCGTGATCCAGAGCTGATGATCGCCGACCCCTTCTTCGACCATGAATTGACGGACATCTTCGACATGGCGGAAGTAGAAGGTTTTGTCGGTGGTCCAACCTTCGGCTTTGCTGGGGTTATCTGGCCACATGGTTTCGGGGGGGTTGGCTGAGCCACCGGGATGCACGGCTTGGACGTCAAAGAATTCTTTGATCATGCCATCTTTGTAGCGGTACATTTCGCGGTAGTAGATTTCGTCAGCGACGGCCAATTCGGGGCTCGTGACACCAGTCGAAGAGGGCGCACCCGATACGACGATGGTGCGGGGCTCAACTGCTTTGATGCGCGTATAGCACTCTGCGAGCAGTTCGACGTAGCGACCGGCATCGGCAGGGACGATTTTGCCACCGTTTTCGTGGGCGAGGTTTTGCTCGTTCCAGATTTCGACGGCATGGATTTTGTTGCCATAGCGTTGCATCAAGGCTTCGACAAAGTTGCCCATGGCAACAGGGTCTTCGGGCATGCCGTTATTTGCACTATAAAACGACGGCGCTTGCACAATGCTAATCAACAATTTGATGTTATGGGAATTGACATCATTGACGATATCGTCGAGTTCCTTGGGCCACATGTATTGACCGGGTTCAGGACCTTCGAGATCCTTCCAGACAATTTGTTGGCGGACCCAGTCAAACCCGGCAATGTTGGTCAATGCGAGGACGCGCTCACGGTCGGTATAGTACAAGTGATTGACGATACCGAATTGCATGGTGCTGGATTTGAGGGGCTCGCCAGGCACAGGGGTGGGCTCTGCGGTGGGTTCGGGCGTATTGGTTGCCGTGGGCACTGCAGTTGGCTCGGGAGTCGCACTCGGCGGTGGCACGGTTGCAGTGTCTGCGACTGGGACCGCAGTAGGCTCACTCGCCGATCCTGCGCCACAGGCGATGAGGAGTGGCATGAGACAAAGGAACATTAGTACTTTGCTCATATACCGGTATTGTTTCATGAAAAATCTCCAATGGTGACAAATCGAATCCGGTGAAGCACATCAAAAAGTGCTTTCCATATGCGGTATGCGTGTGCTTAGGCACACGCATACCCATACACTCATCTAATCATACACGAAATAGCGCTATTTTGGCATAGCTTTCAGTGCTAAATAGGCTGGTCGTGGGCTGTAATCGCCGTTGATAACACCATATGAAGCTTGTTCGTGCAATTCGTTGCCGGCTGCCTTCCACGATACGGCGTAGTTCAACTGCCACAAGAACATCCCGGTCAGCCAAGGACTGTAGTTGGTTTTGGCGAGTTGGAATGCGCGTACGATGTAGTCTGATTGCATTTGGAACGAGATCGAGTTACCAAATCCATAGCCAGGCGTGTTGTTGCGGGTTGCCCAACCGAACTCTGTCACCCACATTGGCTTGTTGCTCAAGCCTTTGCGCACCATCAAGTCACGCACTGTTTCGATCCGCCGGAAGTAGAATTCGCCGCTGGTGACATAATTGGGCCCGGGTCCGGGATTACTGGGCCACATGGTGTCTGGTGGGTTGCTGGCGCCACCGGGGTGGGTTCCGACAATGTCGACTGCACCGCTAAACCGCGGATCACTAAACATTTGGTCGAGGAAGGTGATATCGCTGATGGCAATCGACGATACGTTGGTTTCGGTTGACGATGGAGCCCCTGACACAATCAGCGCCGATGGGTCATTGGCACGGATTGCGTTGGATGCACCCACGAGCATGTCCATGTAGAACGATGCGTTGGCTACCCGACCAGCGTTTTCGTGGGCCAAGTTTTGCTCGTTCCAGATTTCGTAGGCTTGCACACGCCCTTTGTAGCGCCCAGCCATCGACCCCATGAAGAAATTGAAGTCGTTGAAGTTGGCACGTAAGGGCATCCCGTTGCTATTATTACTCGCCCAGCTGGGTGCTTTAACGACACTGACGAGCAACTTGATCCCTTGGCTGTTGGCATCACTGACAATGTTGTCGAGCTCACCCCAATAAATAGCGCCCGAGCGGTCGTGCAAATCCATCCAACGTACTTGGATGCGAATCCACGGCATACCGGCTTCTTTGGCTAATTGTAATGTCTTCATCCGCATACCTGGTACGGGCGTCGAGATTTGTTGTTCGTACAACAGCGCATTAAATCCATACGCAAAACCAGTGCTGGCCGACGAGGTCGAACCACTGCCACTGCTGACACTCCCGCTACCATTACCAGCCCCCGATAATGTGTTGGGTAAGCTGGCACCAGCTACGAACGCTTGGTTGCCGGCATGATTGGTGTCGCGATATTCGTTGCCCAACAAACCCAACAAAATCTGATAGTTGGGGTTCTTTTCTTCGGGGTGCCATTCCATGCGCTGACGCTCGAAATACTGCACCCAATACGTTTTGCCGTTGGCTTTGTTGACTTCTTGGAATTGCTCTGACAATGGCCGCCCAAACACCGACAAGCCGCCGTTTTTGGTGTAAAACGTCCGGAATGGTGCCGGTGAATTGCGCAACGTATGCCCCGAGGCACTATCAAACGTGCCGTCACCAGGGTTAGCTACGGCC
The DNA here is from genome assembly GCA_002292925.1 of Roseiflexaceae bacterium UBA965. Classification (GTDB taxonomy): domain Bacteria; phylum Chloroflexota; class Chloroflexia; order Chloroflexales; family Roseiflexaceae; genus UBA965. Next base: position 8,412 of record DBCF01000094.1, on the reverse strand, counting down.
TTGAATGCCGTTTCGTTGCCGCGTGATGAGGCGAGCTTGCTCCCCAATAACCGCCCGAGGATGTAGTACGGCGTCCCGAAATTATCGGGATGCTCTTCGAGGATGGCGCGTTCAAAGTATTGCACGCGATAAAATTCACCCGGCGATGAAATACTTTCTTCGATGAATGGCTGTGAAATCGGCAACCCATATACAAATAATGCGTTGGGCGTTGCCTTCCAGGTTTTGTAGAAATAGTTGGCGACCGTAAAACCAGTCTCATTAAATGTGCGTGACCCCGCATATGGTTGCGAGGCAGGCACTTCACTCGCACTGTGTGGCACGGCAAGTGCGACACTAGGCAACCCGAGCGCACTAGTCACTAGCGCGACAAGTAATGCCATTGTTGACAAAAAACGTCGATACAAGATTGCGCTCCTTGACTATATATACAGCGAAAAAATACACACAAATATTCTACCATACACGGTATTTCTACTGGGATACTTTATCTGATGATTACCTGATATATTACTGAATGATGACAATTTGTTTCACAAATGTATGCATCATGTCATCTGCAAACAGTAATTTGGGTGTATTGACTACGGTTTGGTAAAATCGGCGAATTTCTCAGCGGTGACAGTCGCTTGATTGCGGTGGTAGAAATAATTGGCGATAGAGGCGGCGACACCAGCCAATGGAATGCCAAACAAAATCCCCCAAGGCCCCGCAACGACACTGCCAATCAACAAGGCGGCAAAGACCAACAACGGGTGCAATCCGACGATGCGTCCGACGATACGTGGCAAAATCATATTGAATAGAATCTGTTGCACGACCAGCATCACAATTACAAACGGAATGATGATTTCGGGTTTGTTGATACCAGCCACCACAATCGGGGGAATCAACGCTGCTGCGCCACCAATCAACGGCACCATTACCACGATACTGACAATCACGGTGGTGAGGGTGATGCTATTGAGGCCAAATGCAGCCATTACCACGGCATTGAGGATGGCATACAATAGCGAGCTCAAAATCTGTGCGCGCATGTAGCCGCCAAAGGTTTGACTGATAATATTGCCAAACGTGCGTGCTTCGGGTTGCCAATCAGGGGGACACAAGCTTAAAAGTCGGCTATACAACGCTGGCCCATCGACCGCCATGTAATAACTCAAAATCAAGACAATGATAATATTAAACGCAATCGAGGCAATCCCCCCAGCGACACCGAGTGATTGTTGGATGGCACTGCCACCGAGGGTGCCGAGTTGGGCGGCGATGGCTTCGGGGCGGAATACTGCAGAGATGTCAGTATAGAGACCAAATCGGCCCAATTGTACTTCGATGTCGGCAAAAAAGATCGTCACAAATTTTAGTAATGCCGGTAAGTTGGTGACCAGCAGATTTAGCTGGGTATAGGTGACCGGAATAAACGCAAAAATCGCCACAGTCAATAACGTTAAGAGCACTACATAGATGACTGGGACGGCAACGCTACGGGCAATACGGAGCTGTTCGAGCAGATCATAGAGTGGTTCGATAATCAAGGCAAGCAACCATGCAATGATAAACATCAAGAGTGGTGTCGCGAGTAATTCGGTGACAACGGCAAATCGCTCGATCAAAAACACCCCAATGCCAATAACCGCTAGCCAGAGCGTGATGTTGATAAGTCGTGGATTCGGCATATTACTCCATGGTTACTAATGAACGAAAAAACTGTTGACTATCGAATGCCACATCGGTGATTTGCTGGCGCATCCAGCTCCCATCATAGCGCAAAATCCGCGTGCGTGCAGTGTCACGTAAACAAGCGTCGAGCATTCTTTCGCGAATCCACGTACTAATTTGCTTATCAAGAATCGGGAACAAGGTTTCGACGCGGCGATCGAGGTTACGTTCCATGATGTCGGCACTGCCCACATAGACTTCGGGTTGTTGATTATTGGCGAACCAATAGATGCGGCTATGCTCGAGGTAGCGCCCGATGATGCTCCGTACGCGAATCCGTTCGCTGACTCCTGGCATGTCTGGGCGTAATGCACACATACCGCGGATAATCAAATCGATTTCGACACCCGCTTGCGCAGCACGATACAACAATTCGATGATGCGTTGGTCGACCAATGAGTTGGCCTTAAAAATAATATGAGCGGGAATCCCTGCGTGGGCGTGGGCAATTTCGCGTTCAATCATCGCCGAAAGTCCCGTGCGCAAATTGACTGGTGCAACCAACAAGGCCCGATATTGGTCGTGTTTGGCATACCCCGTCAAATAATTAAATACGTCAGCCACATCGGCGGTAATTGCGGGGTTGCTGGTCATTAAGCCGAGGTCGGTATAGACCCGTGCGGTACCCGCATTGTAATTCCCGGTGCCGACATGCACATAGCGCCGCAACAAATCCCCCTCGCGGCGTACTACCATCGCCATTTTGGCGTGGGTCTTGAGGTTGGGTACACCATACACCACATGCACGCCCGCCCGTTCGAGTGCCCGGGCCCAGGTGATGTTGTTTTCTTCATCAAAACGGGCCTTGAGCTCGACGAGTACCGTTACTTGTTTGTCGAGATCACGAGCATGCATGAGCGCCCGCACAATCGGCGAATTATTGCCCACACGGTAGAGGGTTTGTTTGATGGCCAACACATTGGGGTCAGTGGCGGCGGTTTCGATGAAGTCAATCACCGGCTGAAACGAATCATAGGGGTGGTGCAAGAGCACATCGCGCTGGCGCAATACATCCCACAAGGCCTGCGGTTGTGCCAAATCGCGAAAAGGTGCGGGGATGCGCGGGACATCGGGTTCATCTTTGAGGTCAGGACGATTGAGTTTGAGTAGTTGCATCAATACCGACAACCCCAACTGCCCCCGGATTTCGTAGAGTTCGTCGGGTTCAAGATTGAGGTTTTGCAACAAAAGCTGGCGCAAGCGTGCTGGCATGCCTGGCTGGACTGCCAGGCGCACCACGGCGCCAAACCGGCGTTGCCGGATGTTTTCTTCGATGGCTTGGAGCAAATCATCGGCTTCGTCTTCTTCGATTTCGAAGTCAGCGTTGCGGGTAATCCGGAAGGGATGGACTTCTTGGATGGTTTCGGTGGGAAAGAGCCGGTATAAATTGGCCGCAATAATCTGCTCAATCCAGACAAAACAACTGCATTGTGCTGACGTCAGCCCCGCCGGTGTTTGTTCGGCATTGGGGGTGATGGGGATGAGGCGTGGTAACACGGCAGGTACCTTGACCCGCACAAAGCGTTCGCTTTGCTCATTGCCAATCACTACCGCCAAATTGAGGCTTAAATTCGAAATTAATGGAAAGGGGTGACTGGCATCAAAGGCGAGTGGTGTCAATACTGGCTGGATTTGATTAACAAAATAGTCATCCATTTGTAGGCGTTGGGCATCACCGAGCTCAGCATAATCGAGCAACCAGATGCCTTGCTCGCGTAATTTGGGTGTGACGTCGTCTTGCCAGCATTGGCGTTGTTGATTGAGTTGTGTGTGTACCGCTTTGCGGATGGCCGTGAGTTGCTCTGACGGCGTCAATCCATCAGGCGAGGTGGTTTGTACACCGGCTCGGCGCTGTTGATGCAGACCAGCCACGCGAATCATGAAAAACTCATCCATGTTGGTACTGACAATCGCCAAAAACTTGACGCGTTCGAGGAGCGGGGTTTGGGGGTTGAGCGCTTCTTCGAGTACGCGCGCATTGAATTCAATCCAACTTTGTTCGCGATTCAATAGCCGTGATGGTAGGTTGGCTTGTTTGGTGGTGGTGCGGCGTACGCGAGTCATAGCGACTCCCTTTTGTTAAAAATTACTTCGTGTAAGAGTATGATAAATGATTTGTAAGTTCTTTTTGGTCAAATCAAGATTAACAAACGGTGAAATGTCATGGCGACGCAATTGCGCCGCCATGAGCGGTGGTCGATAAACTAGAGCGTGATTTCGCGTTTCTCGGCGGCTGAGCGATAGGTGGCTTCGAGCAAGCGCAAAATCGCCAAGCCGTCATCACCACTGGCCACTACACTCCCCGTCCCGCGAATCGTATCGACAAAGCGCCGATAGATGGCGTTGTGGGCCGGTTCGGCCAAACTGGGTAGCGTGGGGATGGTTTCGATGGGACTGCCGTTGTCATCACTATAAAACCGCAAGGGCTTATCGGTACCATACAAGGTGGGGAAGAAGTCAAAGCCCCCTTGGTTGCCCACGACTTGGATGCGTTCTTCGTTTTGGCCATAAAAGGCCCAGGTGACTTCGATGGTGACGAGACCCCCATCGGCGAGGCGCAAATGCAGCGACGCCAAATCGTCTACATCAAACGTACCATCCATCACGCGGTCTGAACCCCAGCCGCCGAGTCCGCGGCGTTGTGGGCCGTGCACCGCTTGGACTTCACCACGTACCGCACTGACCGTCGGGTTGCCAAGGATGTAGAGCACCATGTCGAGCATATGCACGCCAATATCGAGCAAGGCGCCACCGCCCGACAATTCTTTGCGGGTAAACCAGCTGCCAAAGCCAGGAATGCCGGCGCGGCGGATCATGCGCCCCGAGGCATAGCTGATGGTACCGATGCGCCCTTCGGCGACTTTGGCGCGCATGTATTGCACTTCGCCACGGGGACGGTTGCTCATGTTGATGGCAAGCACGCGCCCTTGGCGATGGGCAGTGGCGACCATTTCTTCGCCTTGGGCAACGGTCATCGCCAACGGTTTTTCACACAAGACATGTTTGCCCGCATTGAGGGCGGCGATAGATACTTCGGCGTGGAGGGCGTTGGGCAGGGCGACGGTAACGGCGTCAATGTTGGGGTCGGCGATGATTTCGCGCCAATTGGTGTATACGGTGGGGATACCGTGGCTGGTAGCGAGGGCATTGGCACGCTCGCTGTTGGTGTCGCAAACGGCCACGACTTGGGCGTCGCTATGGCGTTTTAATCCGGGGATGTGGCCATGCATGGCGATGGCGCCAGCGCCGATAATGCCAATACGGGTGGGATTGCTCATGTGGTACGACTCCTCTGTGGTTCCAACAAGAATAGCAGTAGCATAGCACAATCACGTGGCTCTACGTTATAATCGTATATGGCAATTGTTTTTTGTATCAAAAGGACAGATATCATGACCAATCCCAAACAATGGAGCACTCCGCCAGCAATGGAAATCGACGCCAAAAATCGTTATGTGGCGACGCTCAGCACCAGCAAAGGTGATGTAGTCATTGAATTGTACCCCCAACAAGCCCCCAAAACGGTCAACAATTTCGTCTTTTTGATTCGCCAGGGATTTTATGATGGGGTGACATTCCATCGCGTCATGGCTGGCTTCATGGCTCAAGGTGGCGACCCCACCGGTACCGGTCGTGGCGGCCCCGGCTACAAGTTCGAAGACGAGTTTGCTGGTAACACCTTGCAACACCAAGCCGGTGCCTTGTCAATGGCCAATGCCGGCCCCAACACCAACGGCAGCCAATTCTTTTTGGTGCATAGCCGTGACAGCACGGCGCATCTCGATGGCCGCCACACGGTGTTTGGGTTGACCAAAGACATGGATGTGGTATTGGCGTTGCGCCAAGGCGACCAAATCATCAGCGCCAGCGTTGTCGAAACCCCCGGAGCGTAATCAGTGCTACCGGTATTGGGAAGCACCGCTGCCCGGCGGGCGCGTCTACAGATCCATCCGTCACCCGGAGTGCACAATAGTTTGCACTACTTCCCGCAGGTGACGGGTGGAATGTGGCGGGTGGCGTGGCATTCGTTGATTATTCAATTAGCGCGCTATGTGCCTTGGCTCGAAGCAAAGCGCTGGTTGTATCAACTGATTGGTGTCAAAATCGGCGCCTATGCGTCGATTGGTTTGATGGTGATGTTGGATATTTTTTTCCCCCAAGATATTACCATTGGCGAAGACACGATCATTGGGTATCACAGTACGATTTTGTGCCACGAGTTTTTGCGGCACGAATGGCGCCGGGGTCCGGTGGTGATTGGTCGTGACGTGATGATTGGTGCCAATACCACGGTATTGCCGGGAGTGGTGATTGGTGACGGCGCCACCATATCGGCTGGAAGTTTGGTGAATCGTGATGTGCCAGCTGGAGCAATCGTCGGTGGTGTGCCGATTCGCCTGATTACCACGCAGAAAGAAGATCCTGCATGAGTCAGTTTTGGCAATTTAGTGAAGTCGTTTTGCGGCGATTATTTGAGATAATCACGGGGATTCCGCTGGTTTTTTGGGCGTGTGTCTTTTTTGATGTGTTGGGCTTTGTGATTGGCACGGTTATCTGGTATGGCCCGCAGTTGCAACGGGCACCCTTTTGGGCGTGGCTGTTTATTCCTGATTGTCCATTGGCGGCTTTGCTGGGGATTATCGCGTACCTGCGGTTGCGCTACGGCTATGCCCCCGATTGGTTTACGGCGCTCGCAAGTGTGTCGTGCATCAAATACGGTATCTGGACGGTGATTTTTTGGGGTACCAAATGGGCGACTACAGGCGAATACCTACCAATCGAAATTGGCTTGGTGGTGGTACATCTGGCCTTGATGTTCCAAGGGGTACTCTTGTGGCCCGCCTTGATGACCGTACCGGTGCCGATGCGCCTGATGGCAGTAGCATGGCTAGCGTTGTCAGTCTATGTCGACTATGGGCATGGCTTCCATCCTGCCCTTGATCCATCGATTACCCCGATGCAAGCCGGTAGTTGGGCGGCTGGGTTGACCGTGTTGCTTGGCATTGCTATGGCACTACTCGTGTACCGACCGACCCCACCAACCACCAGTATCGGAGCGTAATTACCCGGTATCGTAATTTGTTATTTAACGCATCAGTCTAACTGAGCCACGGCTCAATGAGGCTGATGCGTTGTTCTTGGCAATCGATTTGCATGGTGATACCGATCGGTACGATGAATTGTGGGTCGGTGTGGCCGATGTCAACGTTGGTGACGATGGGGATGGTGGTCGCACCAAATTCATCGCGGATGACCTGCAACACCGCCACATCGAGAGAGATTTGTTCACCCAACGTGTAATCACGGGCGCGGCCAATCAGCACCCCCGCCACCTTGCGAAAAACATCTTGGATGCCGTAGCTCCGTAGCCAGCGGACGACGTCGGTGATACTCGGTTTTTCTTCGGATGTTTCAAGAAATAATATTTTGCCATGCCAAAAATCAGGAGTCGGCCAGTAGGGCGACCCCTTGAGCCACTCTAATACTTCAATACAGCCACCGAATGTTTCACCGTGATGGATGCCACTACCCTGCAAAAACTGCCAACCGCGACTGAATTGTAATGGCTTGAGCTCAGCCCCATAACTGGGGTCACTCCAGTCACGATAGCCATTGCTGTAGTGTGAATAGGGTTTGTAGGTCAGTGATGATTTGTGGGCAAACAGCATATCGTGGATGTGGGCCCGGTGGCGTTGCGGGAATTTGTTCAGTTGGGCGATGCCGGCCATCAGACTTGGCCCATGGAAGGTAACCATCCCCCCCAACAAATGCGCATAGACTAGTAAGGTCGTGTTATCAGAAAATCCAATCAGGATCTTGGGGTTGGCGGCGATGAGTTGTTTGTTGAGGTGCGGCAACAACAGCACACTGTCGTCACCACCAATCGACGCCCAAATCGCCGCCACAGAGTCGTCGCCAAAGGCGCTGTTGACATCGTGTGCCCGCAAGGTGGGTTGGCGCGCAAGCTCGGCGGCTGGCAGGCGCGTCGATGGGTATTCTTTGGTGCGTAGGCCCCAGCCGTGGAGCATGTGCAACCCCGCCTCGAATATATGCGGGAATTCACTTGGCCCACCCCACGATGGCGAAATGACGGCGACAGTGTCGCCTGGAATTAATGCGCGTGGTTTGCGGTATTTGCTAGTCATACAATCCCTCGCATAATGCACAACGCCCCGTTGCTATCATAAAGCAACGGGACGACGTGCCAATTGGCGGGAAGGGAGAGATTCGAACTCTCGAGGGCTCTCACCCTACTCGTGTTCGAGACGAGCACGTTCAACCGCTCCGCCACCTTCCCTGATTGTGAAAAGCGACTGACGCGTATGGCATCAGCCGCTTTTGTACTGGTGACTCTGGTGCGACTCGAACGCACGGCCTCTTCCTCCGCAGGGAAGCGCTCTAATCCACTGAGCTACAAAGTCACAACGGAGTAAACTTTAACATGCTTTTTGAAAAAATGCAAATCGAGTTTTGAAAAGTGCCTTCGACGTCATTCCGTGCCGGTTGTCCATACCGTCCAGCGCACGAGGTTGGGGCCTCCGCGGCTCCGTGCCTCCGCGTGAAACGAAGCGCATCTCGCATCGATCGAATATGTGGCTATCCGTAAAAGATTGCACAGGCGCTATCCTACTTCCTACTTCGTATCACCATGCGTTGCATGGTGGAGACGCAGTACGACGCAGCGTGCTGCGG
>DBCF01000256.1:4147-4384 GCA_002292925.1 Roseiflexaceae bacterium UBA965 | reverse complement strand
AACCTTAATCCCTACGTCGGTCAAACAGTCACCCTCGCCATCAAGGTCAGCACTGATACGACGGTCGTGAGTAGCCTGTGGGTCGATGATATCGGGTTTGTGCGCCGGGCCAGTGATTCGATCGAGAACGAGGATGATCATGGCCGTGGCGAACACGTCAATCCCCGTAGCACCATTCGGTGATGGATGTTTGCGGTATGCCGCAAACGAAGCAGGAAGCGTGAAGTCGGAAGTATG
>DBCF01000256.1:0-4141 GCA_002292925.1 Roseiflexaceae bacterium UBA965 | reverse complement strand
AAGTATGAAGTGAAGTTGGAAGTTGGACGCCAGAGACGCAGTACGCTGTGTCTCTGGCGTCTAGACGTAGCAGGCAAGGAATCTCTCCGCGTCTCCGTGTCTCTGCGTGAGATAAATGGCATTGCGCAATGACGCGCATTCATCGACGCACATCAATCAATAAAATGCCTCTGTGCTCTCTACGCGAGAATTGAGAAATGCATCTCGCAATGACGAGCATTCATCGGCGCATATCAATCAATAAAATGCCTCTGTGCCCGCTGCGTCCTCTGCGCGAGAATTGAGAAATGCATCTCGCAACAACGAGCATTCATCGGCGCACATCAATCAACAGCCTGTCTCTGTGCCCGCTGCGTCCTCTGCGCGAGAATTGAGAAATACATCTCGCAATGATGAACATTCATCGGCGCACATCAATCAACAAAACGCCTCTGTGCCCGCTGCGTCCTCTGCGCGAGAATTGAGAAATGCATCTCGCAATGATGAGCATTCATCGGCGCACATCAATCAACAAAACGCCGCTGTGCCCTCTGCGTCCTCTGTGCGAGACAAGGTACATTTTCCATTTTCCATTTTCCATTTTCCATTTTCCATTTTCAAATATTCAAATATTCATCATTTTTCAATCTAGGCATCATCCAATGCACTATAGAACCTTGTATAGTGAGTAGTGATTGTCACTAGACGATTCTATAATTGAGGTATGCATGATTCGTGTCGTAATGGTTTTGTTGTTGCTGATGAGTTTCTTATTCGGTGCGATTACCACCGCGCCTATTGCCACTGCGCAAAGTGATACTCTTTGCTTTGACGAAACTGGGCATTGTATATCAGGTTCGATCCGGCAATATTGGGAGCGCAACGGCGGCTTGCGGGTGTTTGGGTTCCCCAAAAGTGCAACTCAACAAGAATTAGTCGAAGGGCGCATGCTCACCGTGCAGTGGTTTGAGCGTGACCGCCTCGAAATCCAGCCCAATGGCGACATCAGTGCCGGGCGGTTGGGCGTACGCATGCTGGAGTTGTTGAATGCCCCTTGGCAATTTGGCGGCAACGAACCCGCAGCCAAAAACTGCATCACATTTGCCCAAACCGGCTATCGCATCTGTGATGCATTTGCCAAATTCTGGCAAAAAAACGGCGGATTAGGGCGCTTTGGCTACCCCATTACCGGCGCATTCCCAACCGTCATCAATGGCCAAACTGTGACGGTACAATACTTCGAACGACGGCGCTTTGAGTTACACGGCGGGAATACCGTGATGCTAGGGTTGTTGGGCAACGAGATTCAAACGCTCAAACAGCAAGCACCACCAGTGGTCTATGCCACGCCTGCTACCGCCACCCAACCCATCATTTCACGTAATGGCCAATTGGCGATTGGCGATAAGCCCTTTGAAGTCCGGGGCGTCAATTACATCTACACCACCGGCGAAGACCCGGTCATCTGTCATGCCATCCAATTTGGGGCCGATGGGCGCTGTCCGTGGAACATGACCAATATCAATGCCGATCTCGATCGCTTCAAGGCGCACGGCGTCAACACGCTGCGGGTCTTTTTGAATTACTACGTTTTTGGTGGGTCTATCCCTGTCTACACCGCCAAAGGCAAAGGCGCAGCGCTGGTGCACTTCGAAGAATTTGTGGCAGCGGCCAATGCCCGCGGCATTTATGTGTTGCCGGTGCTGCTGGCCAAATTCCCACAAAACAAATTTGGTGCCGCCAATTATGCCCACTTCATCAATGTGCACATCAATCCGCTGGTGAGTAGCTTTGTGGGCCATCCGGGGATTTTGGCGTGGGATTTGTTCAACGAGCCCGACATCGGCAGCCCGATTGATTTGCGCTGCTGGGACTGGGACAACGCCGATTACCCGGGCTGCTTCCCGTTAGCCGAAGAGCGGCAATACTTCATTGCGACCATCGCACAGGCGGTGGCAGCCGCCGACCCGACTCATTTGCGCACGGTGAGTTTGGCCTTTGCCAAAAGCCATGCCAAGCCGAGTAATACGCGCTTGCGGATTGCCGACATGGTAGACTTCTTTTCGTTCCACTACTATGATGACTCGCCGTATGACAGTGGGCGCTACAAGGCGCACTGGTATTATGGCCAAGGCTTCCCCAGCGATTTATACCGTTCGATTAGTGAAATCCAAGCGCTGGGGCTGGGTAAACCAATTGTCGTCACCGAAATCGGCTTTGTGACCGATGGAGCCGACGCCACCCATACCCCCGCACAACTGGCCCGCGATTTGCAGGCAGCGCGTGATTTGTCACGGAGCATGGGGGCATCGGGGATGATGATTTGGCCGTTCCAGTCGTCGTTTGATAGCATGTTGGGGGATTTGTACCCGGGGCGCTAATCCACGACGGGTTCACGCTATTTACAAAAAACCATGACCCTGTCGGCAATAAATGCCGACAGGGTCTGTTGCGCATCGGACAATCCCCAAGAAACAGATTCACCGCCAGCGCCGGGAATTTTTATACCAATATACAGAGAAGTTACCATATTTATTGCAAATTACAGTAATAATATGCGGGAATAAGAGAAATATTTGCAATTATCATTTTACGTATTTATTTGAATATTATTATGGTATATTATTTGTAAGTATATACATTATGAAAGAACATACAAATGTTTCGTTCACCACTGCAAATAATTACCGTGTTGCTTTGTCTAGGGATTTTTGGATTAATTAGTGTTCGGGCACAAACCTTTTCGGAAAACATCGCAGCGCCACGGGTCGGTATATCACATGTAAGCACGCGCACGCAAATGCATGCAAAAAGTTTGCTTGCACCACAGGTACGTTCAGTCCGGTTAGGCAGTAGTATACCGATCCAAATCACGGCGGGACGTTTTTTTACGTGCGCATTACTCAGTAACGGCAACGTCAAGTGTTGGGGGTTGAATTATGAAGGTCAACTCGGGTTGGGATATACTAATAATCTTGGTGGTAACATCAACCACATGGGCGATAATCTACCTGCAGTTAATCTCGGTTCCGGCCGCACTGCAGTGGCAATCCAAAGTGGATTCGCCCATACCTGCGTCATCCTTGACAATGGCAGTGTGAAGTGTTGGGGGGCGAACAACAAAGGCCAACTTGGCCAAGGTGACCCTAGTGCTCGGGGTGACAACTCAAATGAAATGGGCGATAACCTGCTCGCAGTCAAACTCGGTAGTGGCCGTACCGCCAAAAAAATCAGCCTCAATTATGATTCCACCTGTGCCATCCTCGACGACAATACGACCAAATGTTGGGGAGATAATGAATTCGGTCAACTTGGGCTTGGTGATCGATTGGATCGTGGTAACGCCACAGGTCAGATGGGTGCCGATTTACCGACTGTCGATTTGGGCACGAACCTCTATGCAGTAACAATCAGTGGTGGTGCAAGGCACAACTGTGCCCTGCTTAATAACGCGAAGGTCAAATGCTGGGGAAATAACTGGGACGGGCAACTTGGGTATGGTGATCAAGAACGGCGTGGCGTCACCGCCTATCAAATGGGTGATTTTTTAGATACAGTTGAAGTTGGGAGCGATCTAACCGTTACTGGAATATTTGCAGGGAGTCTTTCCACCTGCGTCATTCTCAATAATGCGACCAGCAAATGTTGGGGTAATAGCAATATCGGGCAACTCGGGTATGGAGATACCACGAATCGCGGCGATGGACCTGGTGAAATGGGCAATGATTTAGCCACGTTGAATTTCGGCAGCAACACCGCAAGTGCATTTATATCAAGTTCTGATTCAAATCCAAATTATGGGTCTCGTTGTGTCTTACTAACCACGGGTGCCATAACCTGTTGGGGGGATAATAGTTATGGTCAATTAGGGGCTGGTGACACCACAGACCGTGTGAGTGCACCAAATAGTCTCCCAAACGTCAATCTAGGGAATGGAAGGAGCGTGAAACAGATGGCATTTGGGGCTGAGCATGCCTGCGCCATTCTTGACAACAACGCGCTTAAATGTTGGGGATTAAATCATATTGGCCAACTGGGCTATGGGGATAATAGCCATCGGGGCGATAACCCAGATGAAATGGGTGATAACCTAGGCAGTGTCGTCATGGAATATACTGCAACCCCCACCAAGACCCCAACCAATACTCCCACCAATACTCCC
>DBCF01000130.1:2065-5209 GCA_002292925.1 Roseiflexaceae bacterium UBA965 | reverse complement strand
AATGGTAATTCTGCATTCATCGCGTTCGATTCACCCCTACACGCATATTTTTTTCATTATATGTCAGAAATATAGCATGTTTTTCTTTGTTTAACATGACATTCCCTAGGCTGACGTACGACAAGCGCACCGCTAGCCCCCAGCCAAAACTTCTGAAATCGTTGATTTATTACGCCGTAGGCCAGCACTACTTCGTGATACGATAGCCACACATCTTTTTTAGTCGAGGTATTTTTTATGCAACGTGTCTGTTTTTTGCTCAAGGTGCGCGCCGACATGCTCGCCGAATACAAACTGCGCCACCAGCAGGTCTGGGACGACATGCAGGCGGCGCTGACGCGCACCGGTTGGCACAATTATTCGCTGTTTTTGCACACGGATGGGTTGCTGGTGGGCTACGTCGAAACGCCTGACTTTGCCGCGGCTGTGGCCGGCATGCAAAACGAAGAGGTCAATGCGCGCTGGCAAGCCTCGATGGCGCCGTTTTTTGAAACGCTCAGTAGTGGGTCAGCCGATACGTCACTAACCATCCTCGAGGAAGTGTTTCATTTGGTGTGATTGGGCAAAATAATCTGGTACTGCGCTTGGATGATGGCACGGAATGCGTCACTACATCTGCCCCATTCCACGATATCAACGGCCCACGGCAAATCAGATTCACACAACGCCTCGCGCAGTTGCGCCATACAGGCCAACGACAGTACTGGTGGCGAAATAACTACCACATCAAGATCAGAGCCGCGGTGATTGGTCCCTTTGACACGTGACCCAAATGCCCATACCTCAGCGTTGGGGATATGGGCATCAATAATGGTCATCAGCAATTGCCATTGGGCGGCGGTGACGGCATCACTCATATGCGGGCCGCCAATTGTGCCTGCAAAAACATCACTGCTTCGATAAATTGTGGAATCGCCGCCATCACGGCAACCGCCACTGCAAGGTCATATGCATGACTTGTTTTGGCACGCATTTCGCGATACATACGCCATTCTGACCACGATTCGTGCAATAATCCATGCGCATATCCGAGCCGAATCACGTCTTGAAACGCCATCGTATGGAGCGTATCAGGACTTGCCACAACGTCCATTAAATAGCGTTTGAGAAATTTATGACTGAGTTCGTAAGTGTATTCAAAGCGCTGAATGACGCCGTCGCGGAGTTGGTCGTCTTCAGGATGCAATACACACCGCGCATATCCTGATTGCAACCGCTGAATAGCAGCCGTCAATGGCGTAATATCGAGTGTCATGCCTACCCCACACATTCACGCGCAAATTGGGCATCGTCGATGACGAGCAGGCGCAACCCTTCCATGAAGCCCACCGCCCCCGGGAAGCCCGTCCAACACAATGCCAAACAAAAAAATCCTAATGGCCGCCGACCCATATAAAAATACTGCACCCCAAAGAACCCCAGAAACAAACCCAACAGGGCTGCCACGATACGACTGCGGGGCGGGCGGGCGCTCGCAAACGTTGGTTGACTCAAAAACACCCCACAACTCCCACACGCCAACGCCGACCCACTGTTGACGGTGCCACAGCGTGGGCAGGTTTGTTGGCCGATTTGTTGCACTTGTGCTTGCCCAATTTGTTGCACTTGGGGTTGATTGATGGGGATGACTTGCCCGACAATTGGCGTCAGTGGCGCAGTAACAGGGGAATTGGTATTGATCGGCGTCACTGTGGTGGTGGTGGGATTGATGGGACGCACCGCACCACATTGCGGACAACGACTGTCGAGTACCGACCCCATGCCGCCACACTGTGGACAGGTCCAAAACGCCGACCCAGATTGATTGCTCATGGCGATTCCTTTGTGTACTACCCAATCAAAAAACGGAAGCCCCCGTGACACCCAATTTTCTTTTTCTTAATATACAAGGTTTTTGGATTGGTGTCACGGGGTATGCGAGTTTTACGTTAAAATGTCGCAAAAAGTTGCAAGAATGATGCCAAAACGTTAATTAGCCATCAAGTCGCCACATATCGGCATAACTTTCACGGCGGCGCATCACTTGGACTGCACCGGTGCGGAGCAACAACACCGTCGGTCGTGGTACCAGATTGTAGTTGCTGGCCATACTCACCGTATATGCCCCGGCCGTCGCCAACGCCACGATATCGCCCACCTGGGGGGAAGCCAGCGCCGTATCGTGCAACAGCACGTCGCCGGATTCGCAATAGCGCCCGGCCACATTGACCACTTCATCGGCCTCAGCCCCGGCCCGATTGGCAATCAGGGCGGTGTATTTGGCGCCATACAAGGCCGGGCGGATGTTGTCGGCCATGCCGCCATCGACGTGCACCCAGCGGGGCAGGTCGCGCACCGCCTTGCCGCCAATCACGCGGTAGAGCGCCACCCCGGCCCGCGCCACAATCGAGCGCCCGGGCTCGAGTTCGAGGCGTAAGCGCCCGAGGCCGTGGCGGGCGCACCCTGCCACTAATTGCTGCCAAATCGCCGCTACTGCGGTGCTGATGTCGGGTGGCTGTTGCTCGGCACCATAGGCCACGGCCAGCCCGCCACCAATGTTGAGTGCTTCGATGGTAATCCCATAGTCGCGCTGGAGCATCGCTACCTGATCGAGCAACACATCGACGGCGGCTACATGGGTGTGGGCATCAAAAATCTGTGAGCCGAGATGGGCATGGATGGCCGTCAAGTGCACGCCATTAGCGGCCTTGATCATCGCCCCTACTTGGGGTAAGGCTTCGAGGGGGAAGCCGAATTTCGAGGCATAATGCCCGGTCTGAATGTGGTGATGGGTGTCGGCGGCAATATCGGGGGTCACCCGGATTTGGATGTGAAAAGGCGTAGCGCGGCCGTTGGTTTTGGTGATAACTAGGGCCAATTCGTCGAGATTGTCGACGACAATCGCACCAATCCCGGCCGCCAAGGCCTCGTCAAGCTCACGGGGGGTTTTGGCGTTGCCGTGTAGGTGGATGTGCGACGCCGGCACGCCGGCGTGTAACGCCAACGCCAATTCGCCACCCGACACCACGTCGAGCGCCAAGCCTTCGCTATAGACCAATTGAGCAATGGCGGTGGTCAACAGCGCTTTGCCGGCATAATGGACGATGGCATCACCGGCACCACAGTCACGACAAGCCCGTATATAGGCTTGACACATATCGCGGA
>DBCF01000130.1:1856-2004 GCA_002292925.1 Roseiflexaceae bacterium UBA965 | reverse complement strand
CAGCCAAATCAACCACATCGTGGCCAGCAATAGTCAAATGGCCAGTGGGGGCAATCGTAGCAGTCAGCGGCCAGACGTGATTGAGTGACATAGGGGATTCCTTTCGCAGCCAATAATTGCCTTGATTATACCAAGGGACAGGTGACAC
>DBCF01000130.1:1592-1830 GCA_002292925.1 Roseiflexaceae bacterium UBA965 | reverse complement strand
TGTGGTATCACCTGTCCCCGTTACCCAAATTATGGTTGCCAACCAGCAATTACACCAATGCGGTGAGCACAGCCAACGCAGCGTCGTAGTTGGGGTGTTGGCCAGCGACGGGCACGTATTCGGCGTATTGGATGACGCCGGCGGCATCAACCACAAACACGGCCCGGCTTTCGAGGCGGATTTCTTTGACGTAGGTGCCATAGGCAGCGCCAAACGCCATGGTGCGATGGTCGGTGGC
>DBCF01000130.1:1414-1572 GCA_002292925.1 Roseiflexaceae bacterium UBA965 | reverse complement strand
ACGATGTTTTTGATGTCGTTGGCCCCACAGTAGCGTCGCAACGCAAAAGGCAAATCGGCACTGACGGTCAAAAAGGTGATTTTGTCGCCTTGGGCGCCGGCTTCTTCGTTGAACCGCTTGGTCTGCAAATCACAGACACCGGTGTCAACCGAAGGCAC
>DBCF01000130.1:1194-1377 GCA_002292925.1 Roseiflexaceae bacterium UBA965 | reverse complement strand
CTAATCAACATCGGCTTGCCGGCCAAGGTGGCACTATCGAGATCCTTGAGGTCTTGGCCAAGCAACACAAACGCAGGAGCCTTATCGCCGACCTTAAGCTCGGGACCGATTAGTGTTTTGGGCCCAATAAAATCAAAAGCATTGGCACGTTCCATTGTCGTCTCCTCGTATATTCCCTATTCC
>DBCF01000130.1:0-1132 GCA_002292925.1 Roseiflexaceae bacterium UBA965 | reverse complement strand
CGTAGTAGAGACGCAGCATGCTGCGTCTCTACTACGTCCTCTGCATCCTCTGCGTGCTCTGTGCGAGACATATAAATTGAAAATTGAAGATGCGCTAATCACCCGGCGCAGGTAATAGCCATTTCGTATTGATTGACCATGTTTTCCCATCCCAACGCCTGGAATTGCTGGTCGAGCCACGAATCGGCTTCGAGGTTCAAAATCCGCAGGCGCGGTGCCGCCACCGCTTGGGCAAGGCGGGCGAGGAGCGTGTCACGCAACGCAGGGGTACGCAAGTGGGGCGCAATGCCCAATTGCAAAATGGTATATGTTTGGCGCTGGATGATGCCGTAGGCCAGCAATTCAGCGCCGTCAGTCATTGTTTCGAGATGATATTGGTCGGGGTCAATCCGATACGTTGCCAAGGCATTTTGCCAGCTCGGCACGAATGACCCAAACTGCACTTCGTCGACATCAACCAGAGCGGTAAGCGATGCAGATGACGACGAGTGCGCTACCAATTCACCGCTGTGCCCCCACGTTTTTTGATAACAACAAAGGCGACGGGTGACCTGAAAGCCCTGCTTGCGATAGAGCACTTGGGCTGCCTCATTTTGCACCAGCACTTCGAGTTGGAAGGTGGCCATGCCGGCGGCAGTCAATCGGGGCGTCAGTTGGGTGAGCAACTGGGTGCCGATTTTTTGGTGTTGATAGGCGCCAATCACACCGGTGGCTACATCGTATGCCCGCCAGACACCTTGCATGTGGCGCACGCCCACCAACACGAAGCCCACCAATTGCCCATCCACAAAACAGCCCAACGAGTGCTCAGCCGCATAACTGCGCAACTGCATCATGCTGGCGAGGTCCGCCACCGACAACGTCATGGGCACGGCGTATTGCGAAAATGCATCGACAAAGGCGGTGTGGATGGTGGTGATGTCGACGCCGGTGAGGTTTTTGAATTCCATGACTAGTGACCGCGCTCGGTAATCAAGCCGGGACGCACCCCCAACCCCATCGAGGCATCGATGACGGCACCATGCATGGGGGTCGAATAATCTGAGGCCAAAAAGAGCACAATATTGGCGATATCGACAGGCTCAATCAAGCGCCCCTTGGGCAATGCGGCGGTGAATTCGTGTTGTTGTTC
>DBCF01000189.1 GCA_002292925.1 Roseiflexaceae bacterium UBA965 | reverse complement strand
GGATTTGCCAGTGGTGGCGCCGTGATTGCTGATAAACACGCCAATTACATCGTCAATCGCGACCATGCCACCAGTGCCGATGTGCTCCGGATTATCGAGCATGTACGTAAGGTAGTGGCACGTCAATTTGGGATACAACTCGAGCCCGAGGTGCAATTCCTCGGCGCAATGATATGACGGGGGCAACGATGAAACGCATTCGGATTGGGGTGATTTTTGGGGGGCAATCGGGTGAGCACGAAGTATCGTTGGTCTCTGCCCGGGCAGTGCTCAATGGTCTCGACCCGGCCCGCTATGATGTGGTGCCGATTGGTATCCACAAAAACGGCCAATGGGTGGCGGGTGGCGACGTGCTGGCCACACTCGAATCAGTGGCCGATGTGGCCTTGTTGCCCGGTGGTGGCGATCATGTCCAGCCACCTCAAGTCCCCGCCCAGACGACGGCGTCGCCCCATTTGATTTTGCGGGGTGATGGCAGTACGGTAAGCCAACAAATCCAAGGTTTGGATGTGGTATTCCCTGTCTTGCACGGCCCAATGGGTGAAGACGGCACCATCCAAGGGTTGTTGGATTTGGCCGGGATTCCCTATGTGGGCTGTGGTGTGTTGGCGTCGGCAGTGGGCATGGACAAGGCCATGATGAAGGCGGCCTTTGCCGCCGCCGGGCTGCCCGTGGTGCCATGGCAATTGGTGCAAGCGCATACCTACAAACACCACCCCGATCAGGTGATTGACCAGCTCGAAGCACAGTTGCACTACCCGATGTTTGTAAAGCCAGCCAATATGGGCAGTAGCGTGGGGATTAGTAAAGTCAAATCACGTGCAGAATTACACATCGGCTTACAATTGGCATGTACGTATGACCGTCGCATTGTGGTCGAACAAGGCGTTACCGCCCGTGAAATCGAGGTGAGCGTGCTTGGTAACGAAGCGCCCGATGCAAGTGTGCCTGGTGAAATCATCCCTGCCAATGAATGGTATGATTATGAGGCGAAGTATTTAAACGACGCCACACAAGTGGTTATCCCGGCGGTACTTACCCCTGCGCAATCGCTTACAGTGCGCCAATTGGCGTTACGAGCATTCCAAGCCATCGATGGGGCTGGATTAGCCCGCGTTGATTTTTTGTATGATGCCGCCGCCGATGTGTTTTATTTGAGTGAGGTCAATACCATGCCTGGATTTACCCCCATGAGCATGTACGCCAAAATGTGGCAAGCGAGTGGTGTGAATTACCCGGCTGTGGTTGATCGCTTGGTCGAGCTTGCGTTGGCCCGTGGTGTGCGTGGGCAGGAGTCATAGTTGTGAGCTCAGTGCGTCGTCGTCCCGTCAATGATAATCCGTCACCACCGCGGCGGCGTCGTGGTGTGCGCCCGGGTAATCGTATTTTGCTGATTGAGTTTGTCCAGAGTGGCCGGATTATCAGTCTTGGTTTGGTGTTGGTAGTACTCTACTATGCCATCCAAATGCTGTGGTCAGGCATGTATGTGGTGCAGACGGTCAATGTGGCTGGGGCTGTGACGATGAGCCGCCAACGGGTCAGCGAACTCGCCGCCGTCAATGGTATGCCTATCTGGTCTGTTGACCCCGATGCGATTCGCGCCCGCTTATTGGCCAACCCCTATGTGACGAGTGCGGCGGTCCAAGTACAATTACCCGATGCGGTGTTAATTACGATTACCGAACAAAAAAGCGAAATTCGCTGGAAGAGCGGGCAGTGGTATTTAATCGTCAATGGCGAAGGTGAGCTGCTTGGGATTGATTCGGCGGTGGTATTGACGGACACAATTGTCATTAATGACGATAGTGGCAAAAAACTCAAAGCCGGCGATACGGTGGATAGCAAGGTGATTGCTTTGGCGCGTGACATGGCGTTGCGCTTACCTGCTGATGCTGGGGTAGTGATAGCCCGTTTGGGTTGGGATCCACGCCGGGGGATGCATGTCCGTACCAGTACGGGCGAATTGGTGTTGTTTGGGCGCGGTGACCGCCTCGATGAAAAAATCGCCATCCTCAAACAACTCCGTGCCCAAAAAGCCGAATTTGCGTTTGCTGATTTGCGCCCATTGACTCCTTATTATCGTGCCGACATTCCGTTGAGCGAAGTGATTACCGAAACACCGGTGCTCAGCGAGACCCAGATTCTATCGGCCACAGGCGAGATTACGACTACCGGTGTGTTGACCACGACGATTCCATAAGACGTGTATTTGATGTAGAGGTTGTTATGGCTGTACGACATATTGTCGGTATCGATATCGGTACCTCCAAAATTTGCACCATTATTGGGCAAATCGATAAAGATGATCGCATCAATGTGCTCGGCTCTGGAATTGTTCCATCCAAAGGCATCGAACGTGGCATGGTTGTCAACATAGAAGAAGCAAGTCGTGCCGTCATTGCCAGCATCGACAAAGCCGAGCTTACGGGCTATCGGGTGGTGTCGGCCTATGTGTCGATTTCGGGCAGACATGTCCGCACCTACAATCGCAAGGGGGTTGCGGCTATTTCGCGGGTTGGTGATGGCATGGTTACTCGCGATGAAATCATGCGGGCCATTGAAACAGCCCAAGCAGATGCCTTACCCACCAACCTTGAAATTTTGCACGTGATGCCCTATCGCTACATCCTTGATGGCAATGTGGTACGTGACCCGATTGGCATGCATGGCTTCCGCCTCGAAGTCGATGTGCATATTGTGGTCTGCGAAATGGTCGCCATCCAAAATTTGATTAAAGTGCTCCAAGAAGCAGGGGTCGAAATCGACGAAGTGGTACTCCAGCCTCTCGCCGCTGCCGAAGGGGTGTTGACTGCCGAAGAACGCGAAAGTGGCGTGGTGTTGGTTGATATGGGCTGTGGCACCACCAGCGTGGCTTTTTTTGCGCAAGGCAACACCTGGCATACCCATGTCATCCCGATTGGGGGCCATACATTTACCAGTGACATTATCATGACCTTCCAGATCAACCCACATTCTGCAGAGCACAACAAACAGGTGATTGGTGATGCGATTGCTGATCCGGTGCGCCACAACGAATATATCGAAGTCGAAGGTGGCCGTGCTGGTGACTACATCGAAATCAGCCGACTGCTGTTTAATCAATGTATCCAAGCCCGCGCCGATGAATTAGTCGATTTTGTCATCTATGAGGTCAACCATAGTATTTATGATGGGGCCTATGCGTCGGGGATTGTGCTTACGGGCGGCGGTGCACAGATGACCAATATCGACATGTTGTTCGCAGAGCGCTTCAGTGCCCCGGTGCGTATCGGTATCGCCCATGATGTCTATGGCTTGTCAGATGCCTTGAACTCCCCGATGTATGCCACTGCCTTAGGGCTCATTCGCTGGGGCTACCATCACGGTACGACCGATGATGGCACTCGTGCCAATGACGAAGGCCGTTGGGTAGAATTGTATGAACGCTTCAAAGAATGGTTACGTGAGTTTTTACCGTAAATAAAAATTATAATACCTACGCCAATCTAGGCAGGTCGTTGGTTGTGTGGCAGTGCATTGATACGCCCAAGTGCCAAAATTTAGCGATTAATCGGTGATTTTAATTCGTTGTGCAGTTTCGGCGGAGGTAATTTTAATACTGCGGTGATATATTTACGCCCATGCACGGCAGTTTTGAGATCGCGCACACCTTGAATCCCGCCAGCACTATCGGTAATCAATCATATTGCCAAATTCGTCGCATTATTGACTGCCGTCGCCGTGACATTCATAAAATCTTCCAACCCAAAATGCTGCTTCGCATCGTGAAAATTGAACTAGATTTGGAAGTACAACCGGTAATAATCTACCAATTGTGCCGCTGCTAACTCTAAATTACTACGCATAAAAATAGTGTGCGTCGCCATTTTTTCTTGTGCTGCGTGATTTTTCTAACGACAATGTTTAACAGTTGTGCACTCGCCCTGACCCGTGCGGTGAATTGAAATAGTTGTATTTGTGTGTCTCCATTGCCGGAACATGGTGGCGGAGTAGACTTGACAAAAAGAGTGAAAGAGTGCGAAAAATCCATGGCTTGTCCTTATTTGGGGGGGTGAGATACCAAAAATATATGGGAAAAGCTATTTTTATGCCACTTTTAATGGGCGTAGGTAGTGCAATATTAAAAAAACAAAAATCAGTACATTTTGTCATGGGTCAAATCACAAAACACCGGTTATACATATAAGTACACGAACTGGAAAATGAACGTTCTCGATTGGCGTAGGTATTAATGGTAGCGATTAATTCTTAACGCACTATGTACAACGATGTAGTATAATAGGAATCAGATTACAAAATCGTTGCAATTTTCTGAATACTCTTTTCGGTGATTGAATTTTAGTTTGTAGTACCGTCGTCAATGGAGGCGCATATGCTCGATAATTCTCACGACCTCAACGAACGCGTCGCCGTTATTCGTGTCATCGGCGTCGGTGGCGGCGGGTCCAACGCAGTTGATCGCATGGTCGCTGATGGCGTCCAAAACGTCGAATTCATTACCGTCAATACCGATGCTCAAGCCTTGTTTAATTCCAAGGCACCACAACGCATCCGGATTGGCGACAAACTTACCAAGGGTCTGGGGGCAGGTGGCGACCCTACCACCGGCGAAAAAGCTGCTGAAGAATCACGTGATGATCTTATCAAGGCCCTCAAAGGGGCCGACATGGTCTTTGTGACCGCCGGCATGGGTGGTGGTACCGGTACTGGTGCGGCACCGGTGATTGCCAAGCTGGCCCACGAGCTCGGGATTTTGACGGTGGGTGTGGTCACCAAACCATTTAGCTTCGAAGGCAAACCCCGCCGTCGGGTCGCTGATCAAGGCATCGACAACCTGCGCCCCTATGTCGATACCTTGGTGATTGTCCCCAACGATCGTTTGTTGTTGGCCGGCAACAAAAACGCCACCATGATGCAAGCCTTCCAGATGGCCGATGGCGTGTTGCGCCAAGGTATCCAAGGCATCGCCGACATGATTAATTTGCCTGGCTTGATTAACGTCGACTTTGCTGACGTGCGTTCGGTCATGCAACGTTCGGGTACGGCCTTGATGTCGATTGGGATTGGCAGTGGCGAAAACCGCATGGTGAGCGCTGTGCGCGAAGCCATTGATTCACCCTTGCTCGAAGTCACTATCAACGGCGCTCGTAGCGTGTTGTTGAATGTGACGGGTGGCGAAGATGTGACGTTGTTTGAAGTCCAAGAATCTGCCTCAATCATCGAAGAAGCCGTCGAACCCAACGCCAACATCATCTGGGGTTTGTTAATCGACCCCAACTTCCCCCGTGGTCAAGTCAAGGTCACCTTGATTGCCACTGGTTTTGACGAAGAGAAAAAGGCTGCTCCTGCGCCCACAATAGCCTCAAATACGGGACGTGAGTCATTGATGGGTGGTAGTCGGACCGTCGCCCCCCGCCCCAATACGGGGATTTCGACGCCGTTGCCGAGTGCCCGTGATAGCCGCTCGTCGTCACAGCCCATTCCCGTCCGCAATCTGCCCAATCCTAGTGACGTCGATATTCCGGTCTTTTTGCGGCGCAGTCGTGACAAAGATCGTCCGGGTAACTAGCGGCAGGGTCGGTGATGCGCCGGCATTGGTTTTTATTAACATGACATAATAATGCCTGCTAGGGTGGATACATACATCCTCCTTGTTGGCATTTTGGATTTAATTTGGTACGAAAGGAAGCCACCGATGTCGTTTCAACAACCACGTAATGTGCAAGCCGTCATTCGGGTGATTGGGGTGGGCGGTGGTGGCTCAAATGCCATCGATCGCATGATCGAAGATGGCGTGCAAGATGTCACATTTGTGGCAATTAATACCGATGCGCAAGTATTGCGTAACTCCAAAGCCGATTACCGTATATGTATTGGTGAACGTCTCACCCGTGGCATGGGTGCGGGTGGTGACCCTACCGTCGGCGAAAAAGCTGCCGAAGAAACCAACGACGAACTCTACGAAATCCTCAAAGGTACCGACATGGTCTTTATTACCGCCGGTATGGGTGGTGGTACCGGCACGGGAGCTGCCCCGATTGTGGCGAGTATTGCCCAAGACCTCGGAATTTTGACTGTTGCCGTGGTAACCAAACCCTTCAAGTTTGAAGGGAACAAACGCCTGCAACAAGCCGAGCGTGGCCTCGAACAATTGCGTAAATACGTCGATGCCTTGGTGGTGGTGCCCAACGATCGCTTGGTCGAAGCCTACGCTAAACGGGGTATCTCGATTTTGCAGGGCTTCCAGATTGTCGACGGCGTGTTGCGCCAAGGCATCCAAGGCGTGGCCGACCTCATCACCAAAACCGGTGTGGTCAATGTCGACTTTGCCGACGTCAAAACGATTCTGGCCAATTCGGGTGAAGCCTTGATGTCGATTGGTACGGGTGCCGGCGAGAACCGTATCCAACAAGCCATCGAAGCTGCCATGAGTTCGCCGTTGCTCGACGTCGAAATCCGTGGCGCCAAGCGGATTTTGTTGAACATCACGAGCAATGAAAACATCAAACTCACCGAAATCTCTGAAGCGGCCAACACCATCGAAGCCATTGTCGACCCTGACGCCAATATTATCTGGGGCTCGGTCATCGACCCCAACTTCCCTGCTGATCAAGTCAAAATCACCTTGGTGGCCACGGGTATTAGCAACTTCCGCCAAAAGACCCAGTTGCCGCCCCGTCAGGTCACCCGCGAACCCGAAAAACGCGTTGCTCCAGAAGCGCCACAGCCCAAATCACCGAGTAGCGATAGTCGTGATGTGCGCGACCAACGCCCTGTGCGGCCCGCGGTTGCACCGCAATCGCCACCCCCACCACCGGCAAATCCCCCTCGTAGCGGATCGCCATTGGCTGGGGGACGGCGGGGTGATGATAGTAGCCAACGCCCCTACGAAGAAAACCCCAA
>DBCF01000243.1:2853-7493 GCA_002292925.1 Roseiflexaceae bacterium UBA965 | reverse complement strand
CTCTATCGCCAAGATGTCAAGGACATGATCCACCACATTTGTGTGGCGGTGTGGATTGGCACCATGCTGTATGTAATCAGCACTTCACCGCGAGTGTTTACGCTTACATTCAATATTCAAACCCTGATTGCCGTGATTATTTTGTTTTATTATTTGTTTGTGGTCGGCTATACCATCTATTTGCACAATCGAGAAGGTTCTCGACTCAATGTGTTTAGCATGGTGTTTATCATTATTGCCATCATCCACGATTTTTATTTGTATACCAATCGCTTACAGTCGGTCCAAATCGTCCCGTTTGCAATTTTGACGACGTTATTAACCCAAGCCATTATTATTTCGTATCGCTATACCCAATTCCAACAACGCAATGTCCAGTTGGCCCAAGATTTACAAGATACCAACCGTAATCTCGAAGCAAAAGTCATCACCCGCACCAATGACCTCAACGTCAGCAATTCCAAGCTGGTTGCGCTAACCAACCAACGCTCACTGCTGATGGCCAATATTGCCCATGATATGGGGTCGCCGATGGTTGGAATGCAGTCATCGCTCCACATTTTGACCACAGAGTCATTAGATACCCAAGATAAACAATATCTCTACATGATACTCACGCGCAGGCTTAATTATGTAAAACGGTTAGTCGATGATTTGTTTCGACTGGCAAAACTCGAATCACGCCAATTAGAATTTAATTGGGAACAAATCGTTGTAACTAATTTGTATCCAGAAATACATACCTATTTTGAGCAATTCGTCCAATCGCAAAACCGCATATTATTAGCGACGCATACTCCGCTCAGCACACTTGATGGAGCGACGATGGTACGTGTTGATCGGCAGCAACTCTATCGTGTACTGCAAAATTTGATTGATAATGCAGTGAAATATAGTACCGACATCCACACACCCATTGCATTAACCAGTGTCGTGCGACTATCGATTGCTACAGATTCACCGGGCTACGAATGGCATGTTGAAGTAGTCGACCAAGGGATTGGGATTGCCGCAGAACACCTACCGATGATTTTTGAGCGATTCTATACGCGGAGCAATGGATTGGTCGGTGGCAGTGGATTGGGATTAGCGATTTGCAAAGAAATCATCGAGCGTCATGGGGGTGTGATTGGCGTACACAGTGTGCAAGGTCAAGGCAGTACCTTCTTTTTTACATTACCGCTTACCACATAAACGATGGCGCACTGAGCATCTATTATATCTCTCATAGGGCACCCAGAGGACGCGCAGACACAAGGTATTGCCTTCCACACTTGGGCGTGTGTACCCGGCATGAAATGACGCCGGGTGTAGGGGGCATTTTCGCTATTTCCATGCTCAATTACATCAGATGTGTTTCAATAAAATCGATAGCTTCTTGGCGATTTTGGACATGGAGTTTTTTAAAAATAGTCACTAGATGATTTTTGACGGTACCAACTTGGATCACCAGCTCCTCGGCAATTTCGATTGTCGAAAATCGTTTGGCGAGGAGTTTGACAATCTGCTGTTCACTACGCGTCAGCTCGTATGTCTGAAAAAAAAGGGTACTCAGCGACTTCTCACTAAATTCTTTTTTTGTGTGCAAAAAAGTCGCAAGCTTGATTGCAATTTCGGTAGGCATGACAAATGTATTGTTGAGCACGTCCCTGATGTAATGACCTAATTCGTCGTATGTGGTGGTTTTGAGTAAATAGCTCCGTGCCCCACTCGCCAACCCCTCAACAATGTATTGCTCTTCGGAAAAAGTAGTGAGCAAAATGACACAAATTGCAGGATAAAGCTTGCGAATCTGTTGCAAACATTCGATACCATTCATAATCGGCATCTCGATATCAAGCAACACTACATCTGGTTGATATTTGTCTTGCAAAAACACCAAGGCATCTTGGCCATTTATTGCACTACCTACTAAATGTAAGTCATGCTGCTTTGCGACGACCTTCTCTAACGTAAAAAGAATTAGTGGATCATCATCGACGATGAGTATGCTAATTGGCTTGGATGGCTTCATCAAACGCACTTTGTGGTAATCATCAGTATAAATCCATTATGCATGAAGGTGAGGAAATTGTAAACACAAGAGCAAAATCGCACAGGAATCATACTATTAATCAACAATGCCTGAATGTCACAAATTTGTAAAAGTCATGACTTTTCGTCATGGTTTTTTGCTATGAGAAATCGTACAGCTTTGTTACAGTTGAAACACACAATGACATCACCAATCAACCGAACACACGCAGTTCATTGGTGAACGCATGTATCAGGATTAACATCTTTTTTTGTAGAGGAGTTACAGTGTATGTGGCGAAGTATGATAATTTGTGTAATCTTGCTGAGTGCGCTCTTTATGCAACCAGCGCACGTGACGTTGGCTTGCCGGAATGGATGTAATGGTGGAGTCGGTTCTTTGACCAACCCAAATATTTTTTCACCAAATACTCCAATCAACCACGGTGCCGGAGTCGTTACGGATCGTATCAGCTACAAGCTCCAGTTTAATATTGGCCAAAATATTTCAATCGTTGAAATAACATCTGTAGGCAGTAATAATTGGACACCACTTGTTGATTATTCACAAACACCACTCCATACCACAAATGGTCGCGTTGGGCACGTTCAACAAGATATTTTTGATGGTATGTATACCTTTGATATTCGCATCAATCGCGCGGTGGTGTGGCACAACATCGAAGTCAAAAACGGACGGCTGATTGTGTTGGGCTATGACAACGCCCCTATCATCGCAAACGTGGTCGATCGGCTTACAAACCTTCGCACAGGCAGCGGAATTGACTATTGTCCAGCGGGATATTTGAATCTTTTTTCGCCAAAAGTCGACTTCAAACAGAGCCAGAGTATCCTCACCGAAAGCATCAACTATAATTTCCGGTTTGATATTGGGAAAGATATTACGTCAATTGAAATTGCTCCAGCAGGGAGTACGAACTGGACGCCGATTGTTAATGCGGACCAAATGGCAATAATCACTCGGAGTAATCGAGTGGCGCGGATTCGCCAAGACATTTTTGATAACATGTACACCTATGATGTCCGCGTGAATGGTGCAGTGGTATGGCATAACATTGAAGTCAAAAACGAGCGCTTAATTATTTTTGGCTACAATATCGAGCGGGGCTATAATAATGCGCCCTTTGTCGTCGAAATTATCGATGCGTATCGCCGTGCGTGCGTGCCGGTAATGTAATAATCGAGCAGCGAGGCAAGCATCTGTAACAAGATGCTTGCCTATGTATACTTTCTCTAGGCAAAACTCAAGCCTAAAGTAATGAGTTTTGCCTAGAGAAAGTACCATGAATTTGATAAGCGACAAATATACATTGCCATTATCACTCAATGGTACATATTAATTTGCTCATACTTTGATGCTATGAAATCACTGGCATATCACATAGAGGAAGTAAGATGACAACATTAATACACACAACACCAGTTATCAAATATCATATTTTGGTGCTTGAAGCTAACGCCAATATACACACACAAATGGTCGAACATTTTACACAACGACAATATATTATATCGACGATGCAAAACAGTGATAATGTACTGCAGATGAGTACATTGACGCAATGTGATTGTATTTTGTTGGGCATGCCCTCCACTATCGATAATATTCTCATCTTACAGCAATTACGCCAGTGCTCAAATGTGCCGGTGATTATGATTTCACCACGTCATGATCAACACGAAAAAATTCTTGCCATGCAAATGGGTGCCGATGATTATTTATCTAAACCAATGGATTTACGTGAGCTCGATGTCCGAATAATAGCAATTCTACGACGAATTCATACGACATCGCCCACCAATAATACACCATATTTACAATTCAATATCGATAATCGTAGTGTGCTGATGAACGGGAATGTAATCGAATTCACGCCGATGGAATTTGCCATTATCTCGACGCTATTACAGTCACCGAATCGCGTGTTTAGTCGCCAAGAACTCATAACGCTGATTTTTAGCGAACAATTCAGTCAAGTCAGTTTTAGCCGGGCAATTGACATGCATATCAGCAACATTCGCACCAAAATCGAACAAAATCCCGATAAACCACAGTACATTGTGACCGTGTATGCAAAAGGATATATGTACCAAACCCGCTAGTGTGCGCACGGCAGGATTGCCATTTATCTCGCACAGCTCCCCAACGTCATTGCACTGCGCCGTTGGCGTCATGCAATGACATTGGGGAGCACATACGTTGACAATCCTAGCGTGACAAGCCTTGGATATTCCACGCGGTACAGACGCGCCTGATGTGACTCTACACCCCGCATTGAATGGCATTGGGATGGGACATTCCGTATTTGTCATCGCGCACAGCGGGCGCAGCAGACCTGGTGTGTTGTTTGATTTTCGCTGATAAATACTCGAATAAATGATCAACGCCCCTCTCAAAAATCATGACGAAAAGTAATGGTTTTTTACTAAGAAAAATAAATTTGTGCTGATACATTATGAAATAGAGTAACACCAGTATCAAAAGGATCGCATCATAATGAAAACCATCAGTTATGTCTCTATAGGATTCATTTTTTTCATCGTAGCCCTCTCACTATTGAGCACACACGTCTATGCAACGAGTTCTGACTGTACCGTACGTGGAC
>DBCF01000243.1:1398-2740 GCA_002292925.1 Roseiflexaceae bacterium UBA965 | reverse complement strand
CTGGTGCCAACCTCACCGGGGCCGATCTCACCGGGGCATTGGTCGCCGATATAATGGCAGCGGGTGCCAATTTCACCAATTCCACTCTTGCTGGCCTCAATTTCGCTGGGAGCTATGGCGCTAATGCAAATTTCACCGGGGCAGATCTCACCAACGCAGATTTCACCAATGCAGGTGCCTACCAAGGCGCCAATTTCACGAGTGCAAATCTCACCAATACCATATTCACCGGTATCGATCTCTCCGCTGGAAAGCTCACGAATGCCAATCTCACCAACACCGATTTCACGAGTGCCAATCTCTCTAGTGTCACAGTCACCGGTGCTAATTTCGTCAACACCAAATTTGTCAGTGCCAAGCTTTATAGTGTAAATTTTACCGGTGCCAATCTTGCTGGCCTCAATTTCACTAGTGTCAAGACCGGGGGTACCAATTTCACTAGTGCAAATCTCACTGGTGCTGATTTCACCAGTGCAGATATTCAGGGTACCAATTTCACCAGTACCAATTTCACCAGTACCAATTTCACCAATGCAAGTGTTCAGAGTTCCGATCTCACCAATACCAATTTCACCAATGCGAATTTCACGGGAATTCAATTATCAACTACCAGTATTACTTGGAATAATACGACGTGTCCTGATACCTCAAATAGTGACACCAATGGACTAAATAAATGTGTGGCACTAATCGCCACCGCGACACCCACCGCCACCGCGACACCCTCGATATCGATAGTTGTCACAGCCGTATCGGAGCCACTCTGTTCCTTGACGGATCAACATGCCAACGACTGCGACTTCCACGGGCTCGACTTTTCATACCGTGATTTGAGTGTCTTCAACTTCATGAATAGTGACCTACGTGACACTGATTTGAGCATGGGCACCCACCGCACCATCAACTTTATCCATGCAAATCTCACAAATGCCACCTTTGCCTATAGCGTGCTCGATGGCTCGCGCTTTACGGGGGCGAATCTCAGCGGTACCAACTTCCAACATACCTCGCTCATCGGAGTAACATCGGGCGGCATCATCGGTACCAACGTGTTGTTACCCAGTGATTGGCAATTGACGGGTGGGTACCTTGTCGGTCCCTTTGCCAACCTCAGTAATGCCCAACTCGCGAATGCGAATCTGAACAACGCCCAGCTGGGCTACGCCCAACTCCCCTACAGTAATTTGGCTGGTAGTAATTTAGCAGGTAGTGATTTGCGTGGTGTGGACGCTCGCGGTGCCGATTTTAGTCACACCAATTTGAATGGTGCCACTTTGATGTGGAGCAATTTGGCATGGGCCAACCTCAGCTTCGCCAACCTCAGTGGGGCCAATCTAAGTGG
>DBCF01000243.1:707-1322 GCA_002292925.1 Roseiflexaceae bacterium UBA965 | reverse complement strand
ACCGGCGTCATCTGGCAAGACACCGTCTGTCCCAATGGCACCCTGAGTAGTGCCCATGGAGATACCTGTGCCAATTATTGGTAGCGCACATACCAAAAGCCCCAGCGTGCCCATGCAGACATGGACATGCTGGGGCTGGGTGGTCAACGACTACGCCAGCCCGGCAATTACTTCGGCACAGCGTCGTGCGCCATCCTCTTGAGCAATTTGTTGCCCCAACAAAGTGGCGTTGTGGCGTAATGACGGGCTATCAACCTGCTGAAAGGCCTGCGCCAACCGATCCACCGTTACCTGTTTGCGGGCAGTCGCCCGTGGCGCCACCCCCAAATCGGTCGCCCGTTGCGCCCAGGCAAATTGGTCGTTGGCAAAGGGCACAACGATGTTGGGCACGCCTGCCCGTAAGCCGGCAGCCGTCGTCCCCGCCCCACCATGATGACAGACGGCTTCCATCTGTGGAAAAAGCCAACTGTGCGGCACTGCATCTATTGCAATAATCGATTCTGGCAGATTAGCAATTTGACCCAGCCCACTCACCACACCTCGTTTGCCACTTTTGACCAAGGCCTGTACCACCGTTTCACCCAAGGCCGTTTGGTCACCAAAGCCCGTCATACT
>DBCF01000243.1:0-628 GCA_002292925.1 Roseiflexaceae bacterium UBA965 | reverse complement strand
GCCGCGCTGGGCACGTACGGTTGCGGCTCACGCACAAACCAATAGCCGTGCTGGTGAATATCTGCACTCCAATCGTGTGGACGCGCAAATACCGCATTGCTACACGAAATCACTGCCGGGTGACGGGCGTCGAGACGGGCAAATGGCATGCCAAAATCAGCCGGTGCACTCCCAAACTTCTGTTGCCAAAAGCCTTTGATTGAATCTTTGGAAGCCATCCACAACATGCCCTGCAACAGCGTATAACTCAATGATTTGCTAAAGCGGTTGGCTGGCATCCGCCCATACATCACTACCGACAGGTATTCGTTGGTGCGATGCATCGGGAATGGTGCCGCCAAAATCGCGGGAATGCCATACAATTGGGCTGCAAAATAGCCAATCGTACAGCCCGGGTGATATACGATGAGCTCACTCCCCTCACACGCCGCAAAATAATCGTGCACCATGTAGATACCGTATTCCTTCATTTTGTTGAAGGCCAACAACATCTTGAATGGGTTATCGGCACTGGCTGCCATTTGCAACATGCGCGGATCAACCTTTAGGGAATCCATATCGGCATTTATCGGAAAAAATTCGATGCCATAGCTTTGAATAAATTGCGCAAAACTACGATTACCGGCAA
>DBCF01000185.1:8384-9043 GCA_002292925.1 Roseiflexaceae bacterium UBA965 | reverse complement strand
ATAAACGCGATCCCGGTGGCAAGTACCCCTAATAACGTGACGGCAACGATGGCATCGATCCCTACCGCTCCACTCGGTGGATACAAAATCGCGAGGGGTAACAGCCACAATACCGCAGCAGTTTGGCTAAACGCCGCCATGCCCAACGCCGGCGCACCATTTACATAACGCCGAGTGTAATTGCTTGAAATGCCATAGGAACAGGCTGCGCCAAGGCAACACACAATTGCCCCGACAATTGCCATATCGAGTATCCCCACATCAAAACCCGCCAAAATCGCAACACCGGCAATTCCCACAAAAATACCGAGGATGCGATCGATGCGGACTTTTTCGTCACCAATCATCATGGCAATAATCAGTCCAAATAAGGGACTGGTGGCATTGAGGATTGATCCTAACCCGGCTGAGATTTTGGTTTCGGCTGTTGCAAACAAAAAGAACGGTAACGCCGATTGAAAGAACCCCAATACCAGATACTCTTTGTAGAAACGGCGGAGTTGTAAATCAACGCCACGTATTTTGGCGTAACTCAACAATAGGACGGCGGCGATAAGTACCCGTCCAAATGCTACCCAGGCAGCCCCCAGCTCTGGTGCTGCAATCCGCATAAACAAAAATGATCCACCCCATAGGGAGGCAAGCGCTGCCAATCGAAG
>DBCF01000185.1:0-8287 GCA_002292925.1 Roseiflexaceae bacterium UBA965 | reverse complement strand
GGAGGCAAGCGCTGCCAATCGAAGCGCATCTGCACTACGCATGTATAACTCCTTGTGTATGGAGAGCCGCATCATACTGCGTCTCTCTGAATTCGAAATGTGGAACTCTACTTCCTACTTTCGACTTCGAACTTTCTACGTCGTATTATGCATTATTGAATAATAAAGTAAATATGAATTCTTGCGGAAATCATTGNNATTAAAAAAAATAAATTACACACTCAATACCTACGCCAAAATCCAACCCCTAGCGTCATTCCATGCCGGTTGCGATGGCAACCGCAGCGTGGAATTTCCCGAGGTATGCCATAGGATAAGCACACGCCAAAAAATCAGCACACGGCTTAAATTGGCTTGTGTATTGCTTTATCGAAAAATAAAGAAATTATGAATTCTTGCGGAAATCATTGATTTTTTCAGTTATAATCAATCAGCATGTGTGTTGGATGATTCTCGTTCAATTTGAACGGTTAATTCGTAATATAAGTATATTAAGATGTTGTTGTATAAATGTGTACGACGATGTACAGTGACTGTGATGAAGGGGTATACGATATGAACGACCAGTCAAAAATAGATCTTGAGCATTTCTCATCAGAAGGAATGCCGACGATTCCATTACGGTCTACACCCACCACTGCAAACACGAACCGTGTTTATGGGTTGTGTATTGTGATGATTGTGGCGTTATTGGCGATTGATCACGCTCTTATCGAAACATTCATTACGACATATATATTGCCACAACTCGTATTTTGTATTGGGTTAACCGTACTTGCGTTTGTCTTGGCCATCGTGCGTCGTTGGTATTGGCTCTGTATTGTATCGGTTAGCATCGGTGCGGTATTGGCTGGGTTACCGTGGTTGACGATATATGGTGGCGCTATTCTTGGATTACTCATTGGTCTTGCGTTCCTATTGATATATGGTATGGGGCGCATTTGGTTCGATTACACTGAATCATGGCCATTTATTGCATCTGGTGTGGCAACGGCATTTGCCTTACTCGCGATTCTTGCCAAAGCGTCACTCATCCCGGCAATTGTCGTTTTGCCCTTGGTATTGTGTGGTGTGGGGGTATTGTTCGCATTGCAATTACGTCGGCAAAAAGTAATTTAGCGCGACGTGAATAGGCCACAAAAATAAATACTGTGCGCACCTGAGGAATCACGGTATACTTACCGTGATTCCTGTTTTATTCACAATGAGGTGATTGTATGCGTATGCGACAGGTCCATTTGGATTTCCATACCAGTGAATTAATCGGTAATATCGCTGGCGAATTCGATTCCGAGCAATTTACCAGTACCTTGCGCGAAGCACACGTCGATTCGGTGACGGTGTTTGCTCGTTGCCACCATGGTA
Source organism: Roseiflexaceae bacterium UBA965 (assembly GCA_002292925.1). Lineage (GTDB taxonomy): Bacteria > Chloroflexota > Chloroflexia > Chloroflexales > Roseiflexaceae > UBA965. The sequence continues at coordinate 6,922 of DBCF01000185.1, read as the reverse complement.
TGCTCTACTACCACAGCAAACGCTTTCCCGAACGTGTCCACCCCCACTTGCAAAACAACCTGCTCGTCGACCAAGTACAAGCGTGTCGTGAATCACGAATCAACGCTCCAGTTTACATAACCGTTCAATGGGATTATTACACCGCTTTGCATCATCCTGAATGGCTCGCCATGGATGCCTCAGGCAATCCATTTAGTGTCAATCGCCATGGGCAACCGTTGTTTGAAGCCGGGTTTTATCTCTTTTTATGTGTCGGATCGCCCTACCGTGAATTTTTGTTCGATAATGTGCGTGATGTAGTTGAGTCGATGGGCCAAGTAGACGGCTTCTTTTTCGACATCGTACAACCCATCCCCTGTGTCTGTTACCACTGTCGTACGGCTATGATGGCCGCTGGGCTTGATCCTTCGGTCGAGGCTGACCGCCTGCAATGGGGCGCCGAAACCAGCGCCCGCTTCAAGCGTGACATGACTGCCGTCGTCAAATCGCTGGTTCCCAATGCCACAATTTTTTATAATGCCGGACATGTGGCACCTCGCGACCGGCGCTGGGCTGATTCTTATAGTCATTGGGAAATCGAGACCTTGCCAAGTGGCGGCTGGGGCTACCTACACTTCCCCATCGCCGTACGCTATGCGCGCACCTTGGGGATGCCGGTACTGGGTATGACCGGTAAGTTCCATACCTCGTGGGGCGATTTCCATTCTTTCAAAAACAAAGCCGCCCTCGAATTCGAAGTTTTTCGTATGCTGGCCCACGGCACTGCCTGTAGCGTGGGTGATCAATTGCATCCCGATGGCTTGATTGATCGCGATGTGTATAACTTGATTGGCTCGGTTTACCAAGAAGTCGAACGGCGCGAGCCATGGTGTGTCGATGCCCACGCCGTCACCGACATCGCCGTGTTATCCCTCGAGAAAGCCGTGTCGTCATCATGGGCCGACGCTATCCCCGCCGCCACCTTTGGGGTGGTGCGCATGCTCGAAGAACTGAGCATGCAGTTCGACATTGTCGACACCCAAGCCGATTTTACGCCATACAAACTGATTATTTTGGCCGACGAGGCTATCATCGACGACGCCACCAGCACCAAGTTGTCTGACTATGTAGCCAACGGTGGCGCATTGATTGCCTCGCACCGCTCAGGGATGCGCAACAACCAGACGATTCTGCCCGTGTTGGGGGTCGATTGTGTGGGTGACATCGCCATGAGCCCTGATTTCATCGTGCCCAGTGATACCATTGGTCAAAGCCTGCCTCGTACCGAACATGCCATGTATTTGCGGGGCACGCAGGTGACACCCCAGGCCGGTACGACGGTGTTGGCGCATACGGTCCAGCCCTATTTTGAGCGTTCGTGGCGCCATTTTAGTTCGCACCGCCACACGCCATCGGCAGGGGTATTGGGGGCGCCGGCAGTGACGCAGGCTGGGCGGGTGATCTATTTTGCCCACCCCGTCTTTACCCAATACCACACCAATGCGCCGCGCTGGGTCAAGCAACTGGTCGCTGACGCTATCGCACGCCTGTTGCCCACACCGCTGTTGCGCCATCAAGGCCCTTCGACGATTACCAGCTCGGTGATGCGCCAAGCTCAGCGCACCATCGTACATCTTCTGCACTATATTCCCGAACGGCGCGGGTTAGATTTTGATGTTATCGAAGACGTCATCCCACTCTACAATGTCCAAATCGCTATCCGCGCAGATAAACCAATTGGCCAAATGTACCTTGCTCCTCGTATGGACCCACTCCAATATACACACCACGACGGCTATTACCATGTCACCCTACCGGTGATTGATGGTCATGCCATGGTGGTGTGTGCCGACGCCTAAGTAGTCCGGATTAGATACAAACCACCCACGTCGAGCTAACCGACGTGGGTGATGTTGTTGACGGGGCAAATACCGCTGTCTCGACTATGCTAATTGCTCGGCGTGGGCAATCTTGATGCAGACGTCAGTGATGACGGTGACACCGGCAGCCGTGGCGTGGGCCTCGGCATCGGCATGGTGGATGTCGAGTTGCAACCACAATACTTTGGCGCCGATGGCAATCGTCTCGGACACAATCTCTGGCACGGCACTTGATTCACGGAACACATCGACAATGTCGATAGCCACCGGCACATCACGTAGTGTGGCGTAGGCTGGCTCGCCAAGTACCTGTGTCTCGCGGGGATTGACGGGGATGATGCGGTAGCCGTGGCGTTGTAGGTAGGCGGCCACTTGGTAACTGGCTCGCTCGGGCTTGCTCGATAACCCCACCACTGCGATTGTTTTGCTGGTCTGTAACACATGAGCGATGACATTGTTGGTCATGGTTTATGTCCCCACCACATGCGTGACCAGCCGGTGGATGGGGGCACCCTCACCTGTGCCACAGGCCGCCTCGTCCGGTTTGTCAGACAAACCAAACAACAACGCCCCTTGGGCCTGCCATTGCTGGGCGATTTGCCATAACTCGCCGGTAATCACGATTTCACGCGTGAGTAAATCAAGGGCATCCAAATCATCGGGGGCACAGCCAAACCGGGCCGCCGTCTCGGTGTATTCGATGTAGCGGAAGGCTTTGAATGGCGTCATGTCGCCGGCCCGGTAGAGCTGGGCGAAATCACGTTGGAAGTCCTCAAGGGGCGATTTGAATGTCTGAATCCGGGCCTCGGTTAAGTCGACATAATGAGAAAAATCACGCATAATGCCTTGTTCAAGCATCGATTGCAAGCCATCGGGTGTGACGATGCCGCCACCAGCCATCACACAGATAAACGCCAAGAAATCTTGGTTGTCGCCGGTGAAGCGATGAAATCGGGGTTGGTTGAAGCGGTGGTAAGTTTCGCTAAACAGCGTATCGTTATAGTTGTTGGCCAGCACGCTCGTGACGGCACTTTTGAGGGCAGTCAGGCGGGCTGCATCGATGAGTTGGTGATTACGCCCCCGAGCGCCAATGAATGTTTTGTCGAGGTCGATGAGGATGGCAGTATGTTGGTCGACGGCGTGCTGGGCAGCAAATGCGTCGATGTGGCGCCAGCGATTTGACGTGTAGACACCAACGTCATTTGATATCCCATAAAACGGATCTTCGCTGCGTTTTTCGTCACAAATAAAGGCCGCCCCTTGCCATCCCGAACGTTTGGCGATGGTCAGATAGGTGCCGCCATCGCTTTGGCGGGTGTCACCAATCATCATAAAGCGCTGAATTGGACCGGCTTGACGTAACGATTGGGCCGCATTCAAAATTGTCATCGCCACATTGGCATAAGCGTCATCGCCTTTGCGCGGTTGGGTATTGGGGGCAATGTCTTGTAGTCCGGGGAGGCGGGCATCGATGGGGCGGATATTGCGATAGGCCACAAAATCCCCCAACACATCGGCCACGGCGTGACGTCCATAGATTTGCATCAACGACTCCTTCGGCTATTTGCCGGCATACCCAGCTGCTACCAAAAGTTCGGCATTCAAAATCGCCCCACCCGCGGCGCCACGAATCGTATTGTGTGACAACACCACCATGCGCAAATCATTGACGGGACAGCTGCGGATACGCCCAATCGACACACTCATACCCGCACCCAAATCACGATCGCGGCGAGGCTGGGGGCGTTCGGGGTGGGTGTGGATAATCAGCGGTTGGGCCGGTGATGACGGCAGATTGCGTACGATTTGGGGGGCTTGCCAACTGGCATAAATCGCATTGGCATCAGCGACGCTTAATCCCCGTACCGATTTGAGCGAAATCAACGCTGTATGCCCGTCGGTGACTGGCACACGGGTAACTTGGGCGCTCATGCGCATCGTAGCCATGCTAATTGTCGAGTTGTCATAACGACCAAGAATCTTACATGGTTCAGCTTCGATTTTTTCTTCTTCAACGCCATTGGCGATATTGGGCACAATGTTGTCGATGATATCGAGCGACGGCACGCCAGGGTAGCCGGCACCAGACACGGCTTGGAGCGTGGCGATTTGCACGATGTCGAGCCCGACGGCGTCGTACAGCGGTTTAAGCGCCAAGGCGATGCCGATTACCGAACAATTGGGGTTGGTGACCAGTGCTCCACGCCAGCCCCGGGCTTTGCGTTGGTCGTCGATCAAGTTGACATGCTCGGGATTGACTTCGGGGATAATCAAGGGCACGTCGCTGGTCATGCGGTATGACGACGCATTGGAGCAGACGGCGGTGTGGGCAGCCCACAATGGCTCATAGAGTTTGGCGGCGTCTGTGGGCAGGGCCGACAAGGCGATGGCGACGTCAGCAACTACATCACTGGGTTGCACAATCAGATTGGCCACACTGGCCGGCGGGGCTCCGTCGAGTACCCAGCGCACCAGTTCGCCGTAGGGGCGTCCGATGGTGCGATCAGAGCCGGTTAGCACGGTGATTTCAAACCACGGATGGTTTTCGAGTAATTGGATCATGCGTTGGCCAACGGCACCGGTTGCGCCGAGGATGGCAACAGGAATGCGCGGTGATTTCATACAGACTCCTTTGTGTCATATCGATAATACAAATGAAATGCATCGATTGGTGCGTCGTCAACATACAACAGCGTAGGTTCATGCGCATATTGGACGAAGCCAGCCCGCAGGTACCCATGGAGCGCGCTGGTTTGGCTGGTGGTGACGCTCAATTTGAGCATCTGCAAGTGGTGAGCACTGCCATGGTCAATCACTGCCTGCAACAATTGTCGTGCAATCCCGCGATTGCGGTGTGGGGGCGCCACATACATGCCCCATACCATGCCACAATGGGCCATTTTGGGTGAGGCATCGATGTGGCATCCCGCCATGCCGACTAGTTCAGCGCCGACCTGTGCCAACACAATGGTTTGCACCCCGTCGCTGTTGCGGCTAGCCATTTGTTCCCATTGCGCATCAGCCCAGGCGGCGGCTTGGGTCACATCCATTGCAAACGCCAGCGGCTCTTGGCTGAGCGCCTGCAGTCGCAGTCGCTTCACGGCCATGGCATCTGTGGGTTGAATGCGCCGTATCTGCATCGGTTATGCCAATGCCAATTCGTGGAGCGCTTTGACTGCGATATCACCGTCACTGGCGGCCACCACGATGCTAATCGAGCACTCTGACGATCCTTGGGCGATGACCAGAATATTCACGCTGGCTTCGGCAATCGCACTAAATACCTTAGCAGCGACGCCTGGGCGTTCGTGGATGCCGACGCCGACGACCGTTACAATCACCACTTCATCACGCGATTTCACGCGATCGATATCGCCCCGTTCGAGTTCGTGTTTGAGTGATTGTTCGAGTTCGGTGATGACTGATGCAGTCGATTGGTTGGGAATCACGAAGCAGATGCTTTGCTCTGACGACGCTTGTGAAATCATCAGCACGTTGGCGCCGGCGTGGGCAACCGCACTAAACGTGCGAGCCGCCACGCCTTGCACACCAATCATGCCCCGCCCTTCGACGGTAATCAGATTCATGTTGCGGATGACGGTAACCGCCCGGATGGCATGGGTAGTCGGTTCTGATACCCGCGTCACTAGTGTACCGAGATGGCTGGGGTTGAAGGTGTTGCGGATGCGAATGGGTATGCCGCGCTCGATGACCGGGCGGATGGTCTTGGGATGGAGCACTTTGGCGCCAAAATAGGCCAATTCGCTCATTTCGGCATACGACAGGTGATTGAGCACCTTGGCATGTTTGACGAGGCGCGGGTCGGTGGTCATCACGCCATCGACATCGGTATAAATGTCGACTTCATCGGCGTCTAGTGCTTCCCCAAAAATAGCCCCGCTATAGTCGCTACCACCGCGACCCAGTGTGGTTATCGCACCACTGGCTGTGGCGCCAATAAAGCCGGTAATTACTGGGGTGATGCCTTGGGCAAACAGCGGCAAAATAGCTGCTTGGATTTGGTCGCGGGTTTGTGGGTAAATCGGAGCACCGTTGCCAAACTCTGCCGTCGTCAACACCACCGTGTTGGCATCGATGGCCTGGGCTGGGGTCCCCTTGGCCTGCAAGGCAGCTGCCACTAGGCGCACACTCATACGCTCACCGAGGCTGGCGATGGCGTCGAGTGCTCGTGGTGAGGCTTCGCCTAGCACGCCGACCGCTTGGATGAGTAATTCGTATTCGCTAATCAACGCACCGATTTGTTGGGCGATGGCGGCACTCTCTGGCGTTTCACCTGCCAGCTCGTGCAAGGTCGTGATATGGCGGCTACGTAGTGCATCGGCGCTGGCGTGGGCACTGGCTTTATCGCCCCGTGCCGCCGCATTGGCGCCGTTGATTAAAATATCGGTGACGCCACTCATTGCCGACACCACAACGGCGACATTATCCCACTGCGTTTTTTGGTCATGCACAATCTGACACAGCATGCCGATGGCTGCGCTACTCCCGACCGACGTGCCACCAAACTTCATTGCAAGTACGCTCATATAGTCCTCGTTTTATAATCCGAGCCATTTGACAATGGCATCTAGGTTGGCGGGAATCGCTTCAGGAGTGGCAAATTGTTCGACTGCCGTGTTGGGGTCCTTGAGTCCGTGGCCGGTCACTACTGCCACATAGGTGCCGTCGCGGTCGACTTGGCCGCTCTGGACGAGTTTGCGGAGCCCTGCCACGCCGGCTGCAGAGGCTGGTTCGATAAAGACCGCTTCTTGGCGGGCCAAATCTCGCCACGACGCCAAAATCTCGGTGTCGGTGACTTCACCAATGATGCCTTCAGATTCATCGCGGGCGGCTACGGCTTGCTTCCAGCTGGCGGGATTGCCGATGCGGATGGCAGTGGCGATGGTCTCGGGGTAGGCGATGGGGGTGCCACGTACAATTGCTGCTGAACCACTTGCTTCAAACCCCAGCATGCGGGGCAAAGCCGTGATTTTGCCGGCGGCGTGGTATTGTTTGAAGCCGTGCCAGTAGGCAGTGATGTTGCCGGCATTGCCCACGGGCAA
>DBCF01000119.1 GCA_002292925.1 Roseiflexaceae bacterium UBA965 | reverse complement strand
CCCATGGCCGGCAGACTTTGGCCGAGGAAGTAGCCCAACCCAAAGCCCCGTTCGGTATTGACGAGGGTTTGATCCATGGCCCAGCGCTGTACTTTGGTGGCCATGGCGACCCGCCGTTCGGGGAGTAATCGTACACCATCGACGCCGTTTTCAATCAACGACGCATAGACGCGGGCAATCGATCGGGCACTGGCCATCATGTTGGCGGCGGGCATGCAGGTGGCTTGGATGCCGGGGTGATTGGCCATCAACGTGGGGTTTTCGTGGGGGTTGCTGGCAAAACCGTTGGGGCCGAGGTCGTGACTCAAACGCGCTGCATCAGCCCGCCGATCGGCCGGCAAGCCAAACACCAAATCAGTAATACCGAGGGGTTTGCAGATTTCGTCTTGGATGAATTGCCCAAAACGCCGCCCGTCGACCGCTTCGAGGACTTTGGCGAGAGGCCAGCCGTAGGTCAAGCCATGGTACGCCGGGATTTGCCCGGCGCGACTGACTGGCGTCATGCCGGCGAGTACGGCACACACGGCATCATAATCGGCGTGGACGTCGAGTGAGGTGTCAGCAGGCAAGTGAGGAATCCCGGCGGTGTGGCTCATCAGGTGGCGAATCGAAATCGCTTCTTTGCCGTGTTGGTCAAATTCGGGCCAGTAGCGGGCAATCGCATCATCGTATTCGATGAGCTTGCGCTCTGCCAAGATGTGCATGGCGGTTGCGGTGATACCTTTGCTGGTTGACCAAACCAGCACCAAATCGTTAGGGCTGAGGGGTGTGCCGGCATCGTCGCGAGTACCGCGAGTAATGTCGACAATCATTTGGCCGTGGTGGTAGACACACAGCTGGATGCCTTCTTCGCGGCCACTGGCGATGGCACTCTCGATGTGTTGGGTCAGCGCTTGACTGAGGGTCATGATATGTCCTTTTTTGAAAAAATAAGCCCTAGGCAGGAATCTGCAGGTGATGCCGTACTATTGTAGCCAATTCTGCATTAATCGGTGGCGCATCGGGCCGTAGGGTCATCTGGGTTTTGGTCATGGCAAAGGCGAGTCCGTGGACGGGGTCAGCAAAACCAATCGCGCCCCCAAAGCCGTCGTGACCAAAGGTGGTGTCACGCTGCCCCAGTGCCGGCAAACTCTGCCCCAACAAATACCCCAAACCAAATCCGCGTTCGCTGTTGAGCGTACCGTCAATTTGCCAGCGTTGTACGCTAGTGGCGATGGCGACGCGCCGCTCAGAGAGCAAGCGTACGCCATCGACGCCGGTTCCAATCAACGACGCATAGACTTTGGCAATCGCCCGGGCACTGGCCATAATGTTGGACGACGGCATGCAGGTGGCTTGGATGGCTGGGTCATTGGCCATCACGGTCGGATCAGTATGGGGCGCGTCAGCAAAGGCATCGACCCCGAGGTCGTGCCGTAGCCGAGCAGCGTCTGTTTGGCGATGCGCTGGTAGCCCCACAAACAAATCGCTGATGCCCAGTGGCTGACAAATCTCGGCTTGGACAAATTGCCCAAATGAACGCCCATCGACTGCTTCAAGCACTTTGGCGAGAGTCCAGCCATAGGTGCGGGCATGGTATTCGGGGATTTGGCCCGGCCGGCTGGTTGGTCGGAGCTGACTGACGAGGCGACAGGCCGCCGCAAAATCTGCATGGGTGGCAATCGAGGTGTCAGCAGGCAAGGCGGCAATCCCTGCAGTATGACTGAGGATGTGGCGTATTGAAATGGCCTCTTTGCCGTGCTGACCAAATTCAGGCCAATAACGGGCCACGGCATCGTCGTACTCAATCAGCCCACGCTCGGCGAGAATGTGCATGCAGGTGGCGGTGATACCTTTGCTGGTCGACCAGACCAGCACTAAATCATTGGGATGGAGTGGGGTGCCATGGTCGTCACGGGTACCACGGGTGATGTCGACAATCATTTGGCCGTGATGGTAGACACACAGCTGGATGCCTGCTTCGCGGCCACTGGCGATGGCGCTGTCGATGTGTTGAGTCAAGGCGTGACTAAGTGTCATGTGGCTATTCCTTTGTGGTACACGCCAAAAAGAAGCACCATCACGTCAATCAAGGCATGCAAGATCGACGTGATGGTGCAATGCGTGGTTTAGACTTCGGGGATGCCCAAATGGGCGCGCACTGCTTGACCAACCACTAAGGAAATTCCCACAGGGGCGACAGCGTGAAACATGTTGGTTTTGGTGAGGGCAAATGCCAGATCATAATCGGGGTCGGCAAATGCACTCGAACCACCCCAGCCGCCATGCCCAAACACTCCGCGCCGGCGTGACATCGACGAATCTTCTTGGTAATCGGGGAGCTGATATCCCAACCCCAATGCCATTCGGAACCCCGTCGTGCCGTCGAGGGCCGAGCGTTGCACACTGCGGAGCATGTCAACCCGGCGGGGGGTGAGCAAGCGCACCCCATCGACCCCGTCGCCAACCAGTGAGGCATAGACCCGTGACAACGCCCGGGCACTGGTCATCATGTTGATACTAGGCATGCAGGCTGATTGCACACTACGTAAATTGGCGAATGCGGCTGGGTCATTGACCATGTCGATGGTGCCACAATGGTCGTGGCTGAGTGGGTGAGGCAAGCCGTCGTAACGCAGCTCGGCGGTATCGCCGTAGCGCGCTGCGGGGAGCCCAATGTGCAGGTCACGAATCCCTAACGGAGCACAGATTTCGTCTTGGATGAACTGGGTCACGCTCCGTCCATCGGCGCGCCGGAGCACTTCGCCCAGTAACCAGCCATAGCTAATGGCGTGGTAGGCGGGTGACTCGCCCGGGTGGGTTTTGGGTTCCATGGCGGCGAAACGGGCACACATCCCGTCCCAATCACACGTTTCGGCGGTGGTGACGCGAGGCATGTCGGCCATGCCCGAGGTGTGGGCGAGAAACTGGCGGATTGAGATATATTTTTTGCCGTTTTGGGCAAATTCTGGCCAATAGCGGCAGACCAAATCGTCGTAGTCCAACGTCCCTTTTTCGGCGGCGATATGCATGGCCAGTGCCATCAACCCTTTGGTCATCGACCAGCAATAGAGCAAATTGTCGGCGCCGAGTGCATCACCGGCACTATTGCGGGTGCCCCCGCTATAATCGACAATTTGTTGGCCACGGTGGTAGACACTGACTTGGATGCCGTATTCGGCACCTTGGGCTTGGTAATCGGCGACGATGGTGGCGATTTGTTGGGTTAACTCATTCATGTGCGCTGCTCCTTTGCTATGCACGTAATGCGGGGGTGCGATACACCGATTTGCCGGCGACTTGGATGTCGCAATCGACTACATAGGGGGCGATACCCTCTAGATTGGGGGTGATGCCGAGGCCGACGCCGGTGGGGATGTGGATTAGTCCGGCACTGTCGGGCAACAGATGCTCGTGCGTCATGTCCCATGCGAGTTGTTTGAGGGCTACGGGGTACTCGCAAATTATATCATTTTCTATGCCCGCATACGGCTGTAACGAGGCACTCAAGGCCAGATTTGAGGTGAAGGTGTGATTGACATACGTCACATTATTGCGTTGGGCGTATTGGGCAACCTGATGGGCAATGCTGATGCCTCCAATCCGGCCGGTATCGATTTGGATGTAGCCCAGCCCGGCGTAATCAATCATGTGTTGCGCCATATAAAACGTATGACACCCCTCGCCACCTGCCAGCTTGACGGGTGCCGCCGAGTGACTGAGGGCCGCATATGATTTGAGGGCACCCGACACAAACGGCTCTTCGAGCCAGGTGACCTGACACGCTTGCAGGGCGGCGAGGCGGGCTTGGGCTTTGGCAACATCGTCGATCCAGACGGTACCGGCGTCGATCAACAAAATTCCGTCGGCGCCCAGCCCTTCGCGGGCGGCATAGACATGGGCGGCATCATCACTGACGCTGCCCAGCCCATACGGCCCCCAGCCAAATTTAGCGGCTTTGAAGCCGGCAGCACGCACTTGTTGGGCCAGCGCCAAGGTTTGGTCAGGGGTATCACCAAACAACTGCGAGGCATAGGGGAGTTTGGGGTAGACGCTGGTGTACCCGAGTAGCTGAAACACCGGGGCCTGGAGTTTTTTGCCCAACAAATCCCACAAAGCAATGTCAATCCCCGACAAGGTATGCTCGGCTTGGAGCAAATCGAGGCTATTGGCGCGTACCAAGGCGCCGATGCGATAAATATCGCTGATGTCGTCGAGGGTCTGACCAAGCACCGAATCGCGCACCGGTTTGCAGGCACTATGCGACATCGGGCAAACCAGGCTGGCAATCGATACCAGTGGGGCGGCTTCGCATTCGCCCCAGCCCACGTATTCGCCGGCTTGCACCCGTACCAGCAAGGCGTCTTGGCTACCATCACCAATGTCGAGGACTTCGGGCATGGCTAAATAATAAAAATCAACGGCGTCGATGCGCATCTTGAGCTCCTTTGTGCATACTGGTGGTGCAGTAAAAAATAGTTGCAACGATATTGACAGATTCTACCATCACTTTTACCATAGGGTAAACCTGTTTCACAAATGCGAAAGGGCCATCAATGACGATCCCAGCACAGATAGTATTCGCCGCCGATCAGTTGCAATTTGTTTATCAATCGGCGCCCACCCGGTTTTTGCAAAAATTAGAAGTCGGTGAGGTCGGTTGGGGGATGGCAGATTCTGGCTTATTTGCCATCGAAGTCGATGGTGAACGCATCGACGCGATGCACCCCGATTTATTATTGCAATCAGTCAACCACACCACGCCAGTGAGTGGTCAAACCCAGATTCAACTCACCTTTGCCTATGCGCCGTTGCAATTGACCATTGATTTTTTTGTGATGACGTATAGTGGTGCCACGCTCTGCGAAAGTTGGATTGTGGTCAAAAACCACGGTACCGCGCCCCAAACCATCACCCGTCTCGATTCGTTGGTACTGCATATTCCTTCGGCATCGTACGATATCTTGCATTATACCGGTGGCTGGGGCAGCGAATTCGAGCCGGTACGTGGCCGCCTCAATGGCGATGTGCGCCTCGAAACCCGGGCCGGGCGCTCGTCACAAGGGATGCACCCGTGGTGCACGTTGTGGCGCGATGGCCGGTCGGCCATGTCGGTCTCCGTGGCCTGGTCGGGGAATTGGGCTATCCGCCTCGATGAACAAAATGACGGTGGCTTCGAGCTTAGTGCTGGTCTCAATGAATGGGCCTATTTTAGTGTGCTCGATACCAACCAATCAGTAACTGCCCCCAAAGTGGCCTGGGTACTCAACGACAACCCTAGCCTCAATGATTTGGCGCAACAATATGCGATGATTGGCCGCAAATACTGGTACCCCCACGCCCCGTTGGCCGAC